>JAZDKP010000200.1:0-14280 GCA_043802925.1 Fibrobacterota bacterium | reverse complement strand
GTAGCTTGCTACGGCTTGTTTGTCATTCCGGGCTTGACCCGGAATCCATCATCAGGTGGTGGATTCCCGCTTTCGCGGGAATGACAGAGAAAGCCTCTTTGCCTTTCGATACCCCGCAGCTTGCTGCGGGGAGGATTCATTCTTCATGAAATTGTAACCCATCCTCCAAGGAGCAAAACAGATGATTTCCTCTATTGCGCTTTTCTTTAATTCCGGCGGCTCGTTCATGTGGGTCATTCTCTGCGTGCTGGCCGTGGCCGCGGCTGTGGTCGTTGAACGCGTCATTTTCTACTTCTTCACCTGCCGCGAAAGCGGGTCCCATCTGGTGGCGGGTATCGTGAAAAAGCTGAATGACGGGGACAGCGATGGCGCAAAAACCATGGCGCATGCCGGCCGCTCACCGCTGCACGCGTTGCTTTCCGTGGCCGTGGACCGTTTCACCGGGGGCATGGCTGTGGCTGAAATCGAAGAGGGAGTGCAGGAGGCGGCCATCCGCGAAATGCCCCGCCTTATGCAGCGGCTCAACTACCTTTCGCTCTTCGCCAACATCGCCACCCTGCTCGGTCTCATCGGCACCATATCCGGGCTGCAGGCCTCCTTTTCATCCCTGGCCTCGGTGGAAGCCTCCAAAAAGGCCGCGCTGCTGGCCGCGGGTATCGCGGAGGCCATGAACTGTACCGCCTTTGGCCTCATCACGGCCGTGCCCTGTATGGTCCTCTATACGTTCTTATATAACAAACAGCATCAGATTTCCAAGGACCTTGACGAGTCGCTCGTCCGTTTCCTCAACTATCTGAAAAAGAAAAAGAGCGCGTGAAACAGCTCTCACTCCTGAAAAACCTCGGCCTGCCTTCGGACGAGACCGAGGCGGAAATCGACCTCGACACCAGCCCCATCATGAATGTGCTGGTCATCCTCATTCCGTTCCTCGCCTCCGTGGCGGTCTACACGCAGCTCGCGGTCCTGAATTTGTCGCTTCCGCCTAATGTGGGCGCCGGGCTTTCACTCGACAGCGGACGGCCCAAGCTCAAACTCACCGTGGTCCTGAGTCCCGAACGGCTTGCGATTACCTATGGCGAAAAGATGCTCGACAGCCTGCCGAAAGTGAACGGGGTCTATGATTATGCCGGGCTTGCGGAGCGCCTCAAAGCGCGCCGCGCGTCCGCGGACCTCAAGGACGAGGCCGTGGTCGCGGTCCGCGACGCCGTGGCCTTCAAATATGTGGTGGACGTGCTGGATGTCTGCCGTGAAAGCGGGTTCACAAAATCAGGACTGGCCGCCGCGGCCGAGGACCCGGGGACCGGAAAATGAGCATGAGCTTCCGCGCCTCCCGTTTCGGTTCGGCTGAGGGCGGCGCGCCGCAGGTTTTCCGGCCGCAGATGACTTCGCTGATCGACATCCTTACCCTGCTGCTCATCTTTCTCATCCAGAGCTTTTCGGCCGAGGGCAATCTTATCACCCCCTCCGATGACCTTCAATTACCGGTTTCAAGCGCAAAGGAGGCGCCCAAGCCCATGCTCATGATCGAAATCACGAGCAAGGCCGTGATGTCCGAAGGAACCGTGCTCGCATCCGCGGACTCGGTGGAGCACTCGGCCGCGCTTTCCATTGAACCGCTGTACCAGTGGCTGTTGCAGAAAAAGAAGACCGTGGCCGATACCACAAAGAACCTTGAGGTTATCATCCAGTGCGACCGCGAAATGCCGTTCAAGGTTGTTAAAAAAGTGATGTTTACCTGCAGCCGCGCGGGATACGCAGACTTTTCGGTACTCGCAGTCCAGAAGGATTGACCATGAACGCCTTGCGCCCGTTGCCTGAAAACGATCCCCTACGCCTGTACGAGGCTGACCTTTCGGCCCTTGAGCGCCGCGGTTCGCTTTTTTCCGTGACCATCGCGCTTTCGCTCCTTTTCTTCCTTTGCGCCGGGGTTTACCTGAAAAGCGTCAAGCGGCTGCCCCAGGTTTTTGACGAAAAACGCATGGAGATTATCAAGACCCGCTTTCTTTTGCAGGAGAAGAAAAAGACCGCGGTCAAAAAGGCCGCGCCATTGCCCGCGGCCGCGTTGCAGGTGAAAAAAGAGGCCCTGGATCTGACCAAAGCGGTGCGGCTTGCGCAAAAGGAAAACGACATCGTGGAACCGCAGGACAAGAAAGCGCCCGTGGTGGAACGGGTGTACGGCTTGCGCCGCGTCTATTCCATCGGCCTGGGCGCGGGCGGCGACGCGTCCGAGGCGGTCATCGGCAAACTGGGCAACACCATCAACAAAGAAATCGACACCGTGACCGCTAAAAAAGAGCAGCTCGAGGGCCGCGTGGTTTCGGTCACCGCGGTCACCTCCATGCCCGTGATGGAGGAGATTGTCAAGCCCGAATACACCGAAGAGATGAAAAAGGCCGGCGTGGCCGGCGTCATCCGGGTCAAAATACTCATCGACACTGACGGCCGGGTCAAAGAGGCTGAGGTGCAGAATGACCTGGGTTATGGGTCAAAGGAAAGCGCGCTCGCAGCCGTGAAAAAGCTAAGGTTCAAACCCGCGATGCAGGGAAAAGACCCCGTGGCGGTGTGGATTTTGATTTCATTTAAATATGTGCTGCAGAATTAACACCTCACCCCCTTTCCCCCTCTCCTAAAGGAGAGGGGGAAGAAATAATAAGTATATGATTCTTGAATTAACAAATGTCATTTGTTTTGTCCACGTGCCCCCCCTCTCCTTCAGGAGAGGGGGCAGGGGGGTGAGGTGAGATTCTTTCTTTTATGTCTTTTGTTTTTGTTATTCCCGGTCTATGCCACCGGCGTTCAAACCGGCATCGACACGGTCGCCTTGGATTCGCTGCCCCCGCTCGAAAAAATGCCGGAGCTTATTGAATTCATTCCGGCCGTGTATCCGGCCGAGGCATTGAAGGCCGGCATTGAAGGGAGCGTGCTCGTTGACATTTTTGTCACGGATTCCGGACGCGTGGATTCCATCAAAGTGCTCAAAGGGCTCTCCCCGGCGCTCGATTCCGCGGCCATGGCTGCTGTCCAGCGGTTCCGGTACCGGCCCGCCATGGCCGGCGGCTTGCCCGTGCCCGTCTTTCTTCAGTACGAATACCGCTTTTCCGTGTCCGACGAGGTGCGGCGCGTCGAGGAGTACGTCAACCTTATGGGCACGCTTCTTGAAATGGGCACGCGTGCGCCGGTCCGCGATGGCGTCATTGCGGCCACCTTCCCGGACACCGCCTCTGACACGGCCGTGCATGTTCCGTTCACGGCCTACCTCCAGCGCATCGGCTCCTTTGCCGGCCAGACGTATGAAGGAGGCGGCATTGTCACCTACACCGACTCCCTGGGCCGGTTTTCCTTCAAGTCCCTGCCGGTCGGCCGCGTGTTGCTCAAGTTTCCCATCGCGGGCTACCGCGCGGACAGCCTTTCGGACATCATTGAGCGGGAAAAGCAGCGCGAGGTCGAATACCGGCTGGAACGCCTCAACTATAATGAATATGAAATCGTGGTGTACGGGAAGATGGAAAAGAAGGAAGTGGCCAAAAGCACGCTTTCGCTCACGGAGGTCAAGCGCGTGCCCGGTTTTTCCGGCGACGCGGTGAAGGTGGTGCAGGCCCTGCCGGGTGTGGCGCGCGCCTCCTTCATTTCCGGCGACGTCATTGTGCGCGGCAGCGGCAACGAGGACACACGCTATTTCCTGGACGGGGTCGAAATCCCAATGCTCTTCCACTTTGGCGGCCTCCGTTCCACCTACAACTCCGACGCCCTCTCGGCCGTGGACCTTTATCCGGGTGGCTTTAACGCGCGGTACGGCGGCTGCGTGGGCGGAGTCGTTGAAATCAAGGGACGGCCCGCAAAAACCGATCGCTGGCACGGCAACGTGGATATCAACCTCATCGACGCTTCATTTGTCGCTGAAGGGCCGGTGAAGCCTGGTGTAAGCCTCATGGTTTCGGCCCGGCGGAGCTATATCGCCACCGTGGCAAAGTTCGTTATTGACCAGGCGGGTATCTATCTGCCCATGACCGTGGTGCCTTATTATTGGGACGCGGTGGCGCGCCTCGATTATGTGCGCAGCAATAACTGCAAAATGTTTTTAACGCTCTTTACGTCGCAGGACCGGATGGAATTCATTGTGAAACAGGTGCGCGGCGGCTCCACCGAGGTCAGCGCGGCCCGCAACCTCCTGTCCGAAGACATCAACTTCCAGCAGGCTATTTTCGGACTCGACCAGAAACTGTCGGAGCATGTTTCCCATTCGCTGCGCGCTTCGGCGTCACGCCAGATTATCGATTTTAACGTCTTCAGCTTTGTCCGGACGCAGCAGGAATATTTGGGTCCGTATATCCGCGACCAGGTCGCGCTTACGCTCTCACCCCGGCTCACACTCTTTCCCGGCGTCGACCTCCAGGCGCGCAAAATCAACTATGACCTGCACATCCTTTCGGCCCAGGGTGCCAAACAGAGCGGCCGCGACATCTGGTTCACGGACCTCGGGGCTTACGCCAATGCGGAATACCGGCCGTGGAAGACGCTCACCCTCACCCCGGGCCTGCGGTACGACTATTATGCCGAGGTGTCGGAAGGGCTGCCTTCCCTGCGGCTCACCACGCGCTGGGAATGGGCGCCGGGTCGCACGCTCAAGGGCGCGGCCGGGACCTATAACCAGACGCCCAAGCCCATGGGGCAGGCCATTGATTCGGTCTGGGGCAACCCGGACCTCCCGCTTACCACCGGAAGGCAGGTCGTACTGGGTCACGAATGGCAGTTGAACGACCTGATTTCCCTCGATGTGCAGGGCTATTATAACACCCAGGATAATATTCCCGCGAACACCGATTCAGTCAACCCCGCCACGGGCCAGCCGCTCAACTTTCTGCCCGACCAGGAGGGGCGCATGTTCGGGATGGAAATCATGCTTCGCCACGACCCGGGCGAGCATTTCTTCGGCTGGATATCCTACACGCTCTCGCGGAGCGAGCGGCGGACACCCAACCCGCCGGGCAACGCGCAGGGTGCGGAAGGGATCCAGAAGAACTGGGACCCAAACGCCTGGTATAAGTATGAGAAGGACCAGACGCATAATCTTCAGATCATAGGAAGCTGGCGGCTTGCTCACGGCATTGAGCCCGGGTTCCGGCTCCGCTATGTCACCGGCAATCCCGAAACGCCGCGGCTCGGATACACGGAAAAGAAGTATGAATTCAATGCGGATGACGGCCGCTACACGACGCTCGAGGGACAATACTTTTCGGACCGGATGGGCCCTTTTTTCCAGCTCGACGCGCGCATCGACAAGAAGTGGGTCTTCCAAAACTGGCTGCTGTCGGCCTACCTCGATGTCCAGAACACGAACTATTTTTTATATAACAGCCCGGAAGCCTACGATTACGGGTATGATGATTCAGAGCGCCAGGTCATTGGCGGGATCATCATCCCCTCCCTGGGCGTACGCGCGGAGTTTTGACATGATTAAAACCACGGGACTCGCCCTTCTTCTGTTCCTGTGCGGATGCACGCAGCTGCCATCGCGCTATGAAAACATCGAAGGCAACAAGACCCGCCCCTTCACCGTGGTCTGCGAGCCCGCTGAGGCCGCGCCGGGCGACACCGTAACCGTGCGTTTCTATTGTTTCTTTCCGGCCGGAGCGACGCCCAGCATCCACTGGGAGCTGGCGCTCGATTACGGCATCGATTTCTACGGCAACGAAATTGTTGAGCGCAATATCGTGGACTTGAGCGCCATGGCCTTTGACGATTCAGCCGGCGTCCGGTTCAAATTTGTCGTGCCCCCGAATACGCTCCTCAATTCCACCCAGCTCCGCACCGGGTTTGCGCTTTCCGCGGGCCGGGCGGGCTTGCCGCCCATGACACCTGAGGAGGCGGATGCCGCGCTCAAAGTCATGGCCGCTTCGCACACCCCGCTGCCCGATTCGCTCATGCACCTTGTGGACCAGTTTGCCTGCCAAATCAAGCTCCGAGCAAAAATCGTGTCCGACATCACCCTCGATGTGACCCGGACGCTGACCGTGCGGTACAGCCGCAGTTTCAATACCCCCAATGTCAACGCCAACCCTTTGCTTGGGTGGATGGGGATCCTTGCCGTTCAGAAGAAAGACCTGTCGGACCCGGATTCCGTGGGTCGTTACCCGTCCACGATGCATTACATGTACAATGCCGCCAATCCCGGCCTGGTCGAGGACACGATTACGCTTGATGAAGGATGGTCCTATTTCCTTGCCGCGGACTCGGGTTTCAGCGCCACCGGGGACACGCTCCTGCAGAGTTATAGCTACCTTTCGGAACAGAACGATATCCCGTTCTGGAAGATTGACCGCGAAGAATATGGTTTTCGCTGGTATTACACCAACGAGGATTACAATTCCTCCATGGTCATGGATTCCCTTCTGCTCGTGGAGGGCCAGGGTCCCCTTGCGCGCCTGCTCACCCCCCGTGATACGGCCATGCACCGCTTCAAATTATATCTGGTGACCCGCGACGGCCGCGTCAACGAAAGTATTGTCTCGCCCGGTTCCGCCTACCACGAGGTCCAGGGCTATTTCCGTTATACCGACGCGTACGCCCGCGGCCTGAAGTAAGCGGTTATCCGTCGCTGAAAAATATTTCAACATGTGATCCCCGTCACAGCCCTCGTTTTCAGGAATAATTATCTTTTCTTTGAATATGACAAGTGTATTTCTTATTTTAGCCGAAGACATTCAGTCAATTTGTTTTGAAGCGCGTCTCTATCAGTAAACTTTTTACAGGAGGTTTCATGGTTTCCAATCTGAACCGGAGCTTTTTATCGATCTTTGCCCTTGCGGCCCTCATCCTAATGATGACGGGTTGTTCCAATCCATTGGACCAGAACAAAGCCAAGGTGGAAGACCCGTCCAACACCACCCTCATCATCCCGCCCGACACCAACGCCACCTTCAACCCCACACATCAGCCCACGGCCAGTGACAGCACGGAGGCCGCGGCCATTGCCGATGCCGCCTACGACGAGCTGGACTCGCTTATCCGGATTTTAAAGAACATTGAGACCTACGATGACTGGGCGAATGCCGGTTTTACCAGGGTCCGTGGCCATTTCGAGGACGCCCTTAACCTCAACCCCGCCAACATCAAGGCCAATCTCGGGTACACGGTCGCCTCAACCATGGCGCTCAATACCTCGGCAGCCATAAAAAAGATGGCGGATTCCATTCACGGGTGGGACAGCGCCTATCAGAACTACGACAGTACCCTTGCCACCCTGGCCAAGGCCTGTTTGATAGAGGCCCTGGCCCAGGCCGCACCAAGCCCGGTTGCGCCCAAGTTCCCGCGTTTTGTTTCGGTCACCTATGTCCAGACCATTGCCGCAGGTGAAGTCGTGCCCGTTATCAGCAACGCAATAGCCGCGCTCAAGCGCATCGAAGCCCAGACCGACCCCACGCTCACCCTGACGATCGATGGCGAACAATTTAAAATCGACAAGGGTGAAGTCCTTCTTCTGGAGGCCTCGCTCCGTTTCATTCGCGCATCCCTTAATATCTTCTGTATGTACGACCATGATTTCTATACCGCGCCCGGGGTCAAGGATTTTTCCGGATTCCTTGACATGGATCGCGCCAGTGGCAATAGTTATGAGTGGCGTCAGTTTCAGCGCGTATCAACGGACACCCTTTACCGGGTCTATTCCTCCATCGATACCTCCTATGACATGGCTTTCGGTCGCATCCTGAAGTATTCTTTGCAGCCGGGTACGGATTATCTGACCCTCCATCCCGGTTTTAATCTTCTTGCAAAAAATGATCTGATGGCCATCCCGGTGACATTACAGGCGGCGCTCGCGGCCTATCGGGCTGAAAACCGGGGTATGCAGAGCCTCGATATCATCAAAATGACGGATATCGATGATCTCGACTCCGGCTTTGCCAAGTTCAATCGGAGCGAGGACCTGGTTAAAGCCGGTATTTCCGCTGCTCTCACAAGTAAGTTCGCGACCCCCGAGACCTTCCTGAATTTTATCACCGAACTGCTGTCCGGCCCCTATACGCTTGATACGGTGGACAACAAAAGCCTCAACCTCAAAATCAATGTCATGGCGTTCCTGAATACACCCATCCAGGACCTCAAGACGCTGTTGCCAAAGCACCAGTGGCTTAACGAATCGGAATGGGTTGTTTTGGACACGTCAAAAGATTTTTATTCGAATGGTTGGGCCACCAATCAGGTATGGGTAAACAATAGCGATTCCTTTTATATTGATAATCCAGCCCGTATCGATACCATCATGAATTATGGCTATTCCAGATCCTATGTGCTCACGGATTCCATCCGTTATCAAGCGAGCCTCAACATCAATTCCAGTGTTACCCCCATTCGTTTTCTCAATGATAACGGCCAGGATCTTGGTGACTTGAATTCCGATGATTACAGGACTTTCCCCTATTTCAGCGATTACACCATGGGCGGGTTCTTTCCTGACATGACCTCGCGCCAAAAGTGGGTGGACATGATCAACTCCTTTCTGTCGGCCAGCGAACAAATCAACTGACGCGTACGCGCTGATGTGCCCCGGGCATTACGCCGGGGCGCATTTCATTTATTATCTTAATATCCATGGTGCCCGCTTACAAGCCAGGCAATGCACCTGGCTTTTTCATTATAGCGCTGGTGTTTCTCCTGTCCGGCATTGCTTTGTCCGCCTCCCTTGTCCGGGAACTGCTTCCTGTGGAACCGGGGGCCATGGAGCTTTACGGATGGATGCGCGATACCCTGTCCAAAAGACAGGTTACCCTGGAAGGGGAGTGGTTTGATGGTTACCGGGAACGGGTCACGCAAAACGACACCCTCCTGACCCGGCAATACGCCTATCTATGGAATTCTTCGGCCCGGGTGTTGTTAAAGCAGGCCCACCAGGGGCTGTTGTTAAAATTTACGCGCGCCGGGGTGAATTCCTCCTTTCAATGGAACTCGGACGATATCTCCAGGCTGAATGCCTGGTCCGAACGTTCCAACCTGGAAGCAACGGTATGGCAGCGTGCGGGTCACGTGAGCGCCGCGGCTGTTTTGGGTATTCCGCTCCAGGAGGAGCCTTCGCTGGTTACGAGAAAGGACGCCATTGCAACGCAGTTCATGGCGGGTTGCAATTTCCCATATATTTCATTGATGGGCCATTATAGCGTTACGCCAATGGCTCCCTGGGCGTTCAGCCCTGTTTTGTACGGCCGCGCCCTCGATTACCCGTTGTTCCTGCAAAACCAAAAGCTGGGGCTGCTTACCGAAGGGCGGTTCCGCAATATTTCCATCCAGGCGAATGCGGCGTATACGATGCTCACAAGTTTTGGCGCCAGGGGCCGCGAAGGGTTTTCCATGGATGTCCATGCGCCGGGAACCGAAGCCGTGTTGAACGGTGAAATTCACATTGGCGCACTGACTCCGTTTTTCGCCTGCCATGTCGCCTCGGGTCTTGCCATCCTGGAATCGCAATACGGTTCGAATCCGTATCTTCTTTTAGACACCCTGCGGCATAGCGAAGGGGTCTGGGAAGCAGGATTGAAAATGAACCGGGGAATCCGGCTTGGCATTCACGGCGCTTTTTTCCACGCAATATCCGGGTATGGTTATTTTGAACCGTTTCCATTTTCCAGCTGGGCGCAGATTCTGGACGTGCATTACCGCATGGATCGGTTCAACGCCGACCTCCTTGAATATGGGCTTGACGTCCGGGGTGACATGATCGCCACACACCGTCAAACATTGAGCGGAAGGCTCGCTTTTTCAAGCGTTCAATTGTCGGACACACTCGTTTATCGTGAACGAAAGATGGAGTTTTTTCTTTTTCCCTATTACCTTGATCCGCTGGGTTCGAGTCCCTTTCTTTATAACAAATACTGGCTCCAGCCCAGCCTCGACTATTGCCTTCATGTTTTCCGGTCGGATATCCGGCTTTCTCTGTCGCAAATCATCCCCATTGAAAAACCTCTTCCCAGCAGTGGGCCATCCGGCTCATCCAGTCTGCCCGATAATCGCGTGACCACGACCCGGGGAGGCACCCGGTTCCGCGCTTCCGTTACCCGGCTGTTTTAGGCGTACTCAAAAAGCATCTAAAAAACATGGACAATGCTCATATTGCAACAGAAAGTGTATGTACTGTTCTCAAAATGAGTACGTTTATTTGAAATAATGATTGCGATTCACAGTCGCTTGATATATCTTTATGAGTGAAGTAACGTTGCGTGTGATCATAAAGTCAGGTATGCTTTATTGAGAGCCAATCAGGGATAGCTTATGAAAAGTATTGAACATTATTGCGATTACCGGCAATTCCTTCAGGGTTTCTACGAGGAACACAAGGCCCGGTTTTCGTTCTTCTCCTATCGGTACTTCAGCCGGAAGGCAGGCTTGAAGTCCGCGGCCCTCTACCAGGAAGTCGTGGCCGGAAAACGTAACCTTACCGCATCCACGCTTGAATGCTTCATCAAGGGGCTGAACCTTTCGGAGCGCGAATCAGGATTCTTCCGTGCGCTTGTGGGTTTTAACCAGGCCGAAACCGCGGTCGAAAAGAACAGGCATCTCGAGGAGATGCGGAACCTCCTGCCTAAAATCCACGAGAAGACGCTCCCGGTCAGTTACTACGCTTATTATTCCAAGTGGCACAACATCGCCATCCGCGAACTGGCCTGCGCTTTTGACTGGAAGGGTAATTACACGCTGCTCGGAAAGCAGGTGCGGCCCCAAATCGGAAAGCGCGAGGCGCGTGAAGCCGTGGAGCTCCTGCTCCAGCTCGGGTTGCTCGTAAAAAACGCGGACAATACCTTTTCGCAGAGCGACCACCACCTCACGAGCGGCTCCGAGGTGGTTTCCACGACTGTGCGCAACGTCAACCAGCAGTTCTCGCAGCTCGGGAGCCAGGCCATTGAGGCCTTTCCGCCCACGGAACGCGACATTTCGGGCATCACCATGGGCGTGACCCATGAAAACTACCAGCTCATCAAGCAGGAAATCACCGCGTTCAAGGACCGCGTCAAGCGCATCGTGGCCAACCAGGAACACATGGACCGGGTGTACCGGCTGAACCTCCAATTGTTTCCCTTAAGCGGGGACGTGCGGCCATGAAAACCCTCCCGCGCTTATTGTTCGCCGCGGCCTGCCTGCTCTGGACGGCCTGCTCCACGGGTCCGGACGTGGCCGGCCACTCCGGCGGCACGGACGAGACCGGGAACGCGCTCACGGGCGTGTCCGGGCGCGTGGTGGACGCGAACGGCGCGCCGGTGCCGGGCGCGGTGGTCCTTTTGCATCCTGAAATGGCGCCCAGTCCTGAAATGAAGGACGCGGATCCGATCACGCTCATCACGGACAGTACCGGCAGCTACCACGATTCGGACCTGGCGCCCACCACCTACATCATCGAAATCCAGGGGCCCGGCGGCCGGGGTGCGCTGAACCGCGTCACGCTGCCATCGGCCGACACGCTCGTGAGCGTGGGTACCGACACGCTCAAGCCCTGCGGCGCCATCCAGGGATGGCTCACGGTCAAGTACGATCAGCTTCCCGACTCCTTCGGCGTCTTTGAGGCCGTCATCTGGAACCTGAACATCGTAAAGCCGGTCCAGAAGGAGGGGTACTTCCTTATCCAAAACCTTCCGGAGGGCGTCTACCGCTTCCGCATCCAGGCGCAGCGGCCCGGTTTTGCCATGATTGACACTTCCAACATCACGGTCCGCTCCGGCGAGACCACCGGGCTCGATATTGTGAACATGGTGGAGCGGCTCCACGTCACGGGCGGGCCCGCCTTTGCAGCCGACACGGTCGCGGTCCGCGCCATCCTCGACAGCAACGGCCTCACGGACCTCGTCTCTGACGTCATCTGGGTCATTAACGGCCGGGTCGCCTACCTCAAGTGCCAGCGCGACTTTTCCGTCATTCCCGACGACATCGCGAAACTCGACCGGCTCGAATACCTGGGGCTTTTGGGCACCGGGAACACATCCGCGCCGTTGCGCGTCTCCGCGCGTCTTTCCGAACTTGACTCCCTGAAGGTGCTCGAGCTCATCGGCCAGCGACTTGCCGATGTGCCCACGGCTGTGGGCGGTCTTGCCTGCCTGGAGGAACTGGACCTGTCTTTCAATAATATCGACGGCCTGCCCGCCTTCCTTTTTACCCTGCCGCGCCTTACGTCCCTGCGGGCCGAAATCAACCGGCTGACCGCGCTGCCGCCAGCCATTGACAATCTTTCGGGTCTCCGTTCGCTGGTCTTGAGCGGTAACAGCCTCTCCACGCTGCCGCCCGAAATCGGCCGGCTGACCAGCCTTTCCATCCTGTGGGTCAACAACAACCGGCTCGATTCGTTGCCCGGCACGTTGGGCCGCCTGCGCATGCTCAAAGAGCTTTCCCTGCGCGAAAACAACCTTGCCGCGCTCCCGGACAGCGTGGTGCGGCTCAATTGCCAGGTGGACGTGACCTGGAACCGGCTCTGCAATGTCACGGGCCCTGTGGCCGCCTGGCTCGACAACCATTACCGGCGCTATTTCGATCCCGCTGATTCGACGCGCTGGCGCGACACCCAGTGCAAGTGAGAGGAAAAGGGACCGTGCTGCAAAACAACAGGCGTTTTTAGGTTTATTTAAAAAGATCAAATATTATATTAAAAGCTTGTTTTAATAGGATTTACTTAACAAAGAAGGAGGACAGGGTATGTTAAAGAAAATCCTGCTGACTGCCGGTCTGCTGGCGGCCATGGCCTTTTCACAGGCCTGGCTCGATCCGGCCAGTTTTCCCAATGCCACCAACTGCGACACTTCGGGGCTCATGGCGCCTTTTGAGGGCCATTACCGTGGTGACATCAAGTACAAAGTCCGCACCACGCCTCCGGTCCCTGGTTCCATTCCCCAGCGGTACTACGCGCCGGTCATCGATGGCCTGCTCGAAGACTCCATCTGGTGGTACGCCGAGACGCTCATCATCAACAGCTGGGAGGACGCGGGCGCTGCAAAGGCCTGCCAGGACCCCCGCGAGTACAAAGGCCCGCAGGACATTCACGCCATCTGGCGCTTCTGCTACAACCATGACGGCTTTTACGTGGGCGTCGAAACGCACGATGACATCCACGATGTGGACAGCCTGCTCGGCTGGTATCTGCAGGACGGTATACAACTCGCTATCGACCCTTGGGACTGGGGCGATTACGGCGCGGGACTCTGGTCAAAGACCGGAGGCAACACCTTCCGCCGCTATTACAGCGACAACGCCGTGCTTATGCCTTACGGCGACAACTCGCACACCGCCTATCTAAACATCCACAAGCGCATGAACGAAGAACCCTACCTGAGCGGCCTTATCCATATGAACCTTTTACACAACCAGTCCCGCGGCGACGAGGCCACGAACTTCACCCGTGGCCAAAGCGCCTTTGGCATCGACTTCGCGGCCACATCGCAGGGCACGGACCCCTGGTTCCGCTCCGTATGGCACATGGAGTTCAAATTCCCCTACAAGACCGAGCTCTGGAGCGCGCTTGACGGCACCGGCTTTTACGGCACGGACGGCCTGCCCCAGGTGGGCAACGTCTTCAAAATGGATTTCTACAGCAATGATGACGACATTCTCGGCCCCAACGGTTCCAAGGGTGGCATCAAGCAGATGTACCGCCGTCGCACCGTCCCGTTCAACGAAGAAGCGAGCGGCCACGACCACTGGTCCGACACCAAGTACTACATGGCCATGCAGTACGACGGCAGCACCCAGAAGCAGGTGGTCCACCCCTTTGTGGGCGGTTTGAAGCACGGCGACAAGCGTGTTGCGGGCAACTGGGTTGACGCGGCCACGGAACTCGAGCGGTATAGTTTCACGGGCGACGGCACCGTCGTACTGGGCGCCACCACCTACTTCTTTGATTCCACATCCACGACCGGCGGCGCCATCACCAACAGTGTGGGCACGGGCTTCGGTACCTACCAGTACCTGCCCAATCCGGGCGGTGTCAAGCTCAACGACACCCTCAAGGTGGCGTACGGCAGCACCAACCTTACGCTCATTCGCGAGCTGGTCACGGGCTACAGCCAGGTCGAAGGCCGCTGGGTGCAGGCGCACCTGGCCGTGACCGCGAACGCACGCTGCGGCGGGTTCGACACGGCCTGGGTGCCCAATACAAACGCGAAGGAATTCCGTTTCTGCCCGGTGTCTAAAATACGGCTCGACACGCTCGCGTACCCGCAGTATAAGCGCTGCCGCGACTCGCTGCGTATTTACGACTTTGCCAGGGATTCGCTGGAGGACACGTACACCTACACGTACGAAAAGGCCATCCTG
>JAZDKP010000199.1:0-4588 GCA_043802925.1 Fibrobacterota bacterium | reverse complement strand
CCTCGAAGACTACGAAAGCGAACTCGAGAAAATCCTCACCAACACCGCGGCGCTCAACAAATACCACATTGTCCTCGACCTCCGGCAAGCCGCCTACCTGTCGAGCCTGTCGCTCCGCCTGCTCATCAAATACCACAAAATCATTTCGCAGGGCGGCAAGGTACTGGCGCTCCTTTGCACCGACGAAACCATCACTAAATACCTGGCCGCGTCCAAACTCGACACCCTCCTTAAAATATTCGGCGACGAAGAGGCCCTGTTCCGGGCCGTCGAGCACCCCGAAAACGCCGCCAAGCAAGCGATCCCCGCGCCGTTCAGTTATTCCGCGCAAATCCACGATTCCATCGTGGTGGCGCTGCTCTCGGGCTTTTTACGGGAGAACGCCGAGATGAAGGCGTTTGAGGCGGAGATCGTCGAGCATGTCAGGCAAAAGCGCCTGCGGTTCGTCTTTAACCTTGAAAAACTCAACTATATCGACAGTCTGGCCATCGGCCGATTTGTTAAACTCGCAAATTTTTTGAAATCGCGCGGCGGAAAGGCCGTCTTCTGCTGCGGCAACGAAGTCGTGATCGACCTCTTCAGCGCCATGGGCCTGATGGAAGCCCTGTCAATTTGCGCGACCGAAAACGAGGCCCGGGCGCTCGCATCCGCCGATTGATTTCCGCGTTGTCTCCGTCAACGGCCCGTGCTCCCAAAGCCGCCGCTCCCCCGCTCCGTGGTTGAAAGCGTTTCGGCCTCTTCCAGCGTCCACTCCGCGTCCTCCAGCCTGCGCACGATGAGCTGCGCCACCTTGGCGCCGGGCTCCACGGGTACGGGCGCGGCCCCGGCTGTGTGCCCGACAAGGATGATCATGACTTCGCCGCGGTAGATATTATCGACAATGCCGCCGTGCACGTCCCAGCCGGCCTTGCCCATGGAGGAGCGGTTTTCGATTTGCCCCCAATATCCTTCCGGAAGCTCCAGTGCAATACCCGTGCCGACTTTGAGCATGTTGGGCGCAAGCATTTCGACCGTGCAGGCATAGAGGTCCCAACCCGCGTCGCCGTGGCGCCGTGTCGGAAGCAGGGCCGCGGGAAGGAGCCGTTTGGCTTTTATTTTTTGCATGGGGTCACCGTTCGTAAAGGCCGGTCCTGTGCTGCGCGGCATAGTCACTCAGGTGCGCGGGCACCTCGCGCTCGCGCGCCTCGCGGAACATTTCGGCCATGGTTTCGTCGTGATAGTGGTAGACACGGTCCTCGAAACTGGAGGACTCGACTTTTTTAAGGAACCCTGAAAAAAACTCGTGGCGCGAACCGTAAATGTGGTAGCTGTCGGACATATCCACGTAACGGCCCAGCCGGATTTCCTTTCCGGAGCGGCGGCCCACCTCGTCGGCAATGTGCTTTTGCAGGTGGATGAAGGCGAACATGTTCATAAAGGCCGCATCGAGCGCATCGCGGCTGCGGAAGCGCACGTTCATGTTGAGGTGGCCCACCCCTTCCGCGTCATCGAGGATGCGGACCCAAACGCTTTGGCAGCAGGGCGAATGCTTGTCGTGCGGGTCGAGGTCCGGGCGCCAGGTGATCATCTGGAGCCGGCGGTTGTTGGGCGCCTTGACGAGCGCATTGATGCATTCCTCGAGCTGGTTGACCGTGTGGTGTTTTCCCTGTTTGTCGCGGTACCCGTAGCGCACCCAGCGGTCGTGGTAGGTGTAGTTCCAGCGCGTGTCAGTGGGATCGTCGGGGTCGGCCTGCCAGGTGTCCTTGATTCCGTACACGACCTCCTGCACGTACTCCTCGAGTTCCACGATGCCGCCGGGCATGAGCTTGTGGATGAGGGGATCCTGCCACGGGTGCCGGAGGGTCATGATCATGGTGCAGTCGCGCGAGGGCGGGTCGCCGGGCTTGTCGTACTTGGTGGAGACACGGCAGCCTTCGTGCCAGGTCTTGAGGATGGACTTTTCCCACACCTCGGCGAGTGTGTCGCCTTCGACGGTGAGGACCGGGATGCTGCCGTCTGAGTTCATAGGGCCCCTATCTGTTAAAACGCTTCCGGACGTCCTTGAATTTGTCCTGGATTTCGAGAAAGGCGTCCACGATGTCAGGGTCAAAATGCTCGCCCCGCTCGGACACAATGATGTCCGCGGCCGCCTCGACGGTGAAGGCGCGCTTGTAGCAACGCTTGGACACCAGGGCGTCGTAGACGTCGGCCAGGGCCACGATACGCGCCGAAAGGGGGATTTCCTCGCCGGCGAGCGGCTTGCCCATCCCCTCCTCGACCAGCATGATGTCGCCCTTGAAAATATTGGGGTACCCTTTGCCGTTGAACTTTTGGTGGTGGTGGTAGGCGATTTCCTTGCCCAGCGTAAAAAAGGTCCGGAAATGCAGCTTGCGCTCGAGCTCGGCAATGACGTTGCCGCCGATGATGGTGTGCATTTTCATGATCTCAAACTCCGCGTTGGTCAGCTTGCCCTCTTTCAGCAGGATGTCATCTTTAATCCCCACCTTTCCGAGGTCGTGCAAAGGCGCGGAGATGTAAAGTTCTTCGACATAGTTGGGCGTGATATAGCGTTCGTAACGTTTTTTCTGCGACAAGTGCTCGGCAATGAGCTTGCTGTAATGGGCCATACGGATGATATGGTCGCCGGTGTCGGGATCGCGCGCTTCGGCCAGGCGGGTGAACCCCATGACCGACACGTTTTGCGTTTCTTTGACCTGGTTGATGCCCTCGTTGATGCGGATGCTCATGGATTTGCTGGTGAGCGTGAACATACGTTTGGACACGAGCAGGAGAATGAAGGGCGGCAATAACTGGAAGAGCAGGAGCAGACTGCTGGAGACGGGCGACCGGTGGAGGGAGTCGGAAAGTTCCTCGAAGTAATGACGGCCGCCGGCCAGGTAAAACAGGAACCCGAGTCCGTGGAAGAGCAGGACAATGGCAATCGCGCCGAAATACGGCCGTTTGATCAGCGGGTTGAAAAACGTGTCGAGTTTGCTGCCCATGGCGCAGAGAAGCTAGTTTTCACCGACCTTTTTAAAGAACTCGTCTTCGGAATTGTGGATTTTGATGATCTTTTCGATGCAGAGGATTTTCAGGATTTCGAGGATAAACTGCGGTGGCTCGAGAATGATGATGTCGCCGCCCGCGGCCGCCACCTTTTTCTGCCAGGAGATGAAAAGGCTGACCGCGCCGCTGTTGAGAAAAGTGGTATGCCCGAGGTTGAGCGCGATGTGCTTTTCGTCCTGATTGACAGAACGGACAATCTCTTCTTTCAGGACATTATAATTATTGACCTCATTGATATCGCCGTCAATATCGAGGATTTTATATTGCCCGCGTTTACGCACATTCAATTGCATAGGACCCCTTTCTTCTGGGCCTATAATATAAATTATAGTGTAAGGACGGCAAAGAAAAACCAACGCGATTATCCGTATATAACGGCAATTCGGGATGCGGTCGAACTCCTGGATGTTTTTATATTATATTCTTTCAACACCCCTCATGGAAAAGAAAATTCGAAATGTAGACTAAGCCATGCGGCCCAAAAAACGGTTTGGCCAGGTCTTTCTTTCGGAAAAGCACTACATCGACGCCATTCTCAGCGCAATCGGCGCACCCGAAACACTCATTGAGATTGGCCCGGGACAAGGCGCGGTCACGGCCGGTTTCGCGGAACGCGCAAAACGCTATGCGGCCGTGGAAATCGACCGCGACTGCATCGACCTTCTCCGAAAGCGTTTTCCAGCCCTCGCCTTTGTGGAATCGGACTTCCTCGAACTGGATCTTGAAAATGGGCTGCCCCATCCCCCGCCCTACACCTTTGCCGGCAACCTTCCTTACAATGTGGCGGCCCACATCCTGCTCAAGCTGGTCCGCCATTGGCCCATTATCAAGTCCGTCTTCTTTATGGTCCAGCGCGAAGTGGGCGACCGTCTTGTTGCCACGCCGCACCACAAGGACTACTCCTTTCTCACCGTGGCGCTCAACACCTTCGGCCCGGTCAAGCGCCTGTTCCTGCTTCCGCCCGGCGCATTCCGGCCCATCCCCAGGGTCGAATCCGCCTTTCTCAAGTTCACGGTGGATGCGCACCCCCTGCTCCGCATCGATGAGACCGCACCCTATCTTGAATTCGTGAGTCTCGCCTTTTCCCAACGCCGGAAAAAGCTCTCATCCGTTCTTTCCCGGCATTACGACAAATCAAAGGTCCGGAGCGCCTTCGAAAGCCAGTTACTTGAGCCAAACCTGCGGGCCGAGGAGCTTGCGATCGAAGGTTTTGTGAGGCTGTATCATGCACTGGTCGCTTAAAATAACGCTGCTCGCCGCTGCAACGGCCCTGGGCCAGATGATGGACCCGGATTGGGACCCGGCCCGGTCCAAGCCCGTGCCCCTCGAATGCGCGCTTTGCGAAAACCCCGCGGCCGGGGTGCGCGCGGAATTTGAGCAGGGTGAGTTTTACCGGAAACTTCGCGTGCCCGCGTATATGCTCCGTCCCGTGGGTGGAAAGTGGCTCCTGTCCGACAGCCTCGACTTTCTGGTGTCCCCGCAGACCGGTTCGGATCATACGACCCTGGCTTCGCATGTGGCCGCGCTTTTTTACCGGCCCATT
>JAZDKP010000198.1:0-22535 GCA_043802925.1 Fibrobacterota bacterium | reverse complement strand
TGGTAGAATTAGAGATTTGTCGTGTTGCTTCTTGAATTAAACCATTATCATTAGAAATATGAAGCATAAAATTGTCATTAGAAGTATATATTAATTAACACGTTAAAACAAGTCGATGGTCATTTTGAAAATCCAAGAGGGAGATAGCAATGGGGAACTACTTTGAGAGAGGGGAACCAACCATGTCGCTTTTTTCCAGAAAAATGCCGGTTTTCGTATTGGCGTTATTATCGTGTGCAATTCCCCTTTCCGCGGCGGGAAGTTCTTTTTCCCTCCAACTGTCAGACTATGGAAATGTCCAGCGGACCAATGAAGTCGTGACTGCCGGTGTCCCTTTTCCGCAAGGCATCCTCTCCAGTTCGCCGATCGGAAGCGCGCCTTCGTTATCGGTCAACGGCAATGCGGCCCAAACCAGGGTATTGTCTGCCTGGCCCGATCAGTCAGCCCGTTGGGTGCTGTTGTCCTTCCCCAACTCCCAGACCGCCGGGGAGATAAAATCAGTGTCCGTATCCGCCGGAGGAGGGGCTCCGAGCGGTTTGGTGTCGTTTGCGGCACAGGCCCAGCGCATCGGTGTTTCGACCGGCCCGCTCTCCTTCGTGGTCCGTACCGGCGATAATTTCATTGCGCCCGAAAGCGTTTTTGTCAACAGTGTTTTCCGGGGGGGCGCGGGTTCCGGAGGCCTTTATCTGCGGGATCGCAGCGGGACATTGTACCGCGCATCCGCGGACACGGTCCGCGTGGAAGAGAGCGGCCCCATTCGCGGCTGCGTCTATGTCAGCGGAAGGTTCAAGAATGGCAGCACCTTTTTGCGGCCCAACAACGCCGATATCATCACTACGCATTCCTCTCCGGAAGTGCTTCACGTGCGCTTTATGATGCGGCTTTACGTTTATTCGGGAAAAAGCGAGATACAGGCCGACCTCATCCTTCACAATCCAGGGGCCAATGATTTAGCCGCGAATGAAGTCGTGGACGGCTGGTGCCATTGCCCTTATGCCTCGATTACGAGCCTTTTCCCGAATAATGACGGCTCCTATGAACACCGGTATTATACCATGGTGGACGTGGCGAAATGGGAACCGGGCATCAACCGGGAGAATTCGCGCCAGTGGCTGGATGTCCTGGACTGGTATCTGACGATGGATTTGGGTCTGTCTTCTTCATCTTCGGTCCAAGGGGCCACGGACCATTTTTCGGGCACAGTGCCCTGGGGCCAGGCGCTCAAAGCGGTCCAATATACCACTTCTGTCGTTCAAAACTATTCCAATGGAATCCAGACGGAGCATTATCAGGTTGCGCTGGACGGGACCGTGCTCGATTCCGCTAAGCGGGGAGCGGGTTGGATGGAGGTATCGGCCGATAATAAGCGCCTATTGGTCTGCGAGCGCCGCTTTTGGGAGCGGGCGCCTTCGGTCCTCTCGTATCAACAGAGCCAGTTGCGGGTAGGATTGCTGCCCGACAGCCTTCCATCCGGCGCTCTGCGCGGCGGTGGGTCCAACTATGTCCAGATGACGGATCCCCTGCTAAACACCTATCACCGGGTGGAAGGAGGCCGATGGATTTACAAAGAGCTCTATTTTAATTTTTCAGAAGGTGCTCTTGACACAGCAAGAAGCTCCGCGTTAGCGAGAGGGTTTGCCCGTCCAATAGCCGCAGTGCCCGAAGCGGCGCAACTACACGAGTCCGATGTGTTGGATGGCTTTTATCCGTCCTCCTTTCAGACCGAATCCTCGGGTTTCCTGGCCAAGGCGCTGGAACGCCGGGCAAAATGGAGGCGCTCGTTTTTCGAAGCGTCGGCCATTGAGAAGTTTGGAGAAAAGAGTATCCCGCAGATGTGGGACAACACTCCGGCCACGAATTACGGATGGCGCTGTGCCGGGGATATAAATTGGACCGGCAGTTGGCCCGAATTGGTCTACAGCAATCTCCATTACGATTGGATCAAAAGCGTTCTCACCGATTATTTGCGCGAACCTTCGGCCGTGTTGTGGGATGCGGCGGATCTCATGGCCACCATGCGGGGTTTCATCGGCATGTATCACCACCGGGAAGGCATGATGTGGGCGGACGGCGGTTCCTGGTACGAAAAGAGCGACCACCATTTCGAGACCATGCGCATGTCCGGATCGCACACCTGGAACGGCGGCCTGTGCCTCTATTACTACCTGACCGGCAATCCTTTCATCCGTGAGGCGGCCGTCCAGACGGGGGATTTTTGTTTCTTCCGCGAATCCTGGAATTCCCATGACGGCCGGGCCTGGTTGACCTGGTATGACACCTTGACACAAGTCATTGACACAACCGTTAGCTCGTCGGATTATACCGAAACCCGGCAGAAGACCTGGCCCATGCTCTCCTTGCTTGAAACCTATTATCTGACCGGCGAGAACAAATACCTTCAGATGGCCATTTTTCTGTATCGGGCTTACGTCATCGCCTATGAAACCAAAGAAGGGACCCAGGCGCCGGACGGTTTCAACTGGGCCTGCGCAGGCACCGGATTGCAACCCGCCTACGCCGCTTATCCGCTCTGCCGCCTTTATGACGCACTGAAGGAGAGAAAGGGCGTGCCTGTCGTGGCGGATAATCCGGATTCCCTGGCAAAGCGGCTGGAGACAACCCTGCTTGCGATCCATGCGCAATCCATGCGTTATCGCTCGGGCGGGTTTGAATCGAATGGTACGCTGTTAAGAAATCCAAAATATGTGGATTTGGATTCGGCGCGGCGCAACGATGTGTATGCCATGATGTGGTCGGCCCTGAAAGGGTGCATTTATAAAAACAACATCCAGGAACTGGGCACGGACAGCCTGTACAACCTGTTGCTGGAGGATCTGGGCTTTAATATCGTCAAGTATGACGATACCTCGGCGTATGACTGGAACTCAGCGGCCAAAGCCACGGCCACCAGTTTCATTTCAAACCGGTTTACCGGCACGGAAACCAAAGTGCATGGCTGGGACGGCCTGTTCTATCCTTACGCGCTGCGGGCCCTGTACAAGGCCGAGCATCCTGTATCCGTGGATTGCGGATTCGCTTCAATCCAGGAGAAGACGGACTTGAGGATCTTCCCCAATCCGTTCAACCCAGAGACACGAATCGATTATTCGCTGGCCCGGGACGCCAAGATCCAGGTGGAATTGTTCGACATCAAAGGCGCCTGCGTAAAAGTATTGCTGAATGACAATCAAAAATCTGGCCGGCATACCCTGTTTCTCAATACCGGAAAAAAGTCCCTGGCCTCCGGCGTCTATTTTCTGAAGATGCGTATTTCCGGCATACAACTCGTTCGCAAGGTGGTGGTGTTGAAATGACCCTCTGTGATGAATTACTATAAATAACAAGAGGAGGCAGGTATGATTTTTACAGCAAAGAAAGCTGTTTTATCCTATCTCATCGTTTTTGGGATGGCGCTTTGCACCATCATTTCAGCGGATCAAGCGGATGTTATTACCGTTGAGGAGAACCGCGAAGGCTCTTTCGCGGGGTTGTTTGGGGGGCAGCTTGACAATAGAGGTCTGGCGACGACGCCAGACGGAAAGCTGCTGTCGATTGACTTGCGTGTAGGCCGTTATTACGCCACCTGCTCGCAGGACTACGGCACAACGTGGGCCGGGCTTAACGGCGATTCAACCTGTACCTATGTTACCTCCGCCGGTTCTTTCTGCAACAATGCGCTTTACCACTATCTGGGGGCCGATGGCAAAGGAAACGGCTATATCGTGACCATCTGCCATTGCAAAGGTGGGGTGGGATGGGACGCCATACCTGGAACCGAAGTGAACTTTATCAAAATAACCCCGAATGGAAATGGTTGGGAGTATAGTAACTCCATCCTGCTGGATACCCGCCTGATGCATTGCCTGACTTCGGGCAGTATCCTTGAAGATGGAACAGGACGCTTATGGGCCGCTTATAATTATACGGATGGAACGACCATGGACATCAAGGCGTTCTATTCGGATGATCAAGGCGATACCTGGGACTCTTCTGGAAGAATAACAACGGTCACCCTGCCCGGCACCTGGCAGGAGACCCGTTTTCATTCGACACTGGTGCCGTATCAAGGATATCTTGCCTGCATATATCGTGCCGATGCGGATTTGTACTGGACCTATTATGACGGCAGCCAATGGGTGACATCCATGCGCATCCCATTTAACTCAAGCTACAACAGTGCCTATCCGTTCGGTGTCACCACCTCTGCGAATCATATTTTCATCCCGTTTGTAGATGATGGAGGCAGTTTCCGCGTGATTCAATGGGATGGAAGCACTTGGAATGACCGGGGTACGTTTGTTTCCCTTCCAAGGCTTGTAGCCTGCGGAAACACGGTGGTGGCGTTTTATGCCGACGGAAACGAACTGTATTATAAAAAATATACGGATAACGCATGGACCGGGCCCGTTCTGATTGCGACGGAAACGGACAGCATCAAAACCATCGTGACGCCTCAGATATCGTCGACGGATTACGCTTATGCCATGTATACCAATTCGATTAAATATACCCAAACGACGGGATATGTAAAGCTGGCAAGAATTGCCTTACAGGGAACGTCGTTGCAGTCTCCTGCCCCAAGCGGGAAGGTCGGCCCCCTCCATTTAACGGTATCGCCCAATCCTTTAAACAGCACGGTTTCTTTCCAATATTTATTGCGCCGGGCCGGCAGGATAAAGTGCGATATTTACAGCCCTCTCGGAGAGAAAATGAAGACCCTGCTCCATGAAAACCAGGATCATGGGTGCCATCGGATTCGGTGGGATGGGAAGAGCGACAAAGGCGTGGAGGTTCCCCCCGGTGTTTATTTTGTCAGGCTCCTGGCGGATGGCCAGCAGGCGATTAAAAGTGTGTTTGTTATCAAATAAAAGGAGAGATTATGCGATATTTCCTGTTCGGCGTGTTGTATGGGTTCTGCCTGCTGTCCTTTTCCCAGAACATTGTGTTTGACACCCTTCCCTTAAAGTATCAGCTGTTTCCCCGGGACGCCCTTGATTCCGCCACGATTCCCGTTATCGGCCGTGTCATAACGGTCGGAAGGGATTCCGTCACCCTTGAAATTTATAAAAATGGATTGTTATGGAAAAAAGAGTCTGATGATTTGGTTTACAGCAGCAATACGGCTTTCTTCGGGTTCCATCCCAGGATACATGCGGAGCTGGCGGAATATTCCATTAAAGTTCTTCTCGACGGGGATTCTGCGGCCGCTGTTGACAGCGTGGTCTGCGGGGACGCCTATCTCATCATGGGGCAATCCAATGCCGTGGCCAATGATTACGATGACTCCGTCCATTATACCTGTGAGTGGGTCCGTTCCTTCCGGCGCATGACGAATATCGGTTGGGGACTGGCCAGGGGCGACACCACCTATGCCGACTATTCGATAGGGGTTTGGGGCTTAAGGCTCGGGAAACGGATTGCTGACTCCCATGGCATTCCCGTGGCCATCATTAATGGCGCTCTCGGTTCCACGACCATCGAGTCGCATCTGAGATATGAGCCGGCTCCGACGAATACGTACCATCTTTATGGCCATTTGCTTATCCGAGCGATCAATGCCGGGATCAAAGACAAGGCACGAGCGCTGATTTGGCACCAAGGGGAACAAAACACCCTTGACGCCAGTTATTTAAGTTACGCCCAACGGTTTGATACACTCTACCGGGCATGGAAAGAGGATTATCCGGGACTCGAAAAGGTGTATGTGTTTCAGGGCCATCCGGGGTGTGGCGGCAACTACCAGCATCCCGTGCGGGAAATACAGAGAAAGCTTCCAGAAACCTACCCGGATATCCGCGTCATGTCAACAGTCGGTCTGGGATATCATGATGGATGCCATTTCCATTATCAAGGATATTGCAACATGGCGGAACGGCTGTACGGCATCATGAAAGGCGACCTGTATGGTTCGCAGGACACGGTGGGGGCCTCTCCGCCGAATATCCAGCGGGCTTACTATACCAGTAGTGCACGGGATGAAATCTGCCTGGTGTTTGATCAGCCCGTGTTATGGCCGGCCGATACCTTTTTGACCTGGAACACGACGACCACCTATTACCATATGCAGGATTATTTCTATCTTGAAGGCACCTCTTCCATTGGCATCAACCATCAAGTGGATTCGGGATATGCGGTGACGGGAGAGCATAAGCTGCTGTTGAAACTGGCACAAGCGAGTAACGCCCAGCACATCACTTATCTACCCAATAAAGAATACTCCTTAGGGCCCTGGTTGAAGAATGAGAGAGGGGTGGGGGCGTTGACTTTCTTTCAGTTCCCCGTGGATTCCGCGCCAGGGACCGATAACAATCCGGCAGAACTGGATCAGGCCCAGAGGGGGGAAATACGGGTGTCGCCCAATCCTTCCCATGCCGTAGTCAGAATAGCGATAAACGGAATCCGGCCGATGGAGGCCGTCGGCCGGAATAGGGAACTGAAAATATACCATGTGAGCGGGAAACTCATCATGGATCTGTCCTCGCAGCTTCGCTCTCCGGTTTCCGGCGTTTCCTGGGATGCATCTGCAATGCCGTCCGGTGTTTATGTGGTGCGCTGGAGGATGGGGAATCAAATGCTGGAACGGAAAATCATGCTTTTGCGATAATCCCGTCATCTTTTTGAATGATTGGCCGCTTGCATCCTAATTTACGAGGAGGCCCCTTGAATAAGTTTTTTTTATTCCTTCTGACAGCGGCCATTGCGGCCGCCGCGCTTAATGTTCCATTCGACGTATCGAATTGGTGCGATGTCGCCCGCGACAGTGAAGCGGTCACGGCCGGTATTCCCCTGCCTATTGGAGCGGTGAACGACCTTGCCAAGCTCCGCATAACGGATGGCTCGGGAAACACGGTTCCAGCCCAGTTCCGCGCCTTAAGCAAGTGGTGGGTCGAAAAGAACACGGGAAAAACAGCCAACCCTTCGACGAAATGGGTTCTGATGGACTTTCAGGCGTCTGTCGCGGCCTCCAATAAAACCAGCTTCAGCCTCAGGGACGACTACACCGGCTCTGCGCTAACAACCGCGCTTTCCGTGGTCGATGCGGTGGATAGGGTGACCGTGACAACGGGTCCGCTCAAGTTCACGGTTTCCAAGCAGCACTTCAACCTGTTCGACGAAGCCTGGCTGGACGCCAACCACAACGGTTTATATGACGCTTCAGAGAAAATAGTGGCGTCAAACCTTGCCAACGGCGGGGTGATTACAGCCGGCGGCTGGACTGCCGGAGGTTGTGTTGATGGCCAGGAGCATACCGCGTCGCAGAACGCGCCCGAGAGCGTACGCATCCTGGAACAGGGGCCCATGAAGGTGGTCATCCAGATTGACGGGCGCCATTATGCGGCAACAGGCGGGGTCACGAAAGGGCTTTACGGATACCAGGTGTTCATCACCGCGTACGCGGGCAGGCCCTACGTGGACATACAGTATGCGCTGACCAACACCTACATGGAGGGCGACAAGCCCCAAATCGGCGCGACCCCGTACAAGGTTTACGCCTGGCCCTTCAAGAAATACCTGGTGAATCTCAATTTGAATTTAGGCGGGAGCCAGAGCTACACGCACCTCGGTGAAACCGAGGTGACCGGAAGCCTTACCGCAAGCCCGGTCCGCCTGATGCAGGACAGCGGGGCCTATACGATTACGGGTTCGGCAGGCGGTGTCAATGCCAAAGGCGGCGTGGCCGTATCGAACGGCACGCTGGGCGTGCGGATGGCGTTGCGCGACTTTGGGCCCAACTATCCCAAGGCAATTTCAGTGCAGCAGGACAAAATGGTACTCGAGCTTTTACCGGACAAGGGGGTGAATTATTCCCTGGACCCCTTGAGCCGCAAGAACCAACGGATACGGGTCGAGTTTTTCAGCGGCGCCATCGGCTCCGGGAACCTTCTTTCCCTCTGGAAGAAGACAGACGCTCCGCTTCGGGCCCTGGCCAGCGACCCGAACTGGTACCGCGACACGCGGGCGTGGGACGACGGGTTTGCGCCACCGCCCGGGTACAGCCGGTTTGCGCCCGGTTCCTGGCAGCGCATGGCCAAACCGCCGTATGGCGGGGCCCAGGAATACGCTTACAATTCTGGGTGGAACCGATACGGATACATTCCGGACTTCAATGGCGGGGGCGACCACTGGAACCTGTCAAGCTGTTACGGGGTTTATCTGGTGACCGGAAACCCCACGGACTTCGAATATTCGGAACACCGGACATTTTATTTTAATGACATGGTCCAAGTCCATACTTCCGAAAACCGCATGAGCACACTGGATTACCTGTTGAATTTTGAAAAACATATTACAGAAGTAACCTTTGGCGATCCCTCTGTCGGGTTTTATCGAGCCTTGGTCGACAGCTTTGCGGGCTGCAAATGGAATCGACATACCTATGATGGCACGCCCAATATTCCCGACTACGGTCACATGCCCAATCAGCAGGTGCTGGAGTATTATTTACTGACCGGGGACCCACCCACCTATTGTTCCATGCTGGACCAGGGTGTTCGCGCTGCTGCAGGTATTTTGTACATGACCTACTTCTATTATGGCGGCTGGAAATTTGACGACCACCACGGTGCAATGGTGGATCTCGATCACTATTGCTACATTATGTACGGAACGCGTTATAACGCCCGTCCCATGCAGGTTGCCCTACAGGCCTACGAGGCTACCGGAGATTCCATTTTCCTGTATCCGGCAAAAATCGAAGCGTACGACCTGCGCAACTTCACCCGGCGGAGTCCGGTGGGGTTTATAAGCGATATTGGGGACACCATCAATGCCAATAACGCTTACGGGCGGCCTTGGTTTCTGGTATGGGCTGCCAACCATCCGGGTGTCGCGACCCCTAATAGTGCCATTACAGCGCTGTTCCAGAACGCCATCGGCTTGCGGGCCCTTTATAAATACTGGGAAGTGACCGGAGATGAGGAGGTCCGCGACCCGGTTATCTTTGCTGCCAAGAACCATGAATGGGTTGCAGCTAAGACGGGAAACACGTACACGGGGTTCCAATACACCTGGGCTGACTACTGGAGTGACGGCGCAAGGGGGAATCCTGACTCAAGTTCGTTTACCGGCAGCAACGGCGAAGCCTTTGCCGGGCTTTGTTACGGTTACCTTGCCAGCGGCCGGAGCGACCTTTTCAAGGTGATTTCAGACGCGATTCCAATTCACGGTAGCAGTTTCACCGATAGGCGGATGTTCTGTTTTTACCAGAGCCTGTGGCGAAGCACGCTCGACACCGTTCCCCCGGCAGCGGTGACGGATCTGGCCGTAACACCGACAGGCCCTGGCGCGGTTCACATGAGCTGGACAGCCCCTGGTGACAACGGCAATACCGGCACGGTTGCCGAGTACCAAGTCAAATACTGGCCCGCCAATGCCCCTATTGTTGATTTCGTGAAACGGTGGGATGCGGGTACGCAAACCGGTTGGCCGGACCTGCGGGACTCTCTGCCCTACACCGTTGCTGCATGGCTCAATAAGGCGGCTCAATACAAAAACGAACAGGAGGTCTCCTTTTGGGCCGCACTGAACGCCAAGAATGAACCCGCGCCGCAGGCTGCCGGGGCCGCCGTCACCTTCGACCTGACCGGTCTTGTGGACGACGGAACCTATCGTTTTGCCATGGTCTCCTTTGACTCCATAGGAAACGTTTCCGGGCTGTCGAACGTGGTCAGTGCGGTTGTCGACGGAACGGCCATCGAGAAGGCGGAGCGGAAACAGGCCTGCCGGCTCGCGCTTTACAGTAACGCGCCCAATCCCTTCAATCCCTCGACCGTGATTTCATACAGCGTGCCAGGTATGGCCGGAGTCGGCAACGCGTGGATTAAACTGGAGGTGGTGAATATCCAGGGTCAGCGGGTTAAAACACTCGTGAACGGGATGAAAACCGCTGGAAGCCAGAGCGTCTGCTGGAACGGGACTGACGACGTCGGGAAACACGTGGGCAGCGGAATCTATTTTTACCGCCTTACCAGCGAAAAAAAGGTGTTGCAGAAGCAGGCTATTTTGCTGAAATAATCAACATACCCGACAGGATGAGAAAAATGAAAAAAGAATCAAACTGCGCAAGAATATCATGGTATTGCTTTCTAATTTTAGCGCCCCTGGCTTTTTCCCAGGGTTCCCTGTCCCCTGTTATCGTGGCGACCGGTTCCTGGAGCTATCCGCCCATCGGACATGAGTATTCCAGAAACATCGGAATAAACCAGGACGGCGCATTCGCGATTCTTACCGGGAACAAAATCGTATATACTTCGAATGACGGAACAACCTGGACGCCGACGACCCTGGCTTACCGTAATGCCCATCCGTCCGGCGGATGCGTTCAGAACCATCATGGTGCTTACGGTGATTTAAAAGGCAATCTGTTTCAGGTTTACGTGCAGGGATGCCGGGGATGTTTTGGCGCGCTGGTCCCGAGGTATTTCAAGAAGGTCACCCATGTCAGCGGTACGGTAACGGATTTGCCGCTCGATTACGAAGTCAACGATCCCAACAACTGGTTCTGCAGCTATACGGGATTTAGCTTGTTTCCCGTTTCCGAAGACACCGTCCTGATGGGCTATCAATGGACCTCCCCGGAAAGTGTGGAACCCCATGTATTGATTTCCTATAACGGCGGACAGGACTTTCAAAGCTTGGGCGGCACGCTTAAAGTGGGAAACGGCCAGTCTCCGGGTCTATGGAGCCTGCAACACTCCCCGCAGGTGCTTAAATACAAAGACGGCGTATTCGCCCTCTGGTCTGAATCGGGTTATTATTTCAGGTGGAATTATTTTGACGGAAGCTCCTGGGGCACGCCGAGCAGCATCCTGAACGACGCCTTATATCCGGACAATGGAGGATCACAAACCTTCCGCACCAACGTTGATGAAAACAATGTCTATGTGCTCTCTGTCGGAGGTACGTGCGGGGAAACGCTGGCGTCCCTGATATGGGACGGAACCACCTGGACAAAAAAAGAGATCGTCACCGGCAAAAGCTATAAATTGGGCTGTCTCATCAATACCCTCTGCGGGGATTATCTGTTGAATTTCTGGACAGAAATCGCGGCAAGCGGCACGGGCAAAAACATTTACTGCCTGGCTTATAACCGGAAGACCGGCGTCTGGATGACGGAACCCAAGACCATTGTCGCCGACGGAAACGATAACAGGACCCTGTCCGCGCCGTTCGTATGCCCGGCAAACGATATCATCCCCTTTGCCTGGTTCAACTACGCCGGTTACATCAACTTCTGCAAGATACCCCTGGATTTCATTGTGGGTACAACGGCGATAAAAAAAAATAAGGATATAAATTCCGTGGTATTGTCTTTGCATAACCAGCCCAATCCTTTCAGCCGCGCCACGACCCTCAGCTATTCGCTGTCAGAAAACAAAGATATTTCGCTAAGGATTTATTCCCTGGACGGCCGTCTCATCAAAGTCCTGGCTCATGGAAAACAAACGGTCGGAAAACACCGTGTGATTTGGGAACCTGAGAAAATGAGTCCTGGAATGTATTTGGTTAAACTGACGGATGGACAGCAAACGATTCAGAGAAAATTGATACTCATTCCCTGACAACAAGGAGCGCTTCATGAACAATCGTTTCCTCCTATCGATGACCGCGGTTCTGCTCGTTCTTTCACTGGCATTTTCCGCGGAGAAGCTGCTGTGCGGTTTTGAACCCGCAGAGCTGGCCTCATGGACGGGCCTGACAGTCCTGGATACGGTCGGGGAAGACATTGGCTACATGGGATCGGCGTCCGTGGGCTTTTTGACCTCCCGGGACCCCCTGGAAGCCGTGCAGGGGGAGTATGTATTTAAAAACCAGATATATCCGGGAACGGTCCCAGCGGATTTTCTTTCGGTCCGGCGGTACGCCAGCCGTTTCCAGGACTGGTCTCAACTCGTCAATGACTGGGATCCCTTACGCGTTCCCCGCGGCGAATACGACGGCCCGGCCGACTGGCTCACTTCGCGCTTCATCAACCTGTTCGCCATGTACAAAATCCTGTACCGCATGGACACCCTGAACGACTGGCGCGGCTACCGGTGGCTTTGCGTTGACGTCAAGACCACGGATGCCGCGGCCGTATTACGGATGCTGGTGGAGGACGACGAGAGGCCGAGTCATTACCGGCACTACCCGGTCATGCCCGGCGAGTGGCAGACCCTCTGCTTCCCTCTGGCGGACGTGGCCTGGGTGCAGGGCTTGGACCTCTCACTGATGGTCAATGTCCGCATTCTTCTCTGCAATACCACGGGGCCTACCACAATTTTGATGGACAATATCCGCTTGACGGACGAGGCAACGGTCACTTCGCCTCACGCCCTGCTTTTCGACAACAGCCCGCTTTTTCCCTGGGAAATCGGCAGCGGCTGGTGGGGCAAAAGTCCCCTGACCGCGACCCCTCCACCGTTCTATGTCCCGGAAACGCGCGTCACCGGTCCGGTCACGGCGTCGTTTTCCGGCCGGATTGCCTCGGGCCGCTCCGGTTACGGCGCCAGCATATCCTACGAAGATCGCTATAACATCGTTCCTTATGACAATAACCGGCTCATGGTGGCGCGGCCCATGGTTGTCCGGGCCTATGAGAACGATTTGTCATTCCCCAACAGCTCCACGCCGCGCGCGGCCATGCGTACCGTGGACCACGGCCAAACCTGGACCAATCTTGAAGGCCAGGCCAACTCATGGCCGACCATCGTGGACAGATACTGCATAGGATATTCCGCCACCCCTCAATGGATCATGGGCGACAATCTGCTGCGGGGCAACGGCTACGTGCTGGAAATGGAGTGGTGTTCCGCACGCGGCGACGGCGCAGGCGTACCCCTTTTCTGGCATTTCTATAAAATCGCCATGACCGGCGAGCAGACCTGGGAGATCTTTCCGCCCACTCCGCCTTCTGTCAGCGAGCCCCAGAAACCACAGCGCATCATCGCCGGCTATATGCCGCGCACTTGCGACGTTGCCGGCCCGCGCCTGATCGCCCTTCCCAACGGCCAGCTCTGGTCCTGCGCCGGCACGTTTCACGCCTACACCGGCTGGGTTTACGAGACCTCTTTCAGTTCGGACGGTGGCATCCATTGGCAGTACGTGAACAACAGGCCCTTCATCTTTGACGCCAACGGCCCTCTGAAATTATCGGGCCGGCCTCTTTTGGTCCCCTTTGCCGACAAAGCGGGTGTAGTGCTTTACACGGATGCCTGCCTTTTCCTGCTTTTAAGCGACGGCAAAGGATGGGGGCCGTTCACTCTCCTGGGCCGTGTCGGCTGGTCCAAATCCGTTGAGTGCACGGCTTACGGGGACAGCACCCTGTTTTTTCTTATCGGAGACCCTGCAGCGCGCGCCCTTTATCTGTCCCGTTTTACGCAGGGCGCCTATGCCCTGGACAGCACACCGGTGGCAACGGGGGATATCGCAAATTGCTGCATGTCGCTTTGCGGTCAGACCCTGTGGGCGTTTTGGACCGACTCTACGGAAAATGCAATTAAATACCGGGTGTATCATATCCCCAGCAATACCTGGCTGACAAGCGCGCAAACCATTGTTCAGGAGGCTTCTTTTCCTATTCTATATATCCAAGTACCCATGGTGGCGCCGCCGTCCTATATGCCCGTGGCTTGGCTGCTCAACGGCCCTTTACCTACAGGTGTTACAAGGGAGATCGATTACTTCAACAGTCCCTCTTTTCCGGCAAATCCTGATCCTTTTGCCCTGAAAACGGCCCTGGTCCCCATTCCGCCGGAACAGGCAACATTGGATGCGGACTATGACGGCCTGGACAATGCCGAAGAAGCCATCCGGGGCACAAATCCTGGAAATCCCGACAGCGACGGCGACCACCTGCTGGACGGCCAGGAAGTCGTCCTGCTTAACACCAACCCGCTGGACAAGGACACGGACCATGACGGCGACGATGATGATGTGGAGCTTTATTACTACACGCCGCCGGCCAATGCAACAAAGCGCGCAACCGTGAACCAGGCCCCCGCCGCTTCCTTAACAACGGATATCCTCAGCGGCCCCGCGCCCCTGACCGTGCATTTTGACGCCACGGGTTCCGTTGACCCGGAGGGCGACGCGCTGCAATACCAGTGGGACCTGGGCCATGTGGGTCAATACTGGGATTATGGTGTAGCGAAGAATGAATCCCTGGTGATGGACGGCGGTTCGCGCATGGTGTATACCTTCCGCCAGGAAGGCGTCTATCTTGTGAAGCTGACGGTCAAGGATGGCCGGGGCGGTACGAATGAACAGACGGTGACCCTTACCATAAGCGCATCCGGTGTTGCCTCGCTGGCAAACCAATCATCCACTTTTTTCAGCGGCTCCCCCAACCCCTTTTCAGAAGCGACCGCCTTGCATTTGGGGTTAAAGTCCAAGGGGAAAGTGTCGTTGAAAATCTACGATGTCCGGGGGAAGCTTGTTAAAGTGCTTATCAGCGGTGAAAAGCCTTCGGGGGTTCACCGGGTGACCTGGAAACCGGACCGGACATTGTCCTCAGGAATCTATTGTGCGGTTTACAGGGCGGGTCATCAGGTGCTGACGAAAAAGATGGTTTTCAGCCGGTGAATTTGCCACGCCGATACCCTGAGGGATTGTATATTTGGGACAATCTCATGGAGGGCGTATGGCGATATCAAAATTGTTTCTAATCAGTGTCTTTCTGCTGATGCCCGCCGTCTGGGCGGTTGACGTTGATCAGTATTGGGGGCAATGGCACGGCCCGGCGGACGGCCAGGCGTGTTTGAAAACCGGTTCTGCAGGACCTCAATTACAATTGCTTCATTCCGTTGATGTTCTGGAATTGACACATCTGGATACCGTCCCTTATTACGGGGGCTTTTATTATCGTTCCTATATGTACCAATACGGCACCCTGCTCCGGGCTGACGACCGGAATATTTATCTGAAATTCTGCCGGGATTATAAAAATGTTCACCAGGTGTTATGGAAAATCGATCCGGAAGCCGGGACCGCGCAATTGTGCTATCCCATCCAATATGTCCAGGGGTTGGGGAATCCCCGGGGTTTTCAATTTTACAATGATCCGCGCGGGTTCCAGTCGATTCATGTGCAGCAATTCTATAGCCTGACAAGCAATCCGGATAGTGCCTGGGACACGTATCGTCTTGATAACAGCAGTGTGGAAAACCGGTTCAATGCGAGTCATTGCTGCCTGGGGTCGCGTATATTGATGGGCGGGCTTGCCTGGAAAAACCAGTCAAATGTAGGCGCGTCGGGTACTTCTTACTCTTGGCATACCGGGACTTTTCTCCGATGGGACGGTTCCGCCTACCAGACCATAACGGCATTAACGGATTCCTTTCAAGTGCTGGACCACGCCTGGGACGAGAACCGCTGCGTGCTTTTCATTCTCAGCGGAAGACAGGAATTGGTTCCGTACGCCTCCTCGCGTTACATCATACTCGATTCAAACGGCGTCAAGATTCAGGACTCAAAAGTATATGACGTTCACCGTCCCATTGGAGGAACCTCCTACAAGACTTCCAGCGGCGGAACCCTAGATACCACGGATGTTGTGATGAAGCTGTCACTTCGCGGGGATTATGTTTACGCCATCGAACGCACCACTTTCTCGGAGCGCCAATTGGTCAGGCGGAGAATCTCCGCTGATTTCCAAAAGACCGATTCCATCGTCCTTGGCTCGGATACCTTGTTGTCAAATTTGAGTTATTGCATCAACGATTCGGGGTTGTACGTTCAAGGCAATGATTCCCTGACCGCCTACTCTCACGACCTGAGGGTCCTCCGATGGAAACGGCCTATTCCGCACCGCACTCTTTATCATTCTCCGGTTCAAGGCTTCGATTATGCCCACGGCAGCATTGAATCCTTGAATCAACCTGCGCTGGTCCACAAAATCCTGCACAGCCTGGCTTGCGACACGGCTTACCTGTACTGCGTGTGCGACTCTTTTTTCAGGGTACTTGACGCCAACAGCGGAACAACCCTTTTTTCCCATCCATTCACGGATTTGCCTCAACCGGTACCGGATAAACAGGTGCCCGGCGTGGCGGGGTCTGTCACCTTGCTGCCGGACTATGTCGCCGTCACCTCGGCCAATAATTTCTCCAGACTATGGATATTTAAAAAAGGGACAAGCTCTCTTGTTAAGCGAACCCTCTCCCATCCTTTCCTTGGCGTCACCGTCTTGCCCAATCCAGCCGCTTCCAACATACGGATTTCCGCCAGCTTTTCCAGTCTGGCCGACTCTAAAACCAATGGCAAGGCCATCGTGGAAATCTATAATGTGCGGGGAGTTCGATTAGCGTCGTTTACGGTTTCGCCTGTTGCGCTCGAAGGGGGAATGATCTGGAAGGCAGAGCGATATCCAAATGGCCTGTATTGCGTCCGTGTTTCCCATACTGGAAAATCTTTGAGCAAAAAGTTTTTACTTTCCCGTTGAGCAGGAGGTCCCATGAAGTGCTTTGCACTGTTCATTCTGGTGCTCTTTTCTTTTTCCCTCTATGCCCAGATTGCCACGCTGGACAGCGTTCCTCTTCAGCTGCAGCTTTTTCAGCGCGGGGCGGACGATTCCGCTTGCCTGCCCATTGTGGGCGCAGTGACCGCCGTTGGATACGATTCCCTTATCGTTGAAATTACCCGGAACGGGACGCCCTTTAAACGGATTGCCACCGCTTTGTCTTACAGTGCGGGCAGCGCCCGGTTTTCGCTCCATCCCGCGATTCACGCAGAGCTGGCCGAATACACCCTCCGGCTTTTCGCAGACGCGGATTCCGTGTACCGGGCGGACAGCGTGGTGTGCGGCGACGCGTATCTCATCACCGGCCAGTCCAATGCCGTGTCCAACGATTACGACGATTCCGTCAGCTTCCAGTTCGAGTACGTCCGTTCCTTCCGCAGGGGCGCAAACATCGGCTGGGGGCTCGCGCGCGCGGATTCCATGTACCTCGATTATTCGGTGGGTGTATGGGGGCTCTGGCTGGGCAAGACTGTCACGGATTCCCAGGGGGTCCCTGCGGCGATTATCAACGGCGCGCTCGGTTCCACGGAGATTGAGAGCCACCTGCGCTATGGTCCCAGCCCCTATAACACCTATCATCTTTACGGCGCGCTGATGACCCGCGCCCGCAACGCATGGTTCCAGGAGCGGGTCCGGGCGATTTTCTGGCACCAGGGGGAGTCCGACGCCCTCAGCATGGCGCTTGGGGCGGCTTATGCCGGTAAATTCGATTCGCTCTACCGAAGCTGGAAGGAGGATTATCCGGCCCTGCAGAGAATTTATGTTTATCAAACCCATCCGGGCAGCAGCTGCGGCAACTACGGCCATCCGGTCCGGGAAGCGCAGCGGGCATTTCAGGAAACATACCCGGACGTCCGGGTCATGACCACGGCCGATGTCCGCAACCATGACGGGGGCTGCCATTACCATTATTACGGTTACCGCGAATTCGCCCGGCGCATGTATGACCTCCTTAAGCATGATTTTACTTCTTCGATAGACACCGTGGGCGTAAGCCCGCCCAATATCCAGCATGCTTATTTCACAAACAGCAACCGAGATGAGGTCGCGCTGGTGTTTGACCAGCCCGTAGTATGGAAGGCCGATACGTTCACAGTCTGGAACACCACAATCACCTATTACCGGATGAAGAACTATTTTTACCTGGAAGACACGACAGCCATGGGTATCAACGACGAAGTGGACTCCGGCTATGCTGTGCCAACCGAAAATAAAATAATTCTGAAGCTGTCCCGCCCCACCACGGCTACGAAAATCACCTATCTGCCCCATTCCAGTTATATCGCTGGGCCGTGGCTGCGGAACGGACGCGGGATAGGTGCGCTTACTTTTTACCGTTTTCCAGTGGATACGTCGTCGACTATTACAGAAAGTATTATTGGCTTGGACAATCCCGGCGTGATACGTCTGAGTGTATCGCCGAATCCGGCCAACCCGCGCTTCCGCATTTTCACAAGCGGGCTGTCCGCGACTGCCGCAATCTTTTCCAAGCTCCGGCTGGACGTCATCGATGCCGCCGGGCGCCGAGTGGCGGACATGGCCCTGTCACCGGCTGAACTGCGTTGCGGGGTTGTGTGGGACGCGGGCCGGCTGCCTTCAGGGGTCTATATCGTTCGCCTGACAATAGGGAACAGAAAATACGAGACCCGGGCGGTCCTTCTGAAGTAGCTTCCGGATAAATGTTTTAGTGAAGGAGAGCTTCATGAAAAATACCCGTTCCTTATTGGGTTTCATATTTCTTTTCTGTTTTGCTGTATTTGCCTTTGGGCAGAACCCCTCTGAATGGCCCATCATCAATAATATCAACCATACCGGCTTTTCAGCGACCACGGTGTTAACGCCCCCTCTCAAGGTCAAGTGGGCGGTCAGTGTACCCGGCTCCTTCAAGGCGGGCCCGGTCATTGCCGAGAGCTGCGTGGTCGCCCAGAGCCGCGACGGTTATCTTTTCTGCTACAACGCGAATACCGGTGAAATCAAATGGCGTTATTTCGTCCAGCGGATGGCGGCCCATTCCGTGGGGATGACCGAGACGGGTCCCTGCATCTGGAACGGCCGCGTTTATGCGTCCTTTTACAGCGCCGGCCATCCGGGCGTTACCGGCCTGCGCTGTTTTGATTTGCAGACCGGCCAGTTGCTCTGGAAAAAGGACGTCGGTTATACCAACCACCGGATTCATTATTCTCCGCAGGTCAGCCAGGGGAAACTTTTCTTCTGCTCAAACCGCGAAACCACCGGAAAAAAAACCGAAACCCTAGGTGAACTGGTCCATGTCGCCCAGGTACAGGCCTGGGATGCCCTTACCGGCGATACCCTCTGGGTCCATAACATGTCAACCAAGGCCTGCAACAACACCACCCTGCTGGTGGTTGGCGATACGGTCTTTGCCTCCGTGGGCGACGGCCGGGATGGAACGCCCGGTGACAGCGGCCGCACCGTGGCCCTTGACCTGAACGGCGGACTTCTGTGGGAAAATGATTCGATACACGTGTGGTGGAAGGCGGGTAATCTTCAATATTACCAAGGGAGCCTGATGGTGCTTTCCCTGGGCGGCATGCGTTTGCTCAACGCATCGGATGGTTCACCGGTTATTTCCGGCGGCGGAGACCCCTACAGCAAAATATTCCCGATAATGAACGGAAAATATTACAGCCGGAGTTACGGCGGCTTTGCGACTCCTTATTTCCTTTCAACCGGGGCCGCGGCGCCCTTTGCCTCCATGTACAACAAGGGGGCCAGTTCGGGTTGTTCCGCTCCCACAGCCGCCAATGGGTACGTTTATAACGCATTCGGAAGTCCCAACGTAAACTCTACGGTCGACGCCGGCCATCAGATTGTTGCCGTGGACGAAGCGGGAAACCTGGCTTGGTCCTTTCATGATTGCGCCAATCACTGCGCTTCCATGGCAATCGCCTACGATAAACTTTATCTCGCAGGCGGTACGGAAGGTCTCATTTATTGTTTCGAGAACGCGCAATGAAAGGGTGTTCCATGAAATCAATAACATGGATTTGCTGTTTTATCCTGGGCGCATCAACGGCCCTTTTCGCATCGGACTGGCCGCAATACAAACGAACGTCTGACCGGCAGGCGTGCAATCTCGCGGAAAACGTCACGTTGCCTTCCACCCTGTGCGGCTGGTTTGATTTCGGGTCTCCGATTCTGGCTTCACCGGCTGTTGTCGGCGGTAAGGCGTATGTTCTCTCCAGCAGGGGGCTTTTGGCCTGCCTGGACCTGGATTCCAACCGGGTGGCATGGAGCCGCAGCCTGGGCGGCGTTTCCAATGAATGTTCGCCCGCAATCGGGGGCGGTAAAGTGTATGTCGGCACCACAGCGGGAGTTTTTTATGTGCTGGATGCGGCCGACGGCTCGGTGCTGAACTCGTACAATGCGGGCGGGGCGATTTTTGCGTCGCCCCTTCTTGTGGATTCCGTTGTCTGTTTCGGTAGCTTCGGCGGGGTGTTCCACGCGCTGAATCTCAATGGAAACCTCAAATGGACCGACACGGCCATGTATAAAATCATGCACGCGGCCGCGGCGTACAAAGGGCAAATTGTCTATTCGGACGGCGACAATAACCTGATTTGGCTTGAGGACAGCGGAACGTACTGCAAAAAAATACGGGTGGTCCATAATGCCGAAGCGAACAACACCACGCACAGCGGCTTTTCCTGCGCGCCCATGATCTGGCACGATACGGTGTACACGGCCTTCACGGAAGCGGAAATGCTGAACACGATCGCGCTCTTTGATTTCAACACCGGCGTCAAAAGCAGGGAATTCGACTTCCTGGGGACCGGCGGTGCGAGCCGTTCCGGGGTGTCGGTTGACACCGCTTCCGGCATGATTCTGATCCCCTCCGCCAATGCGGGAATATACGTCAAGACATGGCCGAATTTCGGGACCATGGCTGTCTGGTCCTCCTATCCTGACGGATTGTATGGTGTTAATACCGCTCCGGCCGTAACCGGTAATTGCGTCATCTTTGGCGCGGAGCACAACAACGATACTGGCGGTTGCGCGGTCTATTTCCACAACAAGGCTAACGGGAGTTCCCTCTGGTCTTACCGGCCCGCCTCCTACAGGCCCTTCTCGTCGTCTCCGGCGATCAGCAACGGGAAAGTGGTCATCGGTTCCATGGATGGCTGTATCTACGGGTTCTGGAACGGTACGGCGGTGACCTCGCCGGTGGTCGTTGACACGAGCGGCAGTACGGGGACGGCGAAACCGGCTGTCACTCTGCCCGGCACCTGGGTGCTCACGGTCTTTCCCAATCCCGCGACGGGCGGCAATGTCACCCTCTCATCAGAGGGATTCAAAAATGGGGAGGCCTTGTTTATTTACGATATGGCGGGCCGGCTCCTGCAAAAATTTTCGCTGGATAAAAAAGAAATACAATGGAATTTGAAGGATGCCCGGGGGCGCGCGCTTGCGTCGGGGAATTATTGCGCGGTCGTTTTGGATGGAAAAGGAAAACGAATCAGGACGTTTACAATTCGGGTTGTGAAGTGAGCCCGGCGATTTTGGTTCGGCTTCAATAACACCGTATAAAATGGATTGTTACAGCCGAAAAGCGAGAAAAAGAAAAAAGCCAAAGCCCGGACTTGAACCGGGGACCTGCTCATTACGAATATATTGCTCTTGGCTCTATCTATATATAATTTCAACCACTTAGTTTTTTCAAGGGACAATTTAGAGACAATCTCATTCAAGCTTATTCATTCAAGTTTGATGTTTCCTTTCCCTAGATCGCTCTAGAATCCATCGTTGTTGTAGCAAAGGAAAATCCATTATCCGGCAGTTTAGAGGTGATTTGAGTGGCTCAGAAAGCCCTGTCGTGCCAATTCAGAAGCTTGATAGTTGTAATTTCTATCCAAACGCATTATTTCAATCCACTATTCTTAATCTGCTTCAACTACGCCTGCACAAGAAATAACCTAGTACCTGAATAGAATAAACGCGATGATTATCTCGATAAGATTGACCAGATTGTTTCGCATGTTACTCGGATATAAATCGCGAAAACTAACTACTTCTTCGATGAAAGATTATTTCGCGTCTTTAGTTTTTAAACTAATGTTGGATAATCGGAAAAAAGACTCAAGCTATCTCAAGTATGGAAAATATCCCTTGCTTGGCATCAAGGGAGATAATGATTTTTCGATGAGAAGGCTGTGAGCGCCTTCCTAATTAATAGGAGTGCCAATGTGGTCTGATAACGAAACGATTCAAGATTTATTGGGATTTCAAGTTCATGCTGATTTAATAAAGAAGGTGATCATAGACAAATCGATATTGCCGATGACAGTTGGGGTGTTTGGCGATTGGGGTGGTGGGAAAACGAGCATTATGCGAATGCTTGAAAGGGACTTGTCCCCTGACAACTATAGTGCCCCTGAAGAAAAAGCTAAATATGAGAAAATCGCATGCTTGTATTTTAATGGGTGGGTATTTGAGGGATATGAGGATGCAAAAACAGCGATATTATCTTCAGTCCTTCTTTCGCTAAGTGAACATAAAAGGTTTGGCCCAAAAGTTCGAGACAAGGCTATGGAGCTTTTTAAATCAGTTGACTTGATGAAGGCGGCCAAGTTCGGTCTCAAAGAAATAGCAATTCCTTCTGTCGCAGCGTATCTCACGGGGGGAATGTCATTAATTCCTGAGATTACAAAATCATTAAAAGCACTTGCTGGAATAAAAAATGAAAAAGACCGAGATGAAAGTGCTCCTGCTGATGCTGATGCTGATAAAATAAAAGTGCCTTGGGATGATTTTATTAAAAAAAGCAATTCTGTTGAAACAATGATTGATGTAAAATCGTTTCGCTGCCGCTTTAAAAAAATGTTAGATGATTGTGATATTGATAATCTAGTCGTATTGATTGATGACCTTGACCGCTGTTCGCCCGAACGCATAATTGATAATTTGGAAGCGATTAAGCTCTTCTTAAATGTCGAAGGAACGGCATTCGTTATCGGTGCAGATCGGCGTATTATTAGGCATGCAATAAATTATCGCTATTCCAAAGAAGGAATAATGC
>JAZDKP010000197.1:0-4134 GCA_043802925.1 Fibrobacterota bacterium | reverse complement strand
CTCTTCTAATTCGCTGTAAACTAAAGGTTTAACGAACCTTGCGTTAATAACGGCGATGTCAAACCCTTTTTCCTTAAGCGCATCTCTGACCTGCTGGGCCCTTTCGACCATTTCCCCAAGCGCAAGAATAAGGCCATCCTTTCCGTGTGCAATCTCTTCAAAGCTCCCTATCTGGATTTCTCTGAAAGATTCATCGAGCGCAACACCTGTTCCAACACCCCGTGGATACCGGATAAAGACAGGCCCTTCACAACGCAGCCCGGTGTACATCATATGCTGAAGTTCATTTTCATCCTTGGGACTCATGATGACAGCATCAGGTATGGAACGGAGAAACGACATGTCAAAGGCGCCATGGTGCGTCGGCCCGTCATCGGGTGTCAGCCCTCCCCTGTCGAGGCAGAAGAGGACGTTCAATTTCTGCAGCGCCACATCGTGGATGATATTGTCGAGTGCTCTTTGGAGAAAGGTCGAATAGAGGGCCACCACGGGTTTGAGGCCCCCCTTGGCCAGGCCTCCTGCAAAGGTCACGGCATGCCCTTCGGCAATCCCCGCGTCAAAATAGCGCCCCGGGAACTTCTGGGCAAAGAGTTCCATGCCCGTGCCCGTGGGCATTGCGGCCGTTATCCCGACGACGCGGCTGTCAGCCTCGGCCAGCTTGACGAGGGTCCGTCCGAACACAGCGGAATAAGTGGGCACGGGCCCGGCTTTGACCGTTTCGCCGGTCTCCTTTTCAAAAGCCCCTACCCCGTGGAACTTGGCCGAGTTGGTCTCGGCCGGATTATAGCCTTTTCCCTTCTTTGTGATGACATGGATAAGAACCGGCCCTTGCACATTCTCGCGGATGTTTCGGAAAGTACGGATCATCTCATCGATATTATGACCGTCGATGGGCCCGAAATAACGAAACCCCAGGTCCTCAAAAAGCCGGCCCGGCAGCAAAAGCCCCTTCAACGACTCCTCCACGCGCGAAGCCGCGATACGTAAACGGTCTCCGAACCGCTTGAAACGCCCGGTGACCTCCCAGATATCGGCCTTGAGCTTGTTATAGCGCGGGTCGGTGAGCAGCTTCGTGAGATAGGAGGACATGGCCCCCACATTGGGCGAAATGGACATTTTGTTGTCGTTGAGAATAACGATCATGTTTTTTTTCAGCACCCCGGCGTTATTGAGCCCTTCATAGGCGAGGCCGCCGGTCATGGAACCATCGCCGATGACCGCGATGACGTCAAATTTCTGCCGGTTGATTTCGCGGGCCTGAACCAGCCCAAGGGCCACGGAAATGGAAGTGCTGGCGTGCCCCACGTCAAAGGTGTCGTACGGACTTTCAGAGGCGCGCGGAAAGCCCGAGAGGCCGTTGTGCTGGCGAATGGTCGGGAAGAGCGCGTTCCGGCCCGTGAGTATTTTATGGGCATAACACTGGTGCCCCACGTCCCAGATGATTTTATCGTGAGGCGTGTTGTAGACAAAATGAAGCGCCACGGTCAGTTCAACCGCGCCGAGGCTGGAGGCAAGGTGGCCGCCCGTCTCAGAAATAACGGAAAGGATGCGCTCGCGCACCTCGGTGGAAAGCTCGTTGAGTTTTTCAATGGAAAAATGGCGGAAGTCCGCGGGGGACGATATTTTTTCCAGATGCATCAGTGGACGCGCTCCACAATGAAGCCCGCGAGGTCGGACAGCACCCCGGCGCGTTCGCCAAAAGGTGCAAGCGCGGCCTTGGCGTTTGCAACCAGTACGCGCGCCTTGTCGCGGGAGGCGTCGATGCCGTACAGCAGCGGATAGGTGGCCTTTTTGTTGGCCAGGTCGCTTCCCGCGTCCTTGCCGAGGGTCTCGGTGGTGCTGGTGAGGTCCAGGACATCGTCCACAATCTGGAAGGCAAGGCCGATGCCCCGCCCGTACCGGGTGATGGCCTCAAGACGGGCCGCGTCAGCCCGTGCAATGAGCGCGCCCACGCGGAGCGATGTAGTAATGAGCGCCTCGGTCTTGTGGGTGTGGATGAAGTCGACGGTTTCGGCCGTGATGTCATCCCGGCCTTCGGACTCGATATCCACCACCTGCCCTCCGAGCATACCGCCCGTGCCCAGGGCGCGGCCCACCTCCTCGGTGAGAGGGATGTCGCGGTAGCGGCCGAGGATTTCGAACGCGTGAATACAGAGCGCATCGCCGGCCAGGACTGCGATGGCCTCACCGAACACTTTATGGCTCGTGGGTTTCCCGCGCCGGAAATCATCGTCGTCCATGCAGGGCAGGTCGTCGTGGATGAGGGAAAAGGTGTGCATCATTTCGAGTGCGCAGGCCGCGGGGTAGACCGCGTCGCCCGCACCGCCGCACGCCTCAAAGGCCGCCACGGCCAGGACGGGGCGGAGCCGTTTGCCGCCCGCAAAGGAGGAATAACGCATGGCCTTGTGGATGGAATGGGGATACCGCGTTTCGGGGGGCAGGAGCCGGTCGAGAGCCTCGTCCGTGCGCCGCGATATCTCCTTGAAATAATCGTCAAGCCTCTTCGTCATCTTTTACAAACAGGTCAAGGGGTTCGGTCTTGAACGTTTCACCCTCGGCCTCCTTCTTTTTCACGAGTTTTTCAATCTTCTTTTCCGCTTCGGTCAGTTTCTGATAGCAGAACCGGGACAGCTTGATGCCCTCCTCGTAATGGGCAAGGGCCTCGTCCAGTGTCAACTCCCCGTTTTCCATCTTATCGACAATGGCCTCGAGCCGCTCAATGGACTTTTCAAAACTTTTTTCCGGCATGGTTTCCACCTGTCCTGTAATTTAATTAATTACCCCTGCCCTTTCAAATGGAAGGCGCCGGGGGGATAATCTGCTCGACCCTGCTTTTGACACGGCCTTTTGCAAGGACCGTCTCCAGTTCGTCGCCGGGCCGGAACACGGCCGCATCCGTGGTCACGGCCCCCTCCCTGCGGGTGATGGAATATCCGCGGGCCAGCACACCGAGCGGGCTCAGGAGGTCGAGTTTGCCGGAGGCGGCGGAGAGCCGGTGGCGCGCCTGGTCCAGAAGACGTTCCATATGAAGTTCCATGAAGCGGCCGAGGTCGTCGAGCCGCTGCACGAGCGGCGCCAGAATTTCCTGCGGTCGTGTGAGCACGCGGCTCATGATGAGCCGTTGCAGACGTTCACGATAGGCATTGACCGTGCCCCTGAGGCTGGATGCCACGGCATCGGCCAGCGATTTGACGCGAACGATGAGGTCGTCCCGGCTGGGCAGCACCATTTCAACGGCCGCGGAGGGCGTGGGCGCCCGCAGGTCCGCGACATAGTCAGCAATCGTCGTGTCGACCTCGTGGCCCACTGCGGAAACGACCGGAATGACGGATTCGGCGATGGCGCGCGCCACGGCCTCCTCATTGAAAGCCCAGAGGTCCTCAAGAGAACCCCCGCCGCGGCCCACGATAAGCAGGTCCACGTTGCCGTACGCGTTGAACTCGCGGATGGCACGGGCGATGTCCTGCGCCGCCCCCTCGCCCTGCACCAACGCGGGGTTGAGCACGAGCGCACAAGAAGGCATACGGCGGCGGGCCACCTTGATAATATCGCGGAGGGCCGCGCCCGATTCGGAGGTCACAATGCCGATGCGGGCGGGAAAGACGGGCATGGGTCGTTTGCGGCCGGCATCGAACAACCCTTCCTTGCCGAGCCGTTCCTTGAGCTGTTCAAAAGCCAACTGGAGCGCGCCGATGCCCGACGGCTCGAGGGCCTTGACATTAAGCTGATAGCTGCCCGCCTTTTCATACACCCGGACCTCACCGAGGATACGGACCTTCATGCCGTCCTCGGGTGTAAAACGAAGATGTTTACGGGCCCATTTCCAGAGCGTGCAACGAACCTGGCTCTTGTCATCCTTGAGGGTGAAGTAAATGTGGCCCGACGCATGGTCAATGTAATTGGAGATTTCACCCTCCACGAGCAGGTCGGGAAAGGCGGACTCGAGCTGCCCCTTGATGAGCAGCGTCAGATCATAGACCGAAAGGGGCTTCGGCCGTTCAGCCAAGCCGCTTCTCCGCGGCCAGGATGGTATTAAACAGCAGCATAGTAATGGTCATGGGCCCCACGCCGCCCGGCACGGGCGTGATGTAGGAAGCCTTTTTCTCGCACGATTCGGAGTCGCAATCACCCACC
>JAZDKP010000196.1:0-3332 GCA_043802925.1 Fibrobacterota bacterium | reverse complement strand
GTTGCTTCTATTCAAATTTCAAAGAAGGTGTTTTAACTATTTATTTTTTTTCCACTTGTCTGTTTTTTATATTATGGTATCTATGTCTAGAATAATAGCCATTGCAAACCAAAAAGGCGGTGTCGGAAAAACAACTACGGCCGTTAACCTGGCAGCCTCGCTTTCCGTTATGGAAAAAAGGACGCTGCTGATCGATCTTGATTCACAAGGGAATGCCACGACCGGCATGGGCATCGACAAACGCGATGTCGAGTATTCCGTGTACGATTTCATCTTAAAAGGGGAGGGGGTTGATTCTGAAACCCAACCTCCGGCCCTGTTCGATAAAATTGTGCTTAAGCCGGGATATAAAGAGGCCAATGAATTCCTCCGCATCATGCCTTCCAATCAGGATCTCGTCAGCCTCGAGTATGAACTTTACAAAATGATTGCCCGGGAATACCGGCTCCGCGATGCCCTGGCCGAAGTGCGGGAGCGGTTTGATTACGTCATCATCGATTGCCCACCCTCTCTCTCCATCCTCACGTTGAATGCCATGGCGGCCGCAGACTCCATTTTAATTCCCATCCAATGCGAATTTTATGCGCTCGAAGGTTTGGCCGAGCTGCTCAATACCATCCGGACCGTCCAGAAGACGCTCAACAAGGATCTCCAGATCGAAGGCGCACTGCTGACCATGTACGATTCCCGCCTTAATCTTTCCAAGCAGGTGGCGCGCGAGGTTAAGGAGTATTTCAAAGACAAGATGTTCCAGACCGTGGTATTCCGGAACGTCAAGCTCAGCGAAGCCCCCAGTTCCGGCAAGCCAATCCTTGAATATGACGTCGTTTCCACGGGCTCGGAAAATTATTTTCAACTCGCAGAGGAGATTGTCAAGGCGAATGGAAAAGAAAAGTAGACAGGCGCTGCATCGCGGGCTTCGGGCCCTCATTTCCGTCCCTGAAGACGACGGCCCCGCCTTCCCGGCCCCGTCCCAAGGCCCGGATCATCCTGCGCTCGATCAGGTGTTGGTCGCGGACATTGTCACGAATCCGTACCAGCCCCGCGTAGAGTTCGCCCGCGAGGAACTGGATGAGCTTAAGGCGTCGATTAAAAAACATGGCGTCCTCTCGCCTGTGGTTCTTCGGCGTTCCAAAGGTCGCTACGAACTGGTGTCCGGCGAGCGGCGCCTTCGTGCGGCCCGTGAACTGGGCCTCCCTGCGATTCCCGCGGTGGTCCGCGACAAGGTTTCAGACCGCGAAATGCAGCTTTTTTCCCTTATCGAAAATCAGCTCCGGGCGGACTTGAACGATCTTGAAATCGCGCTCGGGTATAACGAGCTCATCAACAACTTCGGGTATACGCACGACAAAATCGCGGATGACATGGGCAAGAGCCGCCCGTTCGTTTCCAACACACTGCGTCTACTCAAACTCCCTGACGAAATCAAGGAAGCGCTTCGCCAAAAGATTTTAACCAGTGGCCACGCCCGGGCGCTTCTTTCGCTTCCGAACGAGCAGAAACAACTTTCGCTCTTTAAAAAAATATCAGTCCATGGCCTTTCCGTGCGGCAGACTGAAAAAATCATCCAGGATGAAAAAACAGACGCGCCGGTAAGAAAAAAAGGAACCGCCAACCAAAGCTTCGATCTCCAGGAACTCGAGAAAAATTTATCGCAAATGCTGGATGCCAGAGTCCAAATTCAGCAGGCCGGGAACCGCGGTAAAATCATCATCCGCTTTGCAGACACCGCAGACCTTAACCGTCTCATCACATTGATCGGGAAAAAATGAAGGCCAAGACCAAGGCAAAAAACAACATTATTTCCGTGCTTTTAATCCGTGGGGCTGACAATTCCAATGTCGGCTTTAAAATTTCGCAGCGAACACTCCACATCCTGCTCGGGCTCCTTTTCGCTTTTATCGTCGCTGTGGCGGTATTTATCGGGTATTACACCCGGATTTCCGGAAAATTTCTTATTGTCAACAACCTGGTCCGCGAAAACGAGGAGCTCCGGGAAAAAGTCAAGAAAATGGACGCGCTTTATGGCGAAATCATCAAGATTCGTTCTTACGAGAAAAAAATTAAAATCCTCGCTGCCAATTATCGCAACGAAGAACAACCCGCGGAACGGAAACGGTTTGCTTCGGACTTTGAAAAGAATGAAGCAGAGTTTGACCGGGAGCTTGACGCGTTTGTTCAAAACATCCGGACCCAGCGCGAACAAAGCTTTCTCACCATCAAGGACAATCTTGTTAAACAGAAGAAAATCCTCGAATTTGCGCCCAACCTGCTCCCGGTCGATGGATGGATTTCGCGCGGATACTTCGATTCCCCGGAAAAAAACAAGGCCGAACATCTTGCCGTGGATATCGCTGCGGCGTTCGATTCGCCTATTCGGGCCGCTGGTCCCGGCATCGTCACCTTTTCGGGCTGGAAACGGGACTTTGGCAATATCGTTGAAATCGATCACGGGTACGGCTTCATTTCACGTTACGGACATTGTTCACGAACCATCGTCAAAAAAGGTGACCTGGTGGATCGCAGCCAGACCATTGCTTTTGTCGGCAACTCCGGCCGCTCTTCGGCGCCCCACCTTCATTTCGAGGTTATTCGGAATGGAAAACGGATGGATCCCATGCTCTTTATACTCAAGTAAATCATGAAAGGATAAATCATATGGCGGAAAAAACAGGCAACGGCAACGGCGGCAAAGGGCTTCATACCGTGATAGGGGCGGGCACCATTATCGAAGGGACCATCAAAGTTTCGCACGATATCCGCGTGGACGGCTTCATCAAGGGCAAGGTCTATATTGACGGCGATCTCATCGTGGGCAACAGCGGCGTCATTGAAGCGGATATTGAAGTCATCAGCACCAAACTCGGTGGTAAAGTTGTGGGCAACCTTATTGCCCGCGATCGCATTGAACTCGAAGAGAACGCCTCTGTCACGGGAGACATCCGGACCAAGGACCTTATCATCAATGAAGGTGCGGTCTTTCAAGGGAATTGCTCCATGTCGGTTGACGGCCGAAACGGAAAATAGCGGGAGAACAACCCATGTCCCGCTTCTTTGGTCTTTTTATTGTCGTGACATTTGGCTTTCTCGCCGGGTATTATACCTGCCATAAAAAGGATCTGTTCTCCTTTTCCGAAGCCTCCCATGCGGTTTCACGCCCAACAGCCCCCGCTTCCGCCGTTGCGGTACCCGTTGGATTTTTCCCGGACGCCGGTGCCGCGGTCCGGCGCAATAATGCCATGGTCCAGGCAGTCCAAAAGGCCTCCGCGTCCGTGGTCTTTATCGGTGTCACGCAAATTCGAATTGTGAACAATCCTGTCTTTGACGATCCA
>JAZDKP010000195.1:0-5197 GCA_043802925.1 Fibrobacterota bacterium | reverse complement strand
TGGGCCGCAGCAGCAAAACGGCAACGAGCACTTTCAGCATTCGATTATTGCACAGGCCAAACCACACAACCGTATTATTTCTTTTCCTGCATCTTACCGTGATGATCCATGCCCTTCATATCATCCATCCCTTTGGCCGGTACAAGGGTCTCGGGCGCCTCACCCAGAGACTCCAGCTTTTTGATGGCAGCCTTGGGATCCTTTTTAACGGGGGCAAGACAATCAGGGCAGCATACGTAAATCCGCTTGCCCTCATAATCGACGAAGAACTTCTTGTTGATGGCGCCGCCCATGATGGGGCAGGTCTTCTGTTCGGAAAGCGCGGTCTTGGACGGAGCCGTTCCGGTCTTTGCTGCGGGGGCCGCGGCCTTGGAAGAATCCTTCATCATGGGGCATTTACCCGTGGAATCGGGCTTGTACGGGCAGGCCTTGGAGGTGGGACAATTCTTTTTGTCTTTGGGGCACTGGGCGGAATCTTTGGACGTCACGGCAAACAACAGCGAAACACCGGTAAGCACGATCAGCAGGGTCTTCAACATGGCGGTTCCTTGGATGAAGGGTTATTGTGATATTTTGTGAACCATTTCCATTAAAAGATACGAAAAAGCGCTTGTAAAGAAAACTCACTTTTCCGGATACTTGAACACCGCCAGTCCCTGTCCCGTGGCAATGCAGGCCTCGCCCGCATCCGTAAAGCGGATGTCCGTGACGTGATTGTCCGGAAGCCCGCTGTTGCGGTCCGTGATGTCAGTCCAGCCGGTACGACTCTGGTAGAAGACACCACCGCCCCACGTGCCGACCCAGAGCCGTCCTTGGGGGTCCACGGTGAGTGAGGTCACGGGCGGGGGCACGGCGTTGATGTGCGTCCACACCTTGCCGTCAAATTCGTCGAGTCCGCCGTCCCAGGTGCCGCAGTAACGCGGCTTCATTTCATCACAGATGAGCGCGCGAATATAGTTGCCCGAGAGCCCGTTAGCGCGGTTATAAAGCTGCACGGGCTTTTCGTTTTCAAGGCCGCACAGACCGGCCTGTTCCGTGCCCACCCAGAGAACGCCTTGGCCGTCCTTGACCACGATGGTGACCTTGCGGTCCGGCAGACCCGCAGCCACGCGGTCAAGGCAGCGCACAACGCCCTTTTCAATGACACAGAGGCCGGCATAGCGCATGCCCACATAAACACGGTCGCCATCCGGGCAGATATCCCAGACATTGTCGTCGAGGAACCCATCGGCACGGCTGTAACGCTTCCAGTCCTTGCCGTCGTAAACAAGCGCGCCGTCTGAAGTGCCGGCCCAAAGACGGCCAAAACCGTCCTGCCGGAGCGCAAGAATATAGTGTGACAATGCAGGACGGTCGCTTTTGACCCATTGGTCGCCCTTGACGGCGTACAGACCGCCGCCGAACGTGCCCACCCAGGCCAGTTTTCCATTTTCAATGGCCACTTGCCGCACAGCGTCCATTGTCATGACCGTATTCTTGGAATTGTAAACCTTCCACTTCCCATCATGCGTGCAAGAAACCAGGCCAACCGCAAAAGCCAGGGCCATGAGAAATATTTTCATTGCCGCGCCCCCTTTCTGATATATATTATAGATATATTTGTTGACCGTAATATAATATAACTTGTAATATAACTTGGCAAAAAAGCATAGAGGCAGTTTTCGGCATTTTTTAGGCGAGGGAGGCAAGATGAGAATTTCAAGACGTAATTTCCTGAAAGCAAGCGGCGCTGCGACCGCGATGACCACCATGGCCACGGGGTTTATAGGACTTCCTGCCTCCGCGGCCACCTTGGCCGCCAGTCCGCTGAATAAGTGGCCCGGCCGTGTAGTGGTCAATTTTAACAACCAGCACGCCGCAACCATGACAGGCGGGACCGTTTCCGACAAAACAATTCTCAAGGCCATGGTTGATGACGCCATCAAAATGCTCACCGGACAGTCCACCGTGGCCGAAGCGTGGCGCTCCATTTTTCCGGATACCATCAGCGCCAGTTCCAAGATTGCGATCAAGATCAACATCCTGAACTCCGGCGTGGTCCCTCCCCACCCCTTTGTGGTCATGGGGGTCATCGACGGCCTGCTGGCCATGAACGTGGGCACCGTCTCCGTGCCCGCGCACCTGACCGCCTCCAGCATCTACATTTACGACGGTCACTGCACCGGCAGCGCCAAAAACGCACTGGGCTACAATGCAACAAACTTTCCCGGCGTCAACATCATCACCAACGACAGCGAAAGCACCCGGACCGGTGTGGACGCAGGCGCGCGCGGCAGCCAATACGCCAACACGCTCTACACCTGCAACTTCCTCATCAACATGCCGGGCGTGCGCGGCCACGGCGATTATGCGGAACGCGCCACGCTGGGTTTCAAAAGCCACTACGGCACGTATCCCACGGCGTACCATGAAATCACCGGCACGCAGGCGGCCGGCACCGTCAACGGCACCCCGCCCTACCTGCGCGACATCAACTGCACCGGGCCGGTCTACAACAAAACGGTGCTCACGCTCTTCAACGCCATTTACGCCTGCCGGCTCGACAACGGCCCCTCCACGGGCGGCAGTCCTGACCAGTATTACCAATGGGCCAAACTCTTTGACCCCTCCATCCTCTCGGCCGCGCAGAACACGACCATGGCCAACACCCTCATCCTCAGCACGGACCCGGCCGCGGCCGAAGCGCTGGCGTACAAAATGATGCGGCGCCGCGACAGCCTCACCACCACCGTGGCCGACCTGCCCGCCTACCTCAAGTCCTCGGCCGGAATCACGGGGCTCATGTCGGACGGCGTGAGCTACAACATCGGCGTCATCGATGAGGCGCTCATGAACTACGGCGAAATCGCCAACACGGTCGTCAACCACAGCATCGACTATTCGGTCTCGCGCGAACACGCCCGAAACAACGTACCCGCGCAACCCGAGCTCCGCGTCTTCCCCAACCCCGCCAACCCGCATGTGTTCATCGACTACCGGGCCCCGCAGGAACTGGCCGGTCAAAAAGCGCATGTGGAAATATATGATGTGCAGGGACGGATAGTCTGGCACGAAGCCACGCCCATTCTTGGCGTGCGCAACCGCACGGTCTGGCAGGGCGTGGACAACGCCGGTCGCGGCGTGGGCAGCGGACAGTATGTCGTCCGGGTGTCATTGGGCGGCAAGACGCTGAAAAAAAGCGTGACACTGGTGAGGTAGCCTCAACACGTACCGGGTCTTGGCCCCTGCGCCACCCTTTACGTCCGCGTCAAAGGTGTTTCCATGCAGAACACCGCTAAAACGGCCTTTATTTTTTCCTGACACGCTTTTAAATAATTTTATATATTCTGATTTTCAGACATCAATACGGGAGGATGCTTTGAAAGAGTACAAAACCGAACAAATCCGCAACGTCGCGCTGATTGGCCACGGCTCATCCGGCAAGACCACGCTGGCCGAAGCCCTGCTCACCGCAGGCAAAGCCATTCCAAAGATGGGAACCATCGAAAGCGGCAGCACCGTCATGGATTGGGATGCGTTCGAAATCGAACGCAAGAGCACGGTCAACCTCTCCGTGGCCGGCATGGCCTACAAAGAGGGGAAAATCAACATGGTCGATACCCCCGGCTTCCCGGACTTCATCGGCGACGTGGCCGGCGCGCTTGCAGTGTGCGAAAGCGCGGTTTCGGTCGTGTGCGCCTCCTCGGGGCTTCAGGTCCAGACCCTCCAAACCCTGCATTACGCGGAAAAGACCCATAGTTCCCGTATCTTCTTCGTCAACAAAATGGACCGCGATAACGCCGATTTTGGCAAAGTCGTCGAGGACCTCAGGCGTAAACTCGGCGCGGCAAAAATAACACCCATCACCCTCCCGGTGGGCAGCCAGTCCGCGTTCAAGGGTGTGGTTGATGTGGTCACAAACAGCGCTGAAATCGACGGGAAAAAAGCGGAGGTCCCGGCAGACATGAAGGACGAGGTCTCAGCGCTCCGCGCAGCGCTGCTCGAAAACATCGCGGGCAGCAACGAAGCGCTCATGAACAAGTACCTGGAAAGCGGCGACCTTTCACCGCAGGAAATCGCGGACGGCCTTAAAAGCGGCATCGCGGACAACAGCATCATCCCGGTCCTCTGCGGCTGCGCCGTAAAAGGAATCGGTGTCCAGCAGCTCCTCGACCTCATCGCAAGCGCCGCACCTGCGCCCAAAGCCAATCCAGCCGCGGCCGCAAGCGCCGTGGTCTTCAAGACCATCATCGACCCTTTCATCGGAAAAATGGCGTACTTCAAAGTGCTCGCCGGCGCCTTTGTCCCGGACGCAGCCTTCATGAACAACCGCATCGACGCTACGGAAAAGGGCAAAATCCAGCATCTTTTCGGTAAAAAACTCACGGAGTGCCAAAAAGCCGTGGCCGGCGACATCGCCACTTTCGTGAAAATTGACAATCTACGCGCAGGCGATATCCTGGGCGAAAAGTCCGGTTTTACCATCCCCTACCCCGTGCCCTGTCACGGCGTGGCCATCGAGGTCGACGTCAAAGGCACGGAAGACAAACTCGCCATCGGTCTCGTCAAACTCGTGGACGACGACCCGGTCATGTTCATGAAGCGCGATGCGGAGACGCATCAGACCATCGTCTTTGGCGTGGGCGAAACCCAGATAGACCTGGTCCGGAAAAAGCTTGAGCACGACTATAAAGTCAAGGTCCACGATGTGGAGCTCATTGTTCCCTACCGCGAGACCATTCAGCGCAAGGGCCACGGAGATTACCGTCATAGAAAGCAGTCGGGCGGCGCGGGCCAGTTTGCGCACGTGGTGCTCGATATTGAGCCCCTGCCCCACGGCGGCAAGTACGAGTTCGTGAACGCGGTGGTGGGCGGCGCCATCCCCAAAAACTTCATCCCGGCCGTTGAAAAGGGCGTCATCGACGCCATGGTGCGCGGCAGCCTGGCCGGGTTCCCGGTGGTGGATGTCAAAACCAGCGTCGTCGACGGTAAGGACCATCCGGTCGATTCCAACGAAATGGCATTCAAAACAGCCGGGCGCGGCGCCTTTCAGCAGGCCCAGTCCGCGGCCTCGCCGGTCCTGCTCGAACCCATCTACGAGCTCAAAATCTTCACACCGGACGAATTTATGGGTGCCGTCAATGGCGACATGAGCCACCGCCGCGGTCGCGTCGAAGGCATGGAGCCTCTCGGCAACGGCATCACGATCATCAAGGCG
>JAZDKP010000194.1:0-5478 GCA_043802925.1 Fibrobacterota bacterium | reverse complement strand
CAATAACCATCAGAAGAATGAAGTATTTAACGAGGATGCAGTTGGTCTGATTCCCAAGATTAATGCTGATCTTCTCTATATTGACTCCCCATATGCTGCTCGCGGGGGAGAATACGAACATCATTTATCGTGGTATGACGATTTGGTTCAAATATTTTCAGGGAAGGCAAATGAGATTATCAATCCCTACGACCATAAGGCTGACCTTCCCCTATATATAAAGTTCTATAATCGCGAGACTGCTTTTGAAGGATTTATAAAAATCTTTCAAAACTCCAGACATATTCCGACCTTGCTCATTTCTTACAACACGACCAGCGACATCGATCCTGAAGAGTTGGTTGCCATTGCACATACCCAGGGCAGAAAGACCAGCATTCAATATGTTGATTATAACAGACCTACAACCAAGAAGGGCAAAAACACTAAGACTAAGGAAATATTTTTAACCTGTTCATTTTAGTAAAGGAATTAAATGAAAAGCAATGGTTCAATACAAATAGATTGGAATATAAATGCCAGAGCTGTTTGTCGCCCTGGTAATATCCCAATCGTAGCCATATTGAAGCCAATGAAACACCCGCTGCTTACGTGTTGACAAGCGAGAAGCGCGATTACCCTTACAAGGGAGCGGCCAGAAATCTCAAGGAACGACTCAAAGATCACAGGGCCGGACGAGTATCCCGGACGAAAAACAGGCGACCTCTTTCTCTTGTTTACATGGAACACTGCAATACATATTCCGAAGCGTTAAGACGTGAAAGGTATTTCAAATCCGGGCCGGGAAGAACATGGCTTAAAGACCGCATTCAGTCGGGGACAGACTGTTCCGCCTTGAGCGGATCTGCTTGAGGCAGAAAATCTGTTGGCTAACGCCTTCGGGATTCTCCGCCATTAGCGGACCCGCTTCAGGCGGGGAATCCATCCCCCACTACCCCCCTTCGTTATGAAACTACGGGGGGCACGCCCGCCAAACAAATCCCTGTGCTTGCAGGGTTTTCCCTTTTATTTACAAGGCTTTCCCGCGTTCTCCAATCTGCTGAATATCCCTTCGCCTACCGCATCCTGTCGCTGGCCGTCATCGCCTGTCACCGCCTGTCACAGAGTTTTCGAGGGCGATAAAGGGCACAATAAACCTACCTATGGTATCCATCGTCAGCACGGACAAAACGCGAGACGACGCGCGCGAAAGCAGGTGTGAACCTTTTTTAAGGTACCGCTTTGAGATCATTTGTCAAATAGGGGATGATCTTGCCGGCCCACCGCAAATTCGCCCGGCCATTGGGATGTCCTTCCCCAGGCACCACGTCCTCTTTCGTGAATACGGCCGAAGCATCAAGCGTTTCGATCTTGTGGGCCCGAAAAAATCCGGCATAAGACCGCACCTCTTCGGGGAGCCCCGGGAACATCACGACGACAAATTTCGTGTTGTGCTGATGTGCCAGAGCCCGCATTTCAAGCAGCAATTGTTCCGTTATTTTTCTTTTGTCCCGTGCCCTTTCATTCTCCCCGGTCTTGAACCGGTAGTACATCGCCGTCAAGAACTGCGGGAAAGCAAAATATTTCTGGAGTGCGATCCGGGGCCACCGGATCGGCGGATGTTCCACGAGCGCACCCTTTTGATCCAGGCTGCAATAGGGAACGGCAGCGTGCCCCCTTTTCGAAAATTCGGCCAGGTGCTTCAGCCAAAGAATGGGAGCGATGTTGCGGTCCTCATGGAAAACATTGAACCCGTACAAAACGACAAGGGGTTTTTCCCCCCGGTTAAAAAGCCGCCGCAGGCAAAGCAACGATTGATAGGTGCCATAACCCCCGACGCCAAAATTGCCTGCTTTGAGGAACGGGAACGCGGCCTGCAATTTCCATCCCAGCGTTTCGGGATCGGAGATCGCCCACCCCTGGATGTACGAACATCCCAAAAGAACGATCTGGTAAGGAGCGAAGGACGCATTGCCGGAAGTGGCCCGCGAACCGTCTTCAAAAAAAGTGTATTGAATGGGGGCTCCGTCCGGCGTATAGGACGGCGATAAATATTTCCCGGCTTTCGGGACCCATCCGAGAACGGGGTCCGGCTTGAACATCGTCGGTTCACGCAGGTCGATGTGGCGCATGCGGAACGGCACGAAGTGCCTGACCCGGGCAATGATCTCCGTCCCCGCCAGGAGCCCGACCAACAGGAACACGCACCATGCGATAAATACATAACGGCCGCTTGAAAGTGGGTTCATCATTCACACACGGTACAAAAACCGGATGACGTGCAAATCTTCACCGTTTCGGTCACCGCCCGATGGATGAGACCGTTCTGTAGCGCAAACCTAATTATGCGAACAAAAATTCAAGAAATAAAATGACACCTTTCCATATTGTTGTGACTGTGACCAGGCCGTTTTCAATCAGCCATGCCCAGACCACGACGCGCCAAGGGCCGTCTGGGCAACCAATACCTTGTGGAGATCAACTGCAACTTCGCCAATATTCTTACCGCATTTTTCTTTAATTGTCCACGATCTCTTTCATCACTGACCATTGAAACATGCCGACTTTCCTCATTCTGAATTCTGACTCCTGAATTCTGGCTCCTTGTGCGTAGTTGCAAAATGCGTCCGTGCAACCCGGGTCTGTTTCAGGGCGCCACGGGCGATGTCGTTTTGGGGGTTAAACTCCAGCGCCTTTTCCAGCAGAACACAGGCCTGGTCCAGATGGGAGCGCGCGCCGGAGGCTTGCAGGCTGCCTTGGAGCAGGTGTGACACGCCGCCAAGAGTGTAAGTCCGATCTGAAAAGAAACCGGGATATTTTAGCATGGTTTTGAACAAGTCTTCCGCTTGGCAGGCGTATACCAAAGCTTCTGCAACGCGGTTTTTAGCCGCCAGTTCTTGAGACTTGACAATGTAAAGCCCGCCAAGGTTGATCAGCTTGTGGGGAGAATAAGGATCGTATTTTATGGCCGCTTCAACCTCGCGAATCTTATCATCCAGCGTCACGGGAATATTTCGGCCCGTATAGTTGGGGTAAATCAATGCGCGGTATTCCTGCAGGCGGACGTTCCATGTGTAGTAGGCCATGGATTTGCGCAGATATAGAAGGGTTACTTCGTCAAATCGTCCGGAAGAGGCCAGCGTGGCGGCTCCTTTCAGGTACTGGTCTCCCTTGCGGCGTGACCAGTCATCGCGGAATACGGCCCAGCCGCCCGCAACAGCGACGATGGTCAGCAGTATGTAAACAAAGCGGGGCATGGTCAATGTTGCCTGGAGTCCCACGCCTGGTTTTTCAACGTGCATGACATATAGGCCGGTCAGCATGCCGGCAAAGCTCCATAGCAGGGTGGACGCCAGAGGAAGCTGTAAAGGAAAATCCATCAGCGCGTTGACACCCAGCCCTACAATTCCGGTCATCAGACACAGAGCCAGCAGCCGGGGTTCGTGGATTTTGGCGGTGTTACCGATGCGCCAAGTCATCATCAGAAGGGCCAGAAAGACGCCAAGATACGCCAGGCCGCCAAAAATTCCCAGCTCCACAAAGGCTTGTTCAAGGTCGTTATGCATCCGGCGGGGGCGCGCGGACATTGAAAAACCGCGGAGAGGTGTCAGGCAGACGGCTTGGTAGTAGGCGGGGTAAGCCGTATGAAAAGCCCCAAGGCCCACACCATGAAAAGGACGGTCCTTGATCATGGCAAGTCCGTTCAGGTCATAGGCCATACGTGTGCCAAGAGTATTGCCATCGTCCTGTACGGGCATCCGGACAAAACTGCGAACCTGCCCAATTACGCTGCGCATCCCAATTGTGCCCCGCAGGCTGGCGCCGCCAATGGCCACAATACAAACTATGGCCAGCAGGATCAGAACTGTTTTGGTGAAGAAAGTTTTAATGATCGGCCGATATTTTTGATGCAATGACAGCCAACTTACGAAAAAGATTGCCGCGCACAGGGCGGAAACCCAGCTGGCGCGGCTACGGGTATAAAACAAGGTAATCACACCCATGGCCAATAACACGGTCGCGGCGAGCCGGGCCAGCCTTTGACGGCTGGACAGCAACAGGTAAAAAATGGCGGGCAGGGTCAACACCAGGTAAGAACCAAGTAAATTTTTACTGGCCTGGGTGCCGGCCGGCGGGGCTATTTGGCGAAAATAGTCCAAAAATAAATTCTGTTGGAAAAAAGGCAATGCGCCGGCAATGGGCTTATCCATCCCATCCGTAAAATGAACGGCGCGCAACAGGGCGGCAAATCCGGCGGCAACATAATTCCATGGCGGGAAAACAGCCGCCAGCTGAGCATCGGTAATTTTATGGAACTGGGCAATGCCGATCAGGCAGTTAAAGCCAAACCCAAAAGCCACAATCCACAACAGGTTTGCATACCATTTTTCATGGCGCAGCAGATAAATGAACCCAAACATAGCGGTATATCCCAGAAAATGCTTTAAAGACCACCAGCTATGATAGGGGCTAATCGTCCACAACATGGATAGAGAGGATAAAACTATCAAAAAGACCACCAGCCATATGATAGCTGGCGCGCGCAACGTGATCACAGTCCGGCACTGGTTCAGGCAGGAAAGAAAATAGGCCGCCACCAGGATCAGGGCGGTCCAGTGGGTCAGGTACCAGCGGGAGTCGCCGGAAACCTCGGCAACGGAAATGTCATAGGATACCGACACCGCCAATACGAACAAGGCTATCAAAAAACGCCCGAATTTATAGAACCAAGCCGGGGTTTCCTGTACATGCCCAGGGGCGGCAGTCGTCTTGATTATGGTCATCGCGCCATGATAGATGGAGAGATTCCTGCCGTCAAGTGCTGTTGAAAAACTCTGAATAATCTTTGGCGAGGATATAGAATTCGCTATCCTTAGGTAATGTATGTGAACGGATGAATGATCGCGATAGGATAGGTCTGTCTTAATATGGCGCGGAAAAACCAACCATTGTCCTGTTTTGAACGTTCAGCGTCAAAAACGGATGCGCCTGAAACTATTTTTCAGTCCAAACTTGACATTCCTATCACGGCTTGGCACTCTTTTTTTCATAAACAATAAGAGGGTCATACCTCGGAATAATTCCCGTCTGAATGTAACCGGAGGTTACCCTTGAAGTGCGTCTTCATACCGGTGTTAGCGGATGTGCGTGCCCTGCGAAGCTCTTAGAGCGCAGAAGGATGTCTTTGCCGCCTGAAAAGCGATTTATCAATGAATATGTCGCGGCAACTATCGATGTCAAAAACTGAAACTTTTCCTGAACAAAATAAAGTTGAGGAATTCCAGTACAAATCACGCTGAGCGCTTGAGTGTCCACGTTGTCGTGACGCTCAAGCGCTAATCGATGGACACTGCCCAATGGCTCTTCCCACGGTCTCAGTCATCATCCCCGGCCGGAACCGGCCTGCCTTCCTGCGTGAGGCTATCCTGTCAGCCATCAACCAGACTTTGCCGCCCATGGAGATTCTGGTGGTTGATAACGGCTCTGACCCCGACGACC
>JAZDKP010000193.1:0-17690 GCA_043802925.1 Fibrobacterota bacterium | reverse complement strand
GTCATAATCATCTTTATTGGATCCCCCTGGTCAACACATTGCGGTCCATTAACTCAGACAGCTACAAGATGATGTGGGAGCGGCCTCCTTCTGTCAATTACGACACAGCCTCCTTGCTGCGGGGAGGATTCATTTGCAGAACCGCCAAAAAAGAGCATGCCCATCCTTAAGCCGCTCAAACGCTGGATATCCGCCCCAACAACGGCGGGCAGATTCAACCTGGACAACTCACCGGCGTCTTCCTCGGAAAATTTGTTGCATTGGGTTAACAAGAAAAATCAATGCCTTAAAGGTTACTGACACGCCTCAAGCAAAGTTGGCGTCAACCGATTGAGGCTTTCCTGCATCTTCTGGACCGAACTGAAACCCGCATATTTTGCCACTTCATTCGTTTTATACTTCCCGCTCTTCATCAGGGCAAGGGCATGCATCCGCATCCCTGAAATGTCATTCTCCCGCACCGACAGGCCCAACAATTCCCGGATGACGCCCCGCCTCCTCCAGTTCGCCTCCTTGCCATTTGCGTCCACAACGGCCTTCCGTCTTTCCTCACTCACCGCAAGCCCCTCCTTGACATTTTTAAGCAGGACGGGCCATTCAAACCCCTTTGTAAGAAATGAATCGGGACGGGAATGGCCCGTACGATAGATTACATGCGGTTCATTCAGGCCGGTCATGGCGATGATGTAAATGGAAGGCAGGAGTTTCCGGATGCAGGGTATCAGTTCATATCCCATCATTCCGGGCAACCCTATGTCGCTGATTGCCAAATCAAAGCTGAGGCAACGGCAAAGTTCCAGGGCCTCGTCCGGCGACTCGGCGCAAACCAGAAACGCGTCCGGGATGCCGTGTACAATGAGTTCGCCCGTGGTTTTGCAAACCACGGGGTCGTCATCCACCAGCAGAATGCCCTTGACCGCGCGGGTCGGGTCCATGGCCGGATGAACAATGCATTTTATGGAACAATCCATTGCGGACCTCTTGTCAAAAGAATATATACATATATAAAAAAAAAAAAACAGTGGCCATGTCAACAAAAAAGCGCCCGGACAGGATTTTGGCCCGGGGCGGACGGATTGAAACGAACGTTTTGGGTGAATCTACAACCGCGTGAACTTGACCTGCTTCACATCCTTGAGCTTGATGTTAAAGGGCCCGCTCGAGGTGCTGGCCGTGAGCACGGAATTGACGTTGACGTAGGCCCCGGACCGCCGGCCGTCAGGCAGGACGTAGGACTGGATTTTGTTGCCGTCCGTAAGCCAGATTTCGGTGAGGTAGTACAGTTCGCCCTTGAAGCTCGTGGCCTCCTTGGGCGAAATCATGAGCACGCTGATTTTACTGAGCAAAATGCGGCGCACGGCCAGGCCGTCGAGCAGCTCGATGTAGGCGCCCTTGTTGGTGGTGATGCGGGAGACCTCCTTCTGGAGGCCGTTGGCGTCAAAGACCACGCCCCGCAGGTTGGACGCGGCGCAGCCAACGAGCAGAAACAGCGGGAGGAGCAGGAGGAAGGGGGCGCAACGGAACCGGGTCACACCATGTGTTCCTTGTCAAAGTCGGCCTCGGTGTTGTACGACTTGATGAGCCGGTTGAGCCCCACGAGCTCGATGATTTCGCGCACCTCGGCGTCGGGCACAATCATGAAGATGGACCCGTTGCTTTCCTGCACGTCGCACAGGCAATTGATGAAGACCGAAATACCGCTGCTGTCGATGCACGAGAGCTTTTCGAGATTGAAGACAAAATGATGGTAACCCTCTTTGATGAGCTTGAGCACGGCCTTGTTGATTTCGTCGTAGCGTTTGTTGATGAGCAGGTCCCCCTCGATGTGGACGACCTTGAACCGGCCCTTATCCGTCACGGTGAATTTCATGGCGTTCCTCCTCCTCGGTTTTGTTACGCGTTGATGTCACGCTCAAACGTGAGCACCACATGGTTGAAATCGACGTCCGTGCGCGATTCCTGGAAGTGCCAGCCCTCGCGGGCCATGCGTTCGGCCATCCGCTCGATTTCGTTTACAGTATCACTGGACTTCCGCGTCAATGACAGCGGAATGACCCGTTCGGTCCGTTCCTTCATTTACCAATCGTCGCGCTTTTCAAGCAGCACGGACTTTCCGGGGTCGCTGGGCAGCCCCTTGGCAATCTGCTCGACCGCCCGCCCGGAGAGCTCGGCCACCCCGGGGAGCGCGTTTTTGTCGCGGTTGCCCGCGGACACGGCGCAGACGAAGCTCAGCACCACCGCTTTTTTTCTAATATAATATAGTTTGCCCGATATCAACAGTTGAATCTTGCTCTCCCTCCGGTTGTCCCGGTAGGCCTCGGCGCGGTCGAGTTTGAGAAAGAGGAAGAACTTGGGCTCGTATTGCGCCCCGCACCGGGCCATGCGGTCCGCGGCCTTGGTGGGGATTTCCCCATCCTTATAGAAACGGTTGAGCGCCTCGACCAGCGGCCGGTCCGCGCCCGAATCCACGAGTGTGGCGTAAAAATCCTCGAACGGGATGACCGGGAGGTCGCGCTGGTGAAGGGCCAGGAGTTCCTCGAACTGTTTGGATGAACGGTCAATCTTGAGCGAGGTGAATTCGCGCGTGACCACGGGAAAGGCCACGGTCCGCGCGCCGGGCTCAAGGAAGACCCGGAGGTCCGGGCCGCGGTATTGGATCTGGAATTTGGACACGACCTCGGAATCGCAGCCCGCAAAGAGGAGCAGCGCGGCCAGGGCAAGGATTTCAAGCGTCAAACGCATCGTTTTCATTTATCCGTACGCCGTTCAGAAAATCACACACCCACATGGCTTTGCGGTTTTCGGGCTTCACCGCAGTGATGGCAAGTTTGCCCGCGCCCGTCCGGACCACGAGCCCGTTGCTGCCAACAGATGCGATCGTCCCGGGCCGGCCGTTGGATTCATCTTCGCACAATTCGGCCTCGAGTACCTGCAGACGCCGGCCGTTCAGGAACGTAAAGGCGCCGGGCGCGGGGGTCATGCCCCGTATCCAATTATAAATTTCCCGCGCGGAACGTGTAAAGTCGATTTTTCCATCCTCCTTGGCAAGCTTGGGCGCGGGCGTGGCCCCCCCCTCGTCCTGCAGCTCGGGCCGCGCCTCACCGCAGGCAAGGGCGTCCACGCTTTCGCAGAGCACGCGCGCCCCCAGCGCCGAAAGCCGCGCGGAAAGCTCGCCCGCATTTTCACGCGGGCCGATATCGAGGGCCTCGCGCCGGATAACCGCACCCCCGTCCACAATGCGGTTGAGCATGAAGACCGTGATCCCGGTTTGCGTTTCACCACGGGCAATGGCCCACTTGATGGGCGCGGCCCCCCGGTATTTGGGCAGAAGCGATGCATGGAGGTTGACCGCGCCGAGGGAGGGAATGGAAAGCACCTCGTCCGGGAGGATTTTAAAAGCCACGACCACAAGAAGGTCAGGCAGGAGGACGCGAAGCGCGGAGAGAAACCCCGGGTCCTTAAGCGAATAGGGCTGCAACACGGGCAAGCCTGCGGCCAGGCCCGCGGCCTTGACCGGGCTTTCGGAGAGGTGGCGTCCCCGCCCCTTCGGCGCATCAGGCCGCGTGACCACGGCCACGACTGTTTGCGGCCCGTTCCGCAGGGCTTCAAGGCTCGGAAGCGCGAACTCCGGCGTTCCCATGAATACGATGCGAAGGGGGGCCATTTGCTTTTTCTCCGTTCCACCTAATCAAAGAATAACCAGCGATTACAGGGAACTCACCCACCCTTTCCCTCCCTCTCTTAACCGCGCAAACGCGCTAAGAGAGGGAGGGAAAGGGTGGGTGAGTTCCCTCTTCTCTTTTCAAAATATAATTTTATGTTTTCCGGCGGGCTTAAAGGATTATTTTTTAAAGCGATGCAATACAACTGGCGCGCGCAACTTGAACGGCTCCGGCAATACCGCCTCCCCCGGCAGGGCCGTATCCGCCGGGTGCTCCTGATACTGCTCTGCCTGGCCGCGGCGTGGGCGCTGCACCGCGCTCTCCGCGCGCCCGCAAACGTGGAAAAGAAAAAGACCCTCTGCGATTATCCCTGGAAGCCGGACGACATTGCCTGCTACCTCGGCCGGAAAGCGTTCGATTCCACCCTCTGCGCACTCGACACCGCGGTCAACGGGACCGACACCCTCGTCCTGCGGCTCACGGTGGACGACACGCTCCAGCGGCGCATCTGGACGCTCATGCGCCGTTACCGGCCGCGCTGCGGGGCCGCAATGGTCTTTCGGCCCGCCACGGGCGAAGTGCTGGCCGCGGTCAGCTACCGCAACGAAAAGGACTCCGCCTACCTGCCCGACACCCCCAACATGCTCCTCTGGAACGGCTACCCGGCCGCATCGCTGATAAAAATCGTCACGGTCGGCGAAGCCATGGAGCGCGGGCTCCTGCAGCCGAATGACGCGCTCTCGGTGTCCGGATCCTTTTACACGCTCTACCGGTCGCAGCTGAAGGAGACGCCGGCCCGCTGGTCGCGGCGGGTGACGGTCCGGGACGGGTTTGCGCGGTCAGTCAACCCGCTTTTCGCGAAAATCGGGTTGCACGTACTCGGGTCCGACCGCTTGAACAAGGCCGCGGAGCGCTTTCTCTTCAACCGGCCGCTCGGATTTGACCTGCCCGTGCCCGCCTCCCGCTGGATCCCGCCCGCGGACGACTACGCGACCGCGGAAGCGGCGTGCGGCTTTACCCGCGCCACCACCATCACCCCGGTCCACGCGGCCCTGCTTGCGGGCGCGGCCTGCAACAGCGGGCGCGTGAGCAACCCTTACATTGTGCGGAGCGTGGACCGCAAAGGAGAGCCCTTTTACCGCCACCCGGAGGACACCGCTTTTACGCTGGTTTCGCCCGCAACGGCGCGGTGCCTCCGGGATCTCATGGGCGAAGTGGTGATAAAGGGCACGGCACGCAAAGGCTTCCGCCAGTTGCAGAAGCTGCCCTGCTGCCGCGGGCTCGAAATGGGCGGGAAAACAGGGTCCCTGGATGCGGAAAGTCCCAAGGGGCGATGCGACTGGTTCACGGGTTTTGCGCGCGACCCCGACCGGCCGGCCGAGGGAATCGCGGTGGCCGTGGTCACGGTGCACGGCGCCTTCTGGACCGTGCACTCCTCGTACATTGCATCCGAGGTGATTCGTTATTGCTTTGACAAGAACCGGAAAAAGGGGCGTTAGTCCTTGGCGAGCGGGGAAATCAGGCCCTCGAACAGGTCGGTGAGCGCCTCGTCCAGCCGTTTGCGGAAGTCCTCGTCCCCGTACGCCACGGTGCGCGACGTCTCGCGCGCCCGGTACACCAGTTCCCCGGCCTGAAAGTCCCAGAGTTGCAGGCAGGCGCCCAGGACCAGGCTGCGCGGCACCTGCGGGCTGCTCACATCCTTGACCGATGCGCTCTCGAGCACGAAAAAGTAGCGGGTCTCGAGCGCGTCCGCGAGTTTCTTCACGGCCGCCTTCTCCTCTCCGGACAGTTTTTTCAGGTCGTCCTTGCGCGCGGCCAGGATGCGCAGGGCCGCGCTGTCGGCCCCGGCCGAGGCGGCCGGGTAGGCGGCCTTCCAGTTTGTGCGTTTGCGCGCCGCAACATCCTCGAGCGCCTTCTGCGAAACCTGGGCAAAATTGACGTCGCGAACCGCGGGCACGGTGTGCAGGCGGGTATAGGCCGAGGGCGGGAGCGCAAGGATGGCGTACCGGTCAATACGGCCGCCGCGCCCCACGTCCGCGCGGAGCGCGAGAAGCTTGAGGCCCGTTGAGCACCCGGCAAGCGCAAGGAGTAGCGCGGCTGCGGACATCCATTTTTTCATGGCAGGTTCCTTACCTTGAGGAGACGGGCCAGCGCTTCCGCGGTGCGCGTCATATTGAACGCGCCCTCGCGGACCGCCTGTTGAAGCGGGACCGGGCCCGGGAGGATGGAAAAGCAGGCCGTAAAGCCCGCGGCATTAAGTTTTTCTGAACCGGGCGCAAGCGACCCGCTGACAAGCAGCACCGGCTTTTTGGCGGCCGCGGCAGCCCGGGCCACGCCATAGGGGGCCTTGTTGGAAGCGGTCTGCGCGTCGGAACGCCCCTCACCGGTAATGACGAGGTCAACCCCTTTGAGCAGGGTGTCGAACCCGATGCTGTTGAGGACAATCTGGATTCCCGGAGAGAGCGACGCGCCAAGGAAGGCGGAAAGCCCGCCCCCAAGGCCGCCGGCCGCGCCCGCGCCCGGAAGCAACCGCACATTTTTTCTGAGGTCGCGCCAAAGGAGGCGGCAAAGATTGACGAGGCCCGCATCGAGCTTTTGCACCATGGCGGGTGTGGCCCCCTTCTGCGGCCCGTATACCACGGACGCGCCGCGCGGCCCGGTCATGGGGTTGGTCACGTCGCAGGCCGCGACCGTGCGTACGCCTTTAAGGCGGCGCGCGAGCAAAGCAGCGTCGATGCGCGTGATACGTACAAGCTCCTTGCCGCCCGCAAGCGCGGGCAGGAGACGCCCTTGGGCGTCATAGAAGCGGACGCCCAGGGCCTGGGCCATGCCCACACCGCCGTCGTTGGTTGCGGAACCGCCGATGCCGATGACAAGGCGCCGGGCCCCGCGCTTGAGCGCCGCGTCAATGAGCTGGCCCGTGCCGTACGTGGAGGTCTTGAGCGGATTGCGTTCACGGGGTGTCAGCAGTTCGAGCCCCGAGGCCCGGGCCATTTCAATGACCGCGCTTTGGCCTTTGTCAAAAAGTCCGTACGATGCGGTGACCGGGCGGCCCAGCGGCCCGCGCACGCGCACAGAGACGCGGCGGCCGTGGCCATGGTGCAGGAGCGCGTCCGTAAAGCCCTCGCCGCCGTCGGAAATACAGGCCGTGCGGAACCGGGCACCGGGAAAGCCCTGGCGGAACCCCTTTTCAAACGCCGCGGCCGCCGTAAGCGAGGTCATGGATTCCTTGAAGGAGTCGAAGGCGAGGAGGAGAAGCGGGGGTTTGGACATGGGAGGAAAATACAACTTTGAAGGCAGAGGATGCCACGGAAGGCTTATTCGTGAATCGCAAACCGATGGACATCCAGACCTTTGATCATCTTGAAATGCCGGTAGTTACCGGTCGCCAGTGTTAGCCCGTGTTCGATGGCCGTGGCCGCGATGATGGCATCAGGAACATTCAACTCAAATGCCGGCCGGTACGCCTCAATCAGCAGGCAGGCTCGATGGGAAATGGCCGTGTCAATGCTCAATGTGGTGAACGAAAGCGCCTGCAAATAACCATGGAGAAGCTTTTTTTCCTGAGCGGAACGGCATCCGACAAACAGTTCCATCCGGGTGACGGCCGAGATGGCGGGTGAGACGCATTTTTCGACGAAAGCACCGGCCTTCGGATAGCCGCGGAGGTGCCAGATCAGGATGTCCGTGTCAACAATCAAAAGGGCCTCCCCTTGCGCAGACGGGCCATCATTTCGGAAACCGGTTCGGTCATGCCCTTCCACATCCCAACCCCGGGGATTTTTCCGCTGCGCTTGCGTTTGGCCGTTTGGGCGACAGGGATGATGACACCCTTTTTGACACCGCGGTAGAACAGGGTGACCTCTTCGTTCCGGCCAAGAGCCTTCAGCACTTCCCGTGTCTTGTAACGCAGGTCCAGAACGCTTGCATCCATGGCAACACACCTCCTAATGACTACTTTGATATAGACATCATAAAAATAATCAAAGCACAGAAAATCCGCAAGGGGTTTTTATTTTGAGACAAAAAAAGGCCGGGGATTGCGCCGCCGTCGCGGTTGGGGCGTATCGCTATACACCCCTACGGCGACGGACGATGAAACACATGCTTGACTCTTCTGCGGACAAAACAATACTTTTTATCCATGGACGGGCCCGACGTACAAATACAGGCCGATGAACGCGGCACCTTCTTCTACTTCAAGGTCAGCGGGGCTTTCTGCGCGCGCAACGTCATCGATATCCGGAAACATTTCGAAGACGCCCAGGGCCTGGGCCACAGCAAATTCGCCCTGGACCTCTCCGGCGTCATCCAGCTTGACAGCACCGGGCTTGGCCTCATCGTCAACTTCAATAAAACCCTCATCAAGCAGGAGGGGGTACTCCTCATTGTCAACCCCAGCAACGAGGCACGGAATTCTTTCGAGGTGTCAAACACCTGCAAGTGGCTCCAGATTCGCGATAACATCGAAAATATCGACGCGCTCTTCGACTGACACCCCGCTATGATTATTCACGAAAGAGCCTACGCGCGCGCCGGCCTCATCGGCAACCCCTCGGACGGATACTTCGGCAAGACCCTCTCCTTCCGCATGAAAAACCACTTCGCGGAAGTGACCCTCTACGAAACGCCGGAGCTGGAGATCCTCCCCAACGAGCGCGACCACTGCCGGTTTTCCGACATCGGATCCCTGGTGCGCGACGTCAACATCTACGACTATTACGGCGGCGTCCGGCTGCTCAAGGCGGCCATCAAAAAATTCGCGGACCACTGCGCGCAGGAGCGCATCGAACTCCCGGCCCGCAATTTCACCGTGCGCTACGCCTCCAATATCCCGCAGCACGTGGGCATGGCCGGTTCCAGCGCCATCATCACCGCGGCCTTCCGCGCGCTCATGGCCTTTTACAACGTCGAAATCGACAAGCCCCTCCTCCCCAACCTCATTCTGAGCGTGGAGGCCGACGAACTGAAAATCGCGGCCGGCCTTCAGGACCGCGTCATCCAGGTCTACGGCGGGCTGGTGTTCATGGATTTCAACCGTGAGCACATGAAGTCCACGGGCCACGGCATCTACGAGTCCCTGCCCCTCGACCAGCTCCCACCGCTCTACGTGGCCTATCGCCAGGACCTGGCCGAGGTCTCGGATCGGGTGCACAGCAACCTCCGCGCGCATTGGGAGGCGGGCGACCCGCGGGTCCATGCGGCCATGAAGTACTTTGCGGACATCACCGAGCAGGCGCGCGCCGTGCTCAAGGGCGAAAAGACGGGCGACCTCTCCGCGCTCATGAACGCAAATTTCGACAAGCGCCGCGAAATCATGGCCATCAGCGAGCCGAACCTCCGCATGGTCGCCACTGCGCGCGGCATAGGCGCCTCGGCCAAGTTCACGGGTTCGGGCGGCGCCATTGTCGGCACCTATAAGGACGAGGCCATGTACCAGAAACTCGGAGAGGCCCTCGCAACGCTCAACGTGAAAATCTTCAAGCCGGAAATCGTATGATTATAAAAGCCGTCATCCCCGCGGCCGGTTTCGGCACGCGCTTTCTCCCCCAGACCAAGTCCCAACCCAAGGAAATGCTCCCCATCGTGGACACGCCCACCATCCAGCTTGTGGTCGAGGAGGCGGTGCAATCGGGAATCGAAGACATCCTCATCATTACCGGCAAAGGCAAGCGCGCGCTCGAGGAGCACTTTGACCGCAACTTTGAGCTCGAGGAGGAACTGGAGGAAAAGAACAAGAAAGAGCTGCTGAACGACATGAAGCGCATCTCGGACCTCGCGGACATCCACTTCATCCACCAGAAGGAATTGAACGGCCTGGGCGACGCCATCTCATACGCCGAGCGCCATGTGGGCGACCATCCCTTTGCCGTGCTTCTGGGCGACACCCTCATCGACTCACCCGGCAAACCCATCACGCGCCAGCTCGCGGAGGTGTACGCGCGGTTTGAAAAAACCGTCATTGCGCTCGAGACCGTGCCCCCGGAAAAGGTCTCGCGTTACGGCATCGTGGGCGGTGACTTTGTGGACGACAGCGTGCTCAAGATACGCGAACTGGTCGAAAAACCCTCCCCGGCCAAGGCCCCGAGCAACCTCGCCATTGCGGGCCGGTATATTCTGACACCGGGCATCTTTGACCATATCCGGAAGGTCCGCAAGGACAAAGGCGGCGAAATCCAGCTGACCAACGCGCTGGCCCTGCAGCTGAAGGAGGAGGCCGCCTACGGACTTCGCTTCAAGGGCACGCGTTACGACATCGGGAGCAAAATCGACTTCCTCAAAACCAACGTCATCTACGCGCTCAAGCGCAAGGAATTCGCCGCGGACTTCCACGACTTCCTGACGCACATTGTAAAAACGACCCGGCGACCATAATCACACGGTGCCGCGCAGTAACGCCGCAGCATGCTGCGGCGCTGCAAGGCCCCGTGGATGGATATCACACATGAACCGCCGGCAGCTCCTCACCACCCTTGCCGCGGCCTCGGCGTACCCCGCCTGCGCCGGGCTTCTTTCCAAAAACAATATGGCCGAGGGCCAAATCTTTAAACGTGACGCGCCCGGACAACCCTGGAAATGGTCGCGCGAAGCGGACCATTACGAACGAGCCGGCGAAAAGGTCAAGTGCCTCGTCTGCCCCAACCACTGCGAACTTTCGCCGGGCGACCGTTCGGCCTGCCGCAACAAGGTGAACATCGACGGAACGCTCTTCACGCTCGCGTACGGCAACCCCTGCGCCGCGAGGCCCGACCCGGTTGAAAAAAAGCCGCTCTTCCATTTTCATCCTGGCTCCTCCGCCTTTTCACTCGGCACTTCGGGCTGCAATCTGCGCTGTCTTAACTGCCAGAACTGGGAGATTTCGCAGAAGAAGCCCGAGGAAATCGGCCGTATGGAGCTCTTTCCGGACGCGGCCGTTACCGCTGCGCGGCAATCCTCCTGCCAGTCCGTGGCCTTTACCTATTCGGAACCCGTGGCGCACTATGAATACATGATGGACACGGCCAAAAGGGCCAAGGCCGCGGGACTGAAGAACGTCTGGGTCACCAACGGCTATATCAGCCGCGCCGCGCTCGAGCCGCTCCTGCAGGTCATTGACGCGGCAAACGTGGACCTCAAGGCTTTCTCGGAAAAGACCTACAACGAGCTCAATGGCGGCCATCTCAAGTTCGTCCTCGAAACGCTTTCGGCGCTGAAAGAGGCCGGAATCTGGCTCGAGGTCACCACACTCATGGTGCCGGGTTATACGGACGACCTCGCAACCGTGCAGGGGGTAGCGGGCTGGATGGTCCAACACCTCGGCCCGGACGTTCCGCTCCATCTCTCCCGCTTCTTTCCTGCGCACAAACTGGAACATGTGCCGCCCACTGCGGTCGACCAGCTGCTCGCAGGCCGTGATGCAGCGCGGAAAGCGGGCCTCCGGTTCGTGTACGTGGGCAACGTTCCAGGTGACGGATACGAAGACACGCAATGCCCGGGCTGCAAGAAGACCGTTATCCGCCGTGCGGGTTACGCGATAGCTGAAATGCGGGTGGACAGGGACGGAAAATGCGGGTTTTGCGGCAAACAGGTTCCCGGGCGGTTTTAACCCGCGGCCGGAAGTTTACGCCTCCGGATACACTCCGGCCTCGATATTCTGGTCGAGTGCCATCCGCAGATACCTGGATTTGACAAAACTTATCTCTTCCGGATTGAAAAGAAAAGGAGCGAGATCCTTTTCAATCTTTTCATCATCCATTTTATCCAGAGTCTCTTTCAGCATCCGCAAAACATCGCCCGTATGATTTAAGTCAACGCCGGGGTGCGTCTGGGCTGCGGCATTCCTGAGCAGCGCCAGATTAAAACGGGTTTTCTTCCGCAGATAAAACAGAAGATCATAATAATCGCGGCCCTTGCAGTATTTCCGGAAAAAGAGCGCATGGAGTTTGCCTGCGAATAATGACGCGATGTCATAATGGTTCACGGAAAACATAAGCGGCCCGTTCATAAAGAATTCCTGCGAAACAGCCCCGGACGGCGGGTTGTGGTCCAGTTCAACCTTGATGGCAATCTTTTGGCTTTGATGGGGAACAACGCCGAGGGGGCCCAGGAGATTTGAAAAGCGGAAAAAACAGGAGGACACCGCGCCGGGCCGCTTTTCGGGCGTTACAGAGGCATCCAACCCATAACGGATCAAATCAGAGCAAATGTCCCCGCTCATTTTCTTGAAATCCACTTTCTCCCCTTGAGCGATGGAGAAATCAAGGTCTTCGGAAAATCGTCCATTGGAAAAAATGATGCGCAACGCGGTCCCTCCGACAAAATCCATGGACTTTCTGTAATGCCGGACGTCAATGCTCTTAAGAATGAGCCATTGCAGGTACTCCCGGAGCGCGTTCATTCTTTGCGCCGGCGCGAAAGTTTCCAGGAATTGTTTCAGTTGGTCAATCATGGTTCCATTCCTTTTTCGAGAAGCTTAAGAAACACGTTTCCCGCCTTTTGAATGCCGGGCGCCTTGAAACGTCCAAGAATTTCAGAAAAGACGGAAGGGTTCAGCTGATCCGCATTCTGAAACCGGTAATTTTCCAAAAGCAGGCTTTCGGACACATCGTTCAGCTTCGGAATGCGAAGATAAAGAAAATCCAGCACCGCTTTTTCGGGCATGGCAATCCAGAAAGGCAGTCCCTGTCCGGAAGCGGCCGTGACAAAGCCGAAGAAACAGGACTGCTTGATTTTGCTGTAACGAAACTCACCGAACGGATTCCGGAAGAGCGCCGGTTTTCGGGAGGAGACGCAGGTAATGGTTCCCACGGCCTCGGGAATAAGGCCATAATAGGAAAGTGCGTATTCAAGGCTGATATAGGAAGGTTCGTACATGCGGTTTGACAGCCACAAGGGATTCACAACAACCTTTCTGTCGCCATCGCATAAGGTATACAACCCCTTTCGGAGATGGACCACTTTTCCGGCTTTGACCCAATGGCTCAGCTGGACGAACTCATGCTTTCCCGGACTTCCGGTAAAGTGCAAATCGTCCAGGGTAAATACAGGCCGTTCCTTGAAAGCAGCCCTTAATTCTTCATATTTCATTTATATTACCATTGTTTATAATATAATATAATTATCGGGCATGAAAAAGGCATTGTTGTTACTATCTCCGCGCCTCGGACCCTGATGGCGACGCCCTGACCTACCGGATCCTTACCATGAACGGAGGCACGCTCAATTGGGACATCACGGTGACCAACATACCTGCGGTGAACGGCCGTCAAGGATTCTCTGCCCGCACCAGAGGAGCTTGTTTTCAAGCACACGCGCAGGAAAGGCCTCGGCAAACGGGATGAACGAATCCGGAAGCCCGTTAAGAATGGGAATATTCGGGTCGTGCGCACGAGGTGAACAATCCGTGGACAGCGACATCGACATCCTCGTGGAATATACAGAAACCCCCGATTTACTTGAAATCGTGAACATGGAAAACCGTATCAGCGAATTACTTCACGAAAAAGTCGACCTCATTCCCCGCGAATGCCTGCGCCCCGAATTGACCGGGCGCATCCTGGCTGAACTGGTGCCGGTATGAACCGTTCGGTTCGGATATACATTCAGGATATCTGCACCAACATGGAATCTGTGCTGGTTTTTACCGCCGAAATGACCTATGAGCAGTTTGTTGCTGACCAGAAGTATTGCATGCTTTGGAAATCATCGGAGAAGCGGCACGAAATATTCCTGAATCATTGCAGATAAAACATCCCGACATTCCCTGGAAAGATATGATAGGAATGCGCAACAAAATTGCCCATGCCTATTTCGGTATTCAATGGCTGGTCGTCTGGAAGATCGAAGTTTCTTTAGGGAATAATTCTACCCGGATCATTGACCATTTTAAAAAGCTTCAATCCGTGTATAACGACCGTCTTTATAACGGCACGCCCAAACCGATTCATTCAACAAAAGTCGCCTGATACTGATCAAAACCCAACATCCATTCTTCAGGCCAACGCCCGCGGATTCTCCCGGGCCGGAACCGGGCTAAATGCGTTCCCCGGGTTTTCCCGTTTTGCTTCTCTCGTCTTTATTATCTATTTTAAATGTCAGGAGGACCCATTATGAAGGAAATCGTTTTTCTTATAGAGCAAGACCCGGACGGTGGATTCAATGCTCAGGCGTTGGGCCACTCGATTTTCACAGAAGGCGAAACCGAAACGGAATTGAAAAAGAATATCCTCGATGCCCTACGATGCCATTTCGAGAAAGACACCGACATCCCGAAGATTGTCCGATTACATTTTGTAAGGGATGAGGTTCTGGCTTATGCCTAAATTGCCACGAGACCTCTCCGGCAGACAACTTTGCAAGGTCTTGGAAAAATACGGTTATCTTGTAACCCGCCAAGCCGGTAGCCACATCCGTCTGACAAGCAACAAAATGGGCTTTGCGCATGCCATTACGATACTCGACCATAATCCTTAAAGATTGGCACGCTGAATAACATTTTCAAGAACGTGGCCGATTATTTGAAGATTGAGAAAGATTCGCTGATCGCAGATTGCCGTTGATACCAGCCATTAGGCCATGACCCGCTCTTTTTTCCGGGCAGGGACATACCGTTTGACCCGGCGTTCAATTTCCCCCATGGACCTTTCCTCGGCCGCTTCCAGGTCGTAATGCGCCTGCAGGTTCATCCAGAACTGCGGGGTCATGCCAAAATACCGGCCGAGCCGCAGTGCGGTATCGGGCGAAACCGCCCTTTTGCCATGGACAATTTCATTGATGCGCCGGGCGGGAACGGCGATGTCTTTGGCGAGACGATACTGGGTTATTTCATAAGGAAGCAGAAATTCCTCATTCAGAATCTCCCCGGGATGGACGGGAGGGTGTTTTTTAATCTTGTTCATTTATTCCTCCTAATGATAATCCGTGATTTCCACTTCATAAGCGTCAGATTCGAACCATTTAAAGCACAGACGCCATTGCCGGTTAATCCGGATGCTGTATTGCCCTTTCCGGTCACCCTTCAAAGGTTCCAGGTGGTTGGACGGCGGCAGCCTTAAATCGTTGATGTTTCCTGCGGCATGTATCATCCAAAGTTTGCGGATAACGGTCCCCTGGATATCCGGAGGCAACCTCCGTGAAATCTCCCGATGAAACAACTTTTCCGCTTCAGAGGATTTGAAACTCTTTATCATTCCGGTATTAATAATAATAAAACAGACTAGTAATGTCAAACGTTATTATTAACGCGCTGCGTTACTCTATTCATCCTTTCCCGGGCGTTGTCCCAATAATGAGGGGCATCGACTTTTACGGAAGAAGCCCCCTCTCTGCGAGAGCAGGGGGAAAGCGACGCACCGAGCTTGTCGAGGTGGGGGTGTGTTCCCCACCGATTCTCTGGCATTTCCCCGATAATTTTTATAAATTACTCCTATGCATCCCCTCCTCCCGCTTCTGGCTCTCGTCTCCCTGCTGAACGCGCTTTCGCCGGTACAGCAGGAAACCGGCCTTTCGTTCTATCATGACCGCGGGCTGAAGGGTGCGGGCGTCATCTGCGCCGTGGTGGACGACGTGGATATCACTCTCAACGACTTCCGCGATCCCGTTACGCATCAGACGCGCATACTCGCCTACAAACGCTACTATGAGGACACCCTCGGCAACGGCCACTGGGACCTCTGGAGCAAAACACGCATCGATTCACTCCTGAACGCCTCCTATCCCTACGCGCAGTTTAACGCGTTCGATTCCAACTCCATCTTTCACAACCGCAAAAACGACCACGGCACCATCATCGCGGGCATCATGGCCGGCAACGGCACCACACTGCAGCCGGACGGAATTGCGATGACCAACCTCCTCGGTATGGCGCCCGAGTCCAAAATCGTCATCGTCTCCAGACCCTTCGACAGCTCCATCATCTTCATCGACTCCGTGGCGCGCGCAAACAACATGCCCTGGTCCGCCAACATCAGCTGGACCACGGGCCCGGAAAGCGAAATCCGCTCCATTACGGGCGCGGGAAAACACGGAAAAGCCGTGACCGTGGCCTCGGGCAACAATAATTATCAGAACTACCGCAAAGTCATCTTTGCGCCCGGGGACTCGCTCTTTACCATGAACTTCGCGCTGGATACCCCGGCCAATTTCGCGGTGGGCAAAATCGGCCCGACAACCTATTATTTCTACGTGACAAGCTACAACCTTGTTTATAGCGGCGCCTCGACCCTCCGGTCACGCTTCCGCACCCAGTACAACGAGACCGTGACCTTCAATTATGCCGACAGCATGCCGGGCGATTCCCTCTTTTACCGGCGCGGCAACGAAACCGCGATTGTGTTCGAACGGTTTCTGACAAAGCGCGACACCCTTCACCAGCGCGTGGAATTCATGGCCCAGACGGACCGCTCGACAACGTGGAAGGTCGACCTGGTCAAGGCCGCGTCCGCGCTGGCAGAAACCGTGGAGGTCGCCTTCTCCTGGCAGGTGGACAACTACGCCCCCTATGGCCTGCTGCCATCCATCCCTTTCGACACCGCGCGCACCACCCTGGTCGACTTTGCCATGATGGAGGAGGTCACCACCGTGGGAATCAGCTACCATTACAACATCCCGGGAACCGGCGACACGGCTTACCTGCCCGGCATGCTCTGCCCCTATTCCGGCCGTGGTCCAACGTGGGACAACCGCATCAAGCCCGACCTGGTCGCTCCCGACCACGGCATGCCCACCCTCTCGGTCATCAACACGGCCGCCATGACCAACCTGATTTTCCACGGCACCAGTTTTGCCGCGCCCATGGTGGCGGGCGCCGTGGCACTGATGCTCCAGGAAGACAGCACGCGCGACGCGATACAGATAAAGCAGATCCTGAAAAATCGCGCCCGGTCCGGCGCCTACACCGGCAGCCTGCCCAATTCCAGCTGGGGCTGGGGCATCCTGCAGCTTGATACCGCGCAAACATCCCTGGTAAGCGCACCGCCGGCATTGACGGAGAGGCTTTCTCTCGAATGCGCGCCCAACCCTTTCAACCCTTCGCTTTCCATCCGCATCCGCGGCCTCTCGCAAAATACCGGTGCGCCCGCGCGGCTTGCGGTGTTTGACATCCGCGGCCGATGCATCACCAACCTCACAGACCACATCCGCGACAACGGCGTAGAATGGAACGCATCGGGCCGCGCCGCCGGGGTCTACCTCGTGCGCCTGACCACGGGACCGCACACCGTGACCCGCGCCGTGTTTCTGGGACGATAACTCACCCCCCTTTCCCCCCCCCTCTCTCGCAGAGAGAGGGGGGCAGGTAACGTATCAATTCAACTCTTGCTATTTATAAAAAAAGAGAGTCATAACATTTTACGATGAATTAATAAATGAATCCTCCCCGCAGCAAGCTGCGGGGTATCGAAAGGCAAAGAGGCTTTCTCTGTCATTCCCGCGAAAGCGGGAATCCACCACCTGATGATGGATTCCGGGTCAAGCCCGTAATGACAAACAAGCCGTAGCAAGCTACGGGGAATTGAACCCATTGTGATTAATCTTATTTTTTTCGGATCCCCCCTCTCTCTGCGAGAGAGGGGGGCAGGGGGGTGAGTTCGCTTTTCGTTTTCATTGATCTCCCCCCTCCCCATTTCAGATATTTATACCGCAACCTGCCATTCATTCTAAATATTTAGGAGGACATTTCTTTGGCCGAACCCACACCCAAGATTATCTATTCCATGGTCCGCGTGAGTAAATTCCACGAAAAACGGGCTGTTTTAAAAGACATCTCCCTCGGTTACTACTACGGCGCAAAAATCGGCGTGCTGGGCCTCAACGGTTCGGGCAAAAGTTCGCTCCTGCGCATCCTCGCGGGTATCGACAAAGACTTTGACGGCCAGGTCATGCCCTCGCCGGGCTACACCATCGGGTTCCTTGAGCAGGAACCCAAACTTGATAACAGCAAGACCGTAAAGCAGTGCGTGGAAGAGGGGCTCCAGTCCATCGTGGACCTGGTGAACGAATACAATGCCATCAGCGATAAATTCGGCGAGCCCATGGAAGAAGACGCCATGA
>JAZDKP010000192.1:0-16690 GCA_043802925.1 Fibrobacterota bacterium | reverse complement strand
CAGAAGCAGTTGATAAAGAATGTCCGTGGCTTCCTTCGCAGGAAACAGAAAAGACCCGAAAAAGTACGGAATTATTTCCTTGAAAAACATGTCAGGTATGCCGCATAAAATGGTAACTACTTTATGCACTCCTTAATAACTTATTTTTATCCTTTCAAACGCACCCACCCAACAGGAGTGTTTCTTGAGCGAACTCAACGACCAGATGCGCGCTCGTCTCGACAAACTCGAAAAGATAAAGGCGCTCGGTATCAATCCCTATCCGTATTCGTTCCAACGCACACATACTATTGGCGCACTCCAGGAACAGTTTGACGCGCTCCAGCAGAGCGGCGCTCCTGTAAAAATCTGCGGCCGGCTCATTGCCTTCCGCCGGCAGGGCAAGACCGCGTTCGCCAACCTCAAGGACGCCACGGGACGCATCCAAATCTACTGCCGCCAGGACATCCTCGGCGAAAAGGCCTACGAACTCTTCAAACTCCTCGATTTCGGCGACTTTATCGGGGCCACGGGCACGGCCTTTGTCACGCAAACCGGCGAAAAGTCGCTTTCCTTGACCGGTGTGGAGATTCTCTCAAAGTCTATCCGCCCCCTGCCCGTGCCCAAGGAAAAGGTGGGCCCGAACGGTGAAAAAATCATCTTCGACGAGTTCAAGGACCTCGAATTGCGCTCCCGCCAGCGCTATCTTGACCTTGTGCTCAATGCCCCTTCCGTTGCGATATTTAAAAAACGCACGGCCATTGTGCAGTCGGTCCGGAAGTATCTGCTGGACCAGGACTTTTTTGAGGTTGAGACCCCCACGCTCCAGGCCATCTATGGCGGCGCGTCGGCCCGGCCCTTTATTACCCGGCACAACACCCTCGACATGGATCTCTACCTCCGCATCAGTAACGAGCTTTACCTCAAGCGGCTTATCGTGGGCGGGTTTGAACGGGTATTTGAGTTCGTCAAGGACTTTCGCAACGAAGGGATTGACCGCATCCATAATCCGGAGTTTACGCAGGTCGAGTTCTACCAGTCCTATGCCGATTACAATGATATGATGGTTCATTTCGAGAATATCTATTCCCAGGCGGCCATCGCGGTCAACGGCACGGCTAAAATCATCTACGAAGGCCGCGAAATCGACCTGACGCCTCCATGGGAACGCCTCACCATGCACGACGCCCTGAAAAAGCACGGCAACATCGACGTCGTGGCGCTGGACGACACGCAGCTCAGGAACGCGCTCGACCATCATCATGTCAAACTTGACGGCCCCTTTGTCCGCGGCCGGGCCATGGCCGGGCTCTTCGAGACGCTCTGCGAGCACAAGCTCATTGACCCGGTCTTCATCACCGACCACCCACTCGAGACCACGCCGCTTTGCAAAAGGCACCGTGTCAATCCTGCGCTCGTGGAACGGTTTGAGCCCTACATCAACGGATGGGAAATCGGCAACGCCTACAGCGAGCTCAACGACCCTGTTTTGCAGCGCGAGCTTTTGAACCAGCAGGTCGAGCGCGGCCGCGGCGGCGAAGCCGAAACGCACCCCATGGACGATGATTTTGTGCGCGCCCTTGAGTACGGCATGCCGCCCACGGGCGGCGTGGGCATCGGCATCGACCGCATGGTTATGCTGCTTACGGACACGCAGAACATCCGGGACGTCATTCTGTTTCCGCTGTTAAAGCCCGACAACGCATGACCCTTCCCTTCGAACTCTTCATCGCCCGGCGTTACCTGTGGGGCAAAAAAAAGGTCAGCTTCATCTCCACGATTCTCGTCATCTCCATTGCCGGCGTCTTCCTGGGCACCCTGGTCCTCATCCTCACGCTCTCCATCATGAACGGGTTTGAGCACGAGGTCAAAAAAAACATCGTGGGCTCCTTTGCGCACGTGAAAATCCAGAGCTACCACCACGAGCCCATTATGAACCCCGATTCGCTCATGGCGGTTATCCTGAAAAACCCAAAGGTCGAGGCCGTGGCCCCGCTCATTGAGGATAAATTCGGCGTGTCCTCCAAGGAGGTGCGCGACGGCATCATCGTCAAGGGGGTGGACCTCGAGGGCGAATGCAAGGTCACGGACCTCGCAAAAAACCTCAAGTTCGGCGCGCTCAACCTGGGCCCTGCGCCCTCGGTCAAGGGACGCGACAACCCGGGCATCATCCTCGGCTCGTACGTGGCCGACAAGCTCCGCGTCGCCCCCGGCGACGAAATTATCCTCATGAGCCTCCGGGGCGAGGAGGACGCGCTTGCGGGCATCATGCCAAAAATGAAGCGCATGACCGTGACCGGCCTTTACGAATCCGGCATGTACGAGTACGATGCGAACCTGGCGTTCATTTCGCTCGCCACGGCCCAGGACCTGCTCGGCATGAAGGGCGTCATGGCCATCGAAGTCAAAATCCGCGATCCCGAGGAGGCGGGCCGGGTCGGTGCCGCGCTCCAGGAGTCCCTGGGCTATCCCTACTACAGCCACGACTGGATTAAGCAGTACGCCACGCTCATCAAGTGGATGAACTCGGAGAAGTTCATCGCGTTCATCGTGGTCAGCATGATCGTGCTGGTCGCCATCTTCAACATCATCAGTTCGCTGCTCATGGTCATCATGGAAAAGACCGGTGAAATCGGCATTCTGCTTTCCATGGGCGCGACCCCGCGCAACATCCGGCGTATCTTCCTGTACAACGGGCTTTTTGTGGGCGTTATCGGCACCCTGGCCGGCACTGCGGCGGGCCTCCTGCTCTGCTTTCTCCAGATTAAGTTCCAGTTCATCAAGCTCCCGGGCGACGTCTATTTTATCAGCACGCTGCCCATGATTGTGAACGCCTGGGACGTCATCGCCGTGGTCGTCACCGCCAACGTGCTGGCGCTCCTTTTCTCCTTTTACCCGGCCTACAAGGCCGCACGGCTGAATCCCGTGGAAGCGCTCGTCTATAAATGATATGGAACGGGAAATAATACTGAAGGCCGAAGGTGTTTACAAGTCGTACCGCGAGGGGGCGCGCACGCTCGACGTGTTGTGCGGCGTGGACCTCACACTCCGCGCGGGCGAGGTGGCCTGCCTCATGGGCGAGTCGGGGTCGGGCAAGACCACGCTCCTCAACCTGCTGGGCTCTCTTGACAGGCCCGACCAAGGAAAAATAGTTTTTAAGGGCGAGGACCTGACCGCCTTTACCGGCGAGGCGCTGGCGCGGTTCCGGAACCAACACATCGGGTTCCTGTTCCAGTTCCATTACCTGCTCTCTGACTTTACGGCGCTCGAAAACGCGATCCTGCCCGGCCTCATCGGCGGGCGGCCACGGGCCGCGCTCGAGGAGCGGGCCCGCGAGCTCTTTGCGCGCGTGAACCTGCCCGGCCGCATGACGCACCATCCGTCCGAGCTGTCGGGCGGCGAGCAGCAGCGCGTGGCCATGGTGCGGGCGCTGGTCAACGCGCCGCTCCTGGTGCTGGCCGACGAGCCCACGGGCAACCTCGACGAGCGGAACAGCGAGGCCTTTATCGACCTCATGCTTGCCATGGTGCGCGAAACCGGGAGGACCTTCCTGGTCGCCACCCACAGCCAGCGGCTGGCCGGCCGCTGCGACACGGTGTACCTCCTCAACCACGGAAAGGTGGACCGGAAAATATGAATTGTGACGAATGTAAAAAAAAATCAGCGGCGGTCAACTTCACCCAGATTATCAACAATAAAAAGACGGTCCTCAACCTCTGCCGCGACTGCGCGGAAAAGCGGGGGTTTACCGGCCACGTGCCCGGCGCCGCGCCGCAGGGCGGGGTCGGCGTGGGCAACCTGGTCTCGAAAATAGCGACCGAGTATGAGGAGGAGAGCAACGCGGTCCTGTGTGACCGCTGCCGACTCACTTACATGGAGTTCAAGCAGACCGGCCGGCTGGGCTGCGGCCACTGCTACGAGGCCTTTGGAAAACGACTCGATGACCTGCTCCGTAAAATCCACGGTTCGGACTGCCATATCGGCAAGGTCCCCAAGAGCATGGAGCCCGCCATTAACGCCTGCCGTCAGGTTGACTCTATGCGCCGAGAAATGCAGGAGGCCATCCGCAACGAGGACTTTGAGAAGGCGGCCCGGATGCGTGATAAAATCAAGAAAATGGAAGGCTGACATGACCGACTTTGAGGCCCTCATCGACACTCCTTCGGCCTGGCTCGACGCGTCGGGCCCTGATTCGGGCCACATTCTCAGCAGCCGCATCCGGCTCGCCCGCAACCTCCATGATTATCCATTTGTCAGTCGTTCCGATAAAAAGACCATCGAGCAGGTCTATCATATCGTCCAGGCCGCGGCCGGGCAATGCCGCTCGCTCACGGGCGCCTGCACCGCGGACATGGACGCGCTCTCCGACCTCGACCGGCACCTGCTCGTGGAGCGCCACCTCATCAGCCCGGATCTCGAGAACGGCCAGTGGCGGCGCGGGGCCATCATCCGCAACGACCAGCGCCTTTCCATCATGGTCAACGAGGAGGACCACCTCCGGCTCCAATCCATCGTGTCGGGTTTCAACATGGAAGCGGCCTGGGAAATTCTCGACAAGGCCGACAACGAGTTCTCCGCCGCTCTCCCTTACGCCTTTTCCGAGAAATACGGTTACCTTACGGCCTGCCCCACGAATGTGGGCACGGGCATGCGCGTTTCGGTGCTCATCCACCTTCCCGCGCTGGTGCTCACCAAGGACATTGACGAGACCCTCAAGGGGATTACCCAAATCGGCTTGTCGGTGCGCGGCTTTTACGGGGAGGGCACCGAAGTCCTGGGCAACCTGTTCCAGATCAGCAACCACACCACGCTCGGGAAAACCGAACACGAGGTCATCGAGACCATCGGCAAGGTGGTCGCCCAGCTCGTGGGTTTTGAAAAGCGGGCCTGTGAAACGCTCATGCGCGACGCGCGCGTGCATATCGAGGACAAAATCTGGCGCGCCTACGGCATTCTGAACAACGCGCGCCTGCTCACGACCAACGAGTTCATGAGCTTAAGTTCGGCCCTGCGCCTTGGTATCATGCTCGATATCATCGGCAACATCAACCTCCGGGCCCTGAACCAGCTCATGATACTCGTGCAGCCCGCACACATCCAGCGCCTGTTCAAGCATAAAATGGATGCGGCCGAGCGTGACTTCCACCGCGCCGACATTGTGCGCGACCACATCATGAAAAATCGTAAAAAGCTCGCGCCCCGTAAAAAAACCGATTCGGACGCCGAATAAAAAGGATCTCGTTTATGACCCGGACCGTTGTGCTCGTTTTTCTGCTCACGTTTCCGGGCGCGCTCTTCTGCCTGGACCTTCCGGATGGGTACGACCGCTTCCGGTTCGGCGCCGACACCGTCGCGCTTGTTGCGCGTTTCCCTGTTTCCGACGCCTACAAGCACACGCTTGCCCGCGTTTATGCGGATTCTGCCCGCGGAACCGCGGTTTACCGGCTCGTCCGCGTCAAGGGCGTGGTTGATTCGGTCCTGTATCATTTCGTGGACAACCGCTTTGCCATGGCGGTCGAGTACCGCTATCCCGGCCGCGAATATTTTGAGAAGACCGTGCACGAGGTCACCGGCCGTTTTGGCCAGTTCGTGGGCCGGGGAAACGTCTTCTGGCGGCGGCAGCAGGGCCGGATGGTGCGTATCGGCTTAAAGCCCGGGACCGTTGTGGCCACGGTTGGGTACATGGACGAGGCGCTCGTGGGCCGGATGCAGGACCGACTGGGCTTTGGCGCTTCGCCCGAGGAGCAGGCCATTGATTCGGAACTGAAAAAACTGGACACGGAACTGAAGGAACTCGACGGGAAAAAGGAGTAGGGGACCATGCGGAAACTTGCTTGCGGCGACATGAGCGTCATTATCGGAAAGGACACGGCGCAGATGGCGGCCAAGGCCGCGGAGGACTTCGCGGAAAGTGTGCGCATGCTCCTTTCGTCCCACGCGGACCTCAATGTCATCTTTTCCGGCGCCGAATCGCAGGGCGCCTTCCATGCGGCGCTGTGCGCGCGCAGGGACATCGCCTGGAACCGGCTCAATGCCTTTGCCGTGGACGAGTTTTACGCCCCCGGCATCCCGGTCCAGTACACGATCTGCGCCCAGCCGCGGCGCGACCTCTATTCGCACGTGCATTTCAAGAGCGTCAACATCATCAGCCACGCGCCCAAAGACGTCGAGACCGAGCGGAAACGTTACGAAGCGCTTATTGACAAGCATCTGCCGCATATCTGCTGCCTGGGCCTCGGTATTTCCGGGCACCTCGCGCTCAACGAACCCGGTTCCACGGACTTTCACGACACGCAGCGGGTCCGTCTCGTCAAAATCTGCGACGCCAGCAAGCAGCAGCTCATGCAAGACCCTAATTTCCAAAAACTTGGGACCATTCCCGATTCGGGCCTTACCATCACCCTCCCCACGCTCATGTCCGCACGCGTGGTTATGGCCGTTGTCCCTTACGCCATCAAAGCGGACGTCATTGCCGAATTTTGGAAAGCCAAGGTCTCGCCCGAGTTTCCGGCCTCCATCCTCAAAACCAAGACCGGTTCCAAGCTCTACCTCGACTCGGACTCTTTCAGCAAAGTGGGGAAGTAGGGCACGCCCTTCGACTCCGCTCACGGCACGCCCTTTGAGTCACTTCGATTGCGCTCAGTGCACGCCGCTCGGGGGTCGCAAAATTAAAACCGGGCCCGGAGCGGAGTCGAAGGGCCCGGTACACGTTTGTCCCATAGTTGAACAACGTCGTACCATCATTGATACTTAAAAATATCATTTCAGAGTATGCCCATTACCTTATTCATTATTAATGCATTAGAATAGTTTTGAACAATTCTTCAACATACAATTCAGTGCAGACTTTTCCATATGCGTATCACTATTTAACAGTTAATCGATAAAACAGTCGTGTGCTTTAAGATATTGTATTATGTTGAGATGTGCGCATTTAAGTCGGTTTAATCGCTGAATCTTTATGACTGGCTCGGTTATTGCAATAAATTAAATGATTGGATAATAATGTTGAAAAATGAACGGAGACAATACTTATGAAAGCATTTAAGAATCTGAAGAAAAAACTGATGGATGTTCAGCACGAGATACTGGATCTGTTACTGGTTCCCTTCTGGAACCGATAGTTTGATTTAGAACCCAACCCTCTTTTTGTAATTCGCACAGGGCTTATACCTTGTGCGTTTTTATTGGACGGTCGCGCGAAGTTTCGCGATGTTCCCTTCGATGTCGCCGCCCAGTCCAAACACCGCGTTGCCCGCCACCAGGACGTTGGCCCCTGCTTGGCTGACAAGAGAGGCTGTTTTTTCCGAAACGCCTCCATCGACTTCAATATCATATTTATAGCCGTGTTTTTCCTTCAGTTCCCGCGCCCGTTCGATTTTCTTCACCATATCGGGCATGAAGGCCTGTGCGCCGAAGCCCGGATGAACGGTCATGACCAGCAACCAGTCGATGGCCGCCAACACGGGTTCGAGGGCTGAAAAAGGGGTGGCCGGGTTGAGCGTGATACCGGCTTTGACGCCGAGGCCATGCAGGGTGCGTATGGTTTTGGCCGGGTCCGGCGAGGCTTCAACATGAAAAGTGATGATGTCGGAGCCGGCCTCGGCAAAGCGGGAAAGATATTTGTCCGGTTCAGCGATCATCAGGTGTGTGTCGAGGGGCTTATCCGTGATCTTGCGGAGTGCCTTTACCACCAGGGGGCCAATGGTGATATTGTCCACAAAATGGCCGTCCATGACGTCCACGTGGATGTAGTCCGCGCCCGCCCGGTCAGCCCGGCGCACCTGGTCGCCGAGGCAGGAGAAGTCCGCGGAAAGAATCGAAGGCGCGAGCTTAATCATCTTGTTTTCTTCCATTTGGGGCCTGTGTTTACGGGATTGACTTAACTGATTAAAAAAAAATATAATATTACTCTTTCACCCGGAGCAAAAAAAGCATCTTTCCCATAAACAAACTATTTCAAGGAAGGGGATTATGAGCGAACTGAAATGCGACATCGGCCTCGTGGGCCTGGCGGTCATGGGCCAGAACCTGGTCCTCAATATGAACGATCACGGTTTTTCCGTTGCGGTCTTTAACCGCACCGTCTCCAAGGTCGACGATTTCATCAATAATGAAGCCAAAGGCCGCACCATCCAAGGCTGTCATTCCGTGCAGGAGCTCTGCGCCAGCCTCAAAAGCCCCCGGCGGGTCATGCTCATGGTCAAGGCGGGCAGCACGGTCGACCAGTTCATTGACCAGGTGGTTCCCTTCCTCGAAAAGGGCGACATCATCATCGACGGCGGCAACTCCCACTTCCCGGACACCATCCGCCGTACAAAGTCTCTTGCCGAAAAAGGCATCCTGTTCATCGGTACGGGCGTGTCGGGCGGGGAGGAGGGCGCTCGGCGCGGGCCTTCCATCATGCCCGGCGGCAACCCGGCGGCATGGCCCCATGTCAAACCCATCTTCCAGGCCATCTCGGCCAAGGTTGAAGATGGCTCCCCCTGCTGCGAATGGGTGGGTGAGGACGGCGCGGGCCACTTCGTCAAAATGGTGCACAACGGCATCGAGTACGGCGACATGCAACTTATCTGCGAAGCGTATCAAATCATGAAGGACGGCCTGGGCATGAAGGCCGGTGAAATGCACAAGGTTTTGACCGAATGGAACAAGGGTGAACTCGACAGCTACCTCATTGAAATCACCCGCGACATTCTCGGCTTCAACGATGAGGATGGAAAGCCCATTGTCGACAAAATCCTCGACACGGCCGGGCAAAAAGGCACGGGCAAATGGACCAGCATCTCCGCGCTGGACCTCGGTATCCCGCTTACGCTGGTCTCCGAAGCAGTGTTCGCGCGCTGCTTGTCGGCCATCAAGGACGAACGCGTGGTTGCGGGCAAAGCCCTCAAAGGGCCAAAGCCAAAAATGACGGGCAGCAAGGCCGCCATTGTCAAGGAACTCCAGAAGGCGCTTTATGCGGCCAAGGTGGTCTCCTACGCCCAGGGTTTCATGCTCCTGCGCGAAGCGGCCAAGGAGTTCAAATGGAACCTCAACTATGGCGCCATTGCGCTCATGTGGCGCGGGGGCTGCATCATCCGGAGCCAGTTCCTCGGCAAAATCAAAGTGGCGTACGACAAAAACCCGGCGCTGCCCAATCTGTTACTCGACGACTTCTTCAAGAAGCTCATCAATAAATACCAGGAGCCCTGGCGCAGCATGGTGGGCCGGGCGGTCAAGGCCGGCATTCCCGTGCCCACGTTCGCATCCGCGCTGTCGTTCTTTGACGGCTACCGCTGCCCGCGTCTGCCCGCCAACCTGCTGCAGGCCCAGCGCGACTACTTTGGCGCGCACACTTACGAGCGCGTCGACAAAAAGCGCGGTGAATTCTTTCACACAAACTGGACCGGCCGGGGCGGACGCATATCCGCCTCGACTTACGTTGTGTGAGGCGGGCCCCGCTTCTGATGGAGTACCGCGTCGACAATGGCGTCCTGCGCATTGAGAACCGGCCCGAAGGCAAGCGCCTTTGCGCCTCGCCCCGTGTACCGGCGTTTGATGCGCTCGAAGGGGAACTGGCGGGTTATAACAAAATCTGCCCGCTCTCCCCGGCCAATGCCTGCTTTTTACGCGCCCGTTTCCCCTTTACTGTCCCGGTTGCTGTCCCGCCTCATTGCGCCTCGTTCGGAACGGGTGACCGCCTTGGCACGGCCACGCCCGGCCATCTGCGTGCCATAAGTAAATTTGACGTCTTCCCCATTCTGGCCCAGCAGTCCATGCGCGAGCTCTCGCGCACCGGGCGCACGGCGCAGGATGTCATTGATGCCGCCACTTTCGGGGTGTTTGAGGCGGGATGGGAAAAGGGTTTTGGCGCGGATGCGGACCACATCAAGACCGTGGAGGACGCGGTCTGCTGCCTCCGCACGGGCTTTACCATGTTCACCATCGATGCGGCTGACCATATCAACAAGCAGGGCACAACCGCTGAAGAAATCTATGGAAAGGCCATTGCGCATATCCGCTCGGTCTACGAGGCGCTGAAAAAAGCCGCGGAAGGGCGTGCCTTCACGTTCGAGGTTTCCATCGATGAAACCGAGACCGACACTCTGCCCGATCATCATGTCTATGTCGCAAAGGCGCTTAAAGCGTGTGGCGTTGACTTTCAGAGTCTTGCGCCCAAGTTTGTGGGCGAGTTCCAGAAGGGCATCGATTACCGGGGCGACATTGCGGAGTTTGAGCGCCAGTTCACGGCGCATGCCAAAATCGCCCGCGATATCGGCGGATACAAAATTTCGGTCCATTCGGGTTCCGACAAGTTTTCCATCTTTCCCATTGTTGGTAAACAGTCCAAAGGTTTTTTCCACTGCAAGACCGCGGGCACGAGCTGGCTCGAGGCCGTGCGCGTGGCCGCGGTCAAGGCGCCTGCGCTTTACCGTAAAATGCACGCGTTTGCACTCACCCGGTTCCAGGAGGACCGCAAGTCCTATCATGTCACGACTGACCTTGCAGCCATTCCTGACCTCGCCGCGCTTTTGGATTCGGAGCTGCCGGCCCTGATGGACAAGGTCGATCCGCGCCAGCTTATGCATATCACTTACGGATCCATTCTTTCGGCAAAGGACGAGGCCGGCCGTTTTGTCTTTCGCGACGATTTTTATAAAATGCTTTTTGACAACGAGGCGACCCATTATCAGTTCCTCGAACGCCATATGGAGCGTCACCTGACGCTGCTCGGGGCCAGAAAAGCGCAAAGTTAATTCTTAAGGAGGTTGTCAGATGAAATACATCGAAGAAATGTTCGGACTTTCGGGTAAAACCGCGGTGGTTACGGGCGGCGGCGGCGTGCTCTGCAGCCAGATGGGCGAGGCCATGGTCATGGCTGGCGCCAATGTTGTTTTGTGGGACATCCGGCAGGAGGCGCTCGATGAAAAAGTGGCGCTCCTCCGTAAAAACTGCGGGGACAACACGCGCGTTTCCTCGGTGCAGGTCAACCTCATGGACGAGGAGTCCATCAAAAAAGCACTCGACGCTTCCATCAAACTCTACGGCAAGGTCGATATCCTGCTGAACGGCGCGGGCGGCAACCGGGGCAAGGCCACGCTCCAGGATGTCAAGGCCGAGGACATTGAGTTTGTGCTCAAGCTGAACCTGCTCGCGGGCTGCATCCTGCCGGTCAAGCATTTTTCCAAGTACTGGATTGACAATAAAATCAAGGGCACCATCCTCAACATCGCCTCCATGGCCTCCTATAACCCGCTGTCCGGCGTGTACGCCTATTCCGCGGCCAAGGCCGCGGTCATGAACCAGACCGTGGCGCAGGCCAAGGAGCTGGCGCCGTATGGTATTCGCGCCAACGCCATTGCCCCTGGGTTCATCGTTGCGGACCAGAACCGCGCGCTTTTGCTCAATCCGGACGGTTCGCCGACCCCGCGTGGACAGGCGGTACTTGGCCACACCCCGTTCGGCCGATTCGGCGAGGCGAACGAGATGATGGGCGCGGTGCTCTTCCTGGTGTCCGACAAGGCCGCGAGTTTTGTTTCGGGCATCACGGTGCCGGTCGACGGGGCGTATCTGGCGTTCAATATTTAAGGAATAACTGGAACCGGCCATGCACAATAAAAAATTAACCGAAACCGAAGTCCGCGCCATTTTCAAACAGGCCGCGGCCGCAGGAACCTTCAAGGGACAAAAGGTGCTCGCCGTGTTCCCGGACCACACCCGTTCGGGCCCGGTGCCCATTTTCTTTCGCGCGTTCTGCGATTATGTGGGCGCCTCAGCAGCCAGGCTCGATTTCCTCATCGCGCTTGGCACGCACATGCCCATGACCGACGCCATGATTGAAGAGCATTTCGGTATCTCCACCGAGGAACGTAAAGGGAAATACGGGAAATTCGGCGTGTTCAACCACGCCTTCGACGACCCCAAAGAAAACATCAAGGTTGGCACGCTCACCCAGGACGAGACCCGGCGCATCAGCAACGGCCTCCTCGATGAGGACGTGCCCGTTGAAATCAACCGTCGGGTCCTGGATTACGACCTTCTTGTCATTTGCGGCCCGGTCTTTCCGCATGAGGTGGTGGGTTTTTCCGGAGGCAACAAGTACCTTTTCCCGGGCATCGCGGCCGCGGAGATCATCAACTTTTTCCACTGGCTCGGCGCGCTGGTCACCAACCCTAAGATTATCGGCAATAAAATGACCGTGGTGCGCAAGGTCGTGGAAATTTGCGCCGCCATGGTAAAAAAGCCCAAGTTCGCCTTTTGCTACGTGGTGGACCACGGTGACATCGCGGGCCTGTACGCGGGCGAGGCGCAGGAGGCCTGGGGCGCGGCCGCGGACCTCTCCAACGCGCTGCACATCACCTACATGGACCGCGCTTTCCACACCGTGCTCTCGTGCGCGCCCAAAATGTATGATGACATCTGGACCGCGGGTAAGTGCATGTATAAACTTGAGCCGGTCGTTTCGGATGGGGGCACGCTCATTATTTACGCGCCGCATGTCACCGAGGTCTCCTATACCCATGGCAAGGTGCTCGATAAAATTGGTTACCATACGCGTGACTACTTTGCCAAACAGATGGACAAATTCCAGGGCGTGCCGCGCGGGGTCATTGCCCATGCAACCCATGTACGTGGGATAGGAACGTTTGAAGGTGGGGTGGAAAAGCCGCGCGTCAAGGTCGTGCTTGCCACCGGTATTCCGAAGGAGCGGTGCGAGCGTATTAATCTGGGATATATGGATCCCAAGTCCATCAACATCAGCGAATACCAGAACCGGGAAGCGGAGGGCATTCTTTATATCCCCAAAGCGGGGGAGATGCTCTACAAGCTGAAAAGCATGCCCAAGTGGCAGTGTGCGTGATGTAATTGACAGTAGATATCGGCAATCTTCGAAATGAACTAGCCCGCAGCTTGCTGTGGGGAGTATTCATTAGATCGGAATGGTGAACCAGAACGTGGTTCCCTGGCCCAACACAGAGTCAATCCATATCCGTCCGCCATGTCTTTCCACGATTTTCTTGCAGACGGCCAGACCAATTCCTGTTCCCTCATATTCTTCCCGTGTATGCAAACGCTGGAAGATCTGGAACACCCTCTCCTTATCCTCAGGAACGATACCAATGCCGTTGTCCCGAACGCCGAAAAGGTATTCTTTCTCCTTTTTCTCCACCAAAACGTGCGCCTCTGGGGTCCCGTCCTTACAGAACTTCAAGGCGTTTCCAATAAGGTTCTGAAATAGCTGAATCAGTTGCCCTTCATCGGCAATAATTATTGGAAGGGAATCCGATGTGATTTTGGCGTGTTTGTCGTGGATGGCGATTTCAAGATTTTTTATCGCCTTATTGAACGCTTCTTCACATTTTGTCGCGGTCAATGGCCTGCCTTTTGTGCTGATCCGCGAATAAGCGAGCAAGTCATTAATCAGGTTCCGCATTCGAACCGCGCCATCCACGGCATATGCAATGAATTCGTTAGCCTCGGAATCGAGTTTGTCCTTATAACGTTTTTCTATCAACTGAAGATAACTCGCAACCATCCGAAGCGGTTCTTGCAAATCATGAGATGCCACATAGGCGAATTGTTCCAATTCGGTATTCGATTGTTTCAGCTTCTTCTCAATCTTGCTCTTTTCGTTAATTTCGTTTTTAAGGCGCTCTTCCGCTTTCTCAACCTTCTCAAGCTCCTTCTTGATGGCGATTGTAATGTTGTATTCATTGAAACGAGCGGAATTAAAACTTCTTACCAGCCCATAGGACACCGCCAGCATGGAATAGAAGTGTATGATAACGCGGATACTGTTCCTGTCAAGGGTATCTCGGAATGACAAAATGATGCCGGTTAATCCAACAGCGATAACACAAGTATTGATGTTTAACAGCCTGTTTGTAGGCAGTAAAAAGAAAAAGGAAAGAACAACAGCCATGTAGTAGCCGATAATGTACGTGGCGTTCAAATTCATGAAAAATGAAAGAAAGACAACCGGACAAATTAAAGCCAGTAAACAGCAGCTGGTTACCCAATAATAACCTTTGCTGAACGTATTGCTTCTCAGTAAAAATCGGACAACAAGAAAGCCAAAAAACAGGATAGTTGCCGTTCCTGTTCTTATTTTTAAAAACAGTGCTTTAACCGGAGAAGGATCTGTTGATGCGAGCGCAATATAGAAAAAGATACCGACCACAACTGCAATAAGAAGATGTCTTCGCGCCTTGGAAAACACGAACTCATCATAGCTGTTTAGATTCTGCTTTGTAGACTTTTCCATCATAATTTACGAATGGGAAACAGGTGGGGGGTGATTTTTCTGTCCCAATCCCTTAAAAACGTAGATGTTGCCGACACAGATTCAAAATGTTAAGAAGATAGACCCTCGAAAGTCCTGGAATCAAGAAAAAAGGCATATCAACAGCATAAAAAGTTTGTTTTTTCCGCTTCTATGTCGAACAGTTCTTGACTTCAAAACGAATTTGTAGTATATTACTGGTATGTTACTGGTAATGTATTATGATTAAAGTAACCACAAATTTTTTATTATATGAGAAGGTCGCTGACACCCTCCGCAAGCGCATTGTTTCAGGTGTCTATCCCGTCGGTAGCCGTATACCAAGCGAGGAGACCCTTTCCCGGGAACTGGATGTCAGCCGACCGACCATCAAGAAGGCGGTTTGCGCCATCGAAAATGAAAAGCTGCTCCAGTGCCGTTCCGCGGTGGGCAGTTTCGTGGTCCGCAAGCCGTCGGTTGTGAAACTTGTGGGTTATATTGCGCCTTACCTTAATGATCCTTTTCATGGCGAAGTGATTCGTGAGATGGAACGAATCCTCAGGAAAGCGAATGGCAACCTTCTTGTCGCCGAAGGTGGATTGTCCACGGACTCCTTCCAGGCGGCGTTGGAAAGCCTTGTACGGGGTCATGCCCAGGGGCTTATTGTCTCCATAATGCCGGGTGTGGAACTACCCCGCCCAAACGATGTGCCCCTTGTCTTCTGTGGCGGTACGCCGCGTGATGATAAAGCAAACAATAAAATCACGATTGATAGTGTCGCTGGCATACATGCCTTGATGGACCACCTGACAAACCTGGGTGTGAAACGGGTCGGTTTTGCCAGCGCTGAAAAGGTCCCCATTCAATCCAATACCCGGTATCAGGCCTTTCTTGAACATGTCAGGATAAAAGGGCTGGAATCCCCGGTTGAATGGCATAAGAGCACGCTTACACCGGGGGAAGAGGGCGGACGCCTCCTTTTCAGGGAGTTTCAGCTGAACGGGCCGCTGCCGGAGGCTGTTGTATGTTACAACGATTGGATCGCCTTTGGCTTCATCAGAGCTGCGCTTGAATCCAATATCCGTATCCCGCAGGATCTTAAAATCACCGGGTTCGACAATCTCTCCTTAAATCGCGTTTTTCAAATACCCGTGACCACGATTGATTACAAAATCCCGGAATTGGTCAAGGGGGCCATAGGCCTCCTTGAAAAATGCATGTCGGATTCGGGTAGGGTCCCGGAATCCGTGCGGATACAGGGGCAGCTGGTCATCGGAAAATCAACGGTCCAATAATAAGGAGATTGTGATGATGGCGCGAAAAAGAACCGGAACGGCAAAGAAAATCCGTGTCGGCGTCCTCGGTATCGGACGCGGACAAACATTTATGCATGAGGCCCCGCACGCGGGAATGGAGCTGGTTGCCATCTGTGATTTATGGAAGGAACGGTTGGACGAAGTCGGCAAAAAGTATGGCATCGCGACGTACACCGACTATGACAGGTTCCTTGACCACGACATGGATGCGGTGGTGCTGGCCAATTACTTCCATGAGCACGCACCTTTTGCGATCAAGGCACTCAAGGCGGGTAAGCATGTGATGAGCGAGTGCGCCGCATGCAACACATTGGCTGAGGGTGTAGCATTATGCCGTGCTGTGGAACAAAGCGGTTGCATTTATATGTTCGCTGAAAATTATCCCTATACGGCCTTTAATATCGAAATGGCACGACTGTACAAGGAAGGGGAAATCGGCCGTGTGCTGTATGCTGAAGGGGAATATATCCATCCGGGTTCCTTTGACTGGGGGCAGGGCATATCCCCGGGACTCAAGCATTGGCGGAACAACCTGCCGGCGACCTATTACTGCACCCATTCCATGGCCCCGCTTATGGTCATCACGGATACCATGCCGGTCCGGGTCAATGGTTTTGCCGTGCCGCTTCCCGAGGACAGCAAAAAGCTGCGGCTCTGGCGACAAAAAGACATGGGCAGCGTCATCATGGCGACCATGGACAATGGCGCTGTGTTCAAGTTGATCCAGGGCGGTCTGCCGGGCCACAGCATCTTCTACCGGCTCCACGGCGAATACGGACTCATGGAAAACGGCCGAGGCCCCGGTTATTGGGGGCCGGGCAATGTTCGTGTGGTCCACAATGAATGGGAGTTGCGCAAAGGCCAGGTGCCGGAAAAGTTAATCTATCCGATGTTCCCGAAATGGGCTGTTGCCGGAAAGTCCGGCCACGGCGGTAGCGATTTCTTCACCAACCACTATTTTGCCGAAGCCATCCGGACGGGCAAACAGCCCTACCTGAACGTTTATCGCGGCGTTGCCATGTCGGTCATCGGCATCCTCGCCTGGAAGAGTGTGCTGGATAAGGGAAACAGCTACGCGGTCCCGGATTTTACACGCGAGGCAACGCGAAAAAAATGGGCGAACGATACCTGGCGGCCGATGGACCTGGAC
>JAZDKP010000191.1:0-5700 GCA_043802925.1 Fibrobacterota bacterium | reverse complement strand
CATCGAGACCGCTTCAACCGGAACGCTGTTCCTTGATGAAATCGGCGACATGTCCCTCCCGGTCCAGGCCAAAGTCCTGCGCGTGCTCCAGGAAAAGACCATCCGACGAGTAGGTGGCACGGACGACATACCTGTTGATGTCCGCATCATCGCCGCAACCAATAAAAATCTCGAGGAAGCCATAGCCCAGGGCCGGTTCAGGGAGGATTTGTTTTACCGTCTCAATGTCCTTCCGATTACGCTTCCTCCATTGCGCGAACGCAAAGAGGATATTCCGGGTCTGGTCAATCATTTTCTACTTGAAATGCCAAAGAAAATTCAGATAGCGCCCGAAGTTCTACCCCTTCTGATGGAGTATCCCTGGCCGGGCAATGTTCGCGAACTTCATTCGATTATCATCCGGGCGGCCATCCTTTCAAAGAACGAACGGATTACCCCGGACGAACTTCCGGCCGAAATCTCCAAACGCCGGCAACCCTCAGGTAATTCTCTGTGGGAACTGCCGGATATGGGCATCGTGTTTGAAGACTTGGAGCGCAATTTACTCGCGCAGGCTTTGCAAAAAACTGACGGTAACATGACCGCTGCTGCAAAACTGCTGGGAATGAGTTACCGGGCCTTCCGATATCGGGCAAATAATTTTGGGCTGCAAGCTTGAACATGCTCGACCGTTATTGTCGTAAAGATGATTTTCGCCGTCTGTTTATGGAACAGCCTTTCTTTCTCAATATGGCTTTATTATATTAAATTTTGTCTCTGGGTGTAACAATCACTTTGTTACAGGTTGTTTGGGATGGTCGGGCCGCCATCCAGTTGTTAATTCAAACTGGAGGTTGTCATGAACGATAATTCCAAACGTCCCGCAGAGACCCCTCTCCCGCCAACGCCTATTACGGGCCTTATTCTCTCCCTTTTCTGGATTATCATCGGGAATGCCTCGCTGATGTTGATTGCCTACTCCATCGCTTTTCGCAAGGGAATTATTACCGGCTTGTACGTTGCATTATTCATTCTTAATGTCCTGGCGCTTGCTGCCGCCAGGTACCTTGACATCCGATTCTATAATGGAACCACAACCAATGGGGAACCCGCAACGCTTATCCATTGGATTAAGTACGCCAAGACTCTCGGCATCATTGCGGGAATCCTCCTGCTTTCCACTGTAATGGCAAGAAATTTGTTTGGCGCATAATTTCCTTTTGAAAAACATTGCCACAGGGCCTGTTGCACGAATAATTATTCCGTGATAGCAAAAAGGATATTCCTGATTCAACTGTGTATTTCCCGTATCGAATTTCCCGGAGCTTAATATGGAAGAAAACAGAAACCAAATCCTTCACGCCAAGTTGAAGGAGCTGCGAGACAAGCCCAAAACAGTGCGATTTTCAATCATTGGGTCGGGAAATGGCGGACTGGCCATGGCGGGGCACCTGGGGGTCATGGGGTTTTCCGTCAAACTCTACAATCGTACGGACGAAAACCTTCATGCCGTCCGCTGGCATGGCGGTATTACCCTTACGGGTGAGGTCAATGGATTCGGTCCTATTGAAAAAGCAACTTCCTCCATGGAGGAAGCGATTGTGGATGCCAATATCATCATGGTGGTTGTTCCCGCTACGGCGCACCGGTTTATCGCCGAGCAGATGGCCCCACACCTGCATGACGACCAAATTGTTGTCCTGAATCCCGGAAGGACCGGTGGTTCATTCGAATTCAGAAATATCGTAAACGCCGGACAAAGCCGGGAAACTCCGTTAATCGGGGAAACTTCAACATTTATTTACGCATCCAGGGCCTTGTCCCGGTCCGAAGCCCGTATCTTCCGGATAAAGAATACCGTGCGTTTTGCAACGCTTCCCGCCTATTGGATTCCCGATGTTCTTCCTGTCCTTAATCAAGCCTTTCCTCAATTTATGGCCGGCGACAACGTGCTTTCAACCGGTATGGAAAATATCGGCGCAATCTTCCACCCGGGCCTGACACTCTTAAGCGCCGGGTGGATCGAAAACACCGAGGGCGACTTTGATTACTATCTTGACGGTATCACGCCGGCCGTGGCCAAAATTCTGGAACAAATGGACAAGGAGCGGATTGCGGTGGCAAGCAGCCTCGGTGTGCACACGGTTTCCGCGCGCGAATGGCTCTACCTTACCTATGATTCGCCGGGCAGGGACCTCCACGAAGCCATTCAAAACACGGAAAGCTACCGGGGTATCAGGGCGCCGCATGGTATTCTGCATCGATACGTTACCGAGGACGTTCCCATGAGTCTGGTTCCGCTGGCATCGCTGGGTAAGATGCTGGGCGTACCCGTCCCGATGATGGAAACAATTATAACCCTGGCCAATGGAATGCACGGCAAGGACTATTGGGCCGACGGCCGTACCGTCGAACGAATGGGGCTTGCGGGGTTGTCAGTGAAAGAGATTCGCCAGCTGGTTGTCGGTATTGAGTAATTGATTTTCAGAAGGAGTCTGATATGGATAAAATAACTGAATTCTATTCCCTGCTGCCCCATTGGGCGATTGCCGTTATCGTGGTCCTGTCCGGCTGGCTGATCGCATGGGCCCTTCGATTCATTGTAACAAAGGTGTTTACGCTGTTCAGTTCGTCACGCCTTTTCAACCGGACAAGGATGACTGAATTTTTACGGAAAGGTGAGGTGAACCTGACTCCTGCGCAACTGGCCGGCCGTATTTTGTATTGGCTTGTCCTGATGGTTGCGTTCCTTAAGGCCGCCCAGGTTCTCGACATCACGACCGTGACGCAGTTTCGCCGGAATATCGAGGCGCATCTTCCATCCTTAATCAGCGGCGGTTTTGTACTGGCGGTCGGGCTGATTCTTGTCAATTTTCTGGCGGGTTTTGTCCGGACGCTGTCCCGCAACGAAGGCAGTCCCTATGCCAATCTGTGGTCCCGGATCACCAAATGGATCGGCATGGTGCTTGTGGTGGCTGTTGCCGTAGAACAGGCCGATGTCCGCGGTTCCATCCTGGCCGTCATTTTACAGGTTGTCATCGCTGCGCTCGCTTTCGGCACCGCTCTTGCCTTCGGACTCGGCTGCAAGGACATCGCCCGTAACGCGATGGAAAAGTTCATCAGCTACCTTAAGGAACGTCATACGGACATCTCAAAATCGGACCTGGAGGGCTGAGTTTGACCACGGTTGGATTCATCGCTAAAAAGGAGTCTAATGTTATCTTCCATTCAGGTTACGCTGCGTATTGCGTTCAACAGATCTGCCTTGCTATATGGTTTTGTTAGACGGGTGGTGCAGCCTGCGGTCAGGCATACATCGGAGTCTTTCTCGTAGGCATACGCGGTAAGGGCGATGATGGGCGCTGGAGATAGCTTTTTTTCCGTTTCATAGGAGCGGATGGCCCGTGTGGCCTGGTACCCGTCCATCACAGGCATCTGCACATCCATCAAAATAACGTCAAAACGGGTTAGCTTGTATTTTTCAAGACCGATTTTGCCGTTCTCAGCTTCGTCTATGGTATAGGCCGTCTTCCGAAGGAATGCCCGTGTGATGGCGCGGTTGGCGTCATAATCCTCCACAATCAATATCCGCAGAGGCCGGGTGTCCGCCGTAAGTAGTGCCGGTGCCGCGGCCACAGGGCGGGGAGCAGGGGGAACGTTGACGTCTTTTGGACATTTTACCGGCAGCGTAAAATAAAAAGTGCTTCCCTGTCCCGGAACGCTTTCGACCCATATTCTTCCGCCCATCATTTCGACTATTTTCCGTGAGAGACTCAGGCCCAGGCCTGTTCCGCCATATTTCCTGGTCGTTGAGGCGTCGGCCTGCGTAAACCGTTCAAAAATAACGTCCAGTTTGTCCGCGGAAATGCCAATGCCCGTATCCGATATCGTGAACAGAAGCGTTTCATCCCTGAGGCTTTTCCATTCCACGTTGAGGGTGACGAGACCGTTTTCCGTGAATTTGACGGCATTGCCGACCAGATTGTAAAGGACGCGCCTTAACAGGTCATGCGATCCGTAAATCTCCGGTTCAATATCCGGGGAAACGACATACTTCAATTGCAGTCCTTTATCTTTCGCCCTTGACGCCATGATTGATAGAAGTTCCGCTATCATACGATGAATGTTGAAAAAAGCGTGTTCCATTTCGAGTTTTCCGGATTCAATCTTTGATATATCCAAAAGGTTGTTGATAAGCTTGAGCAGCTGCGCGCCCTCGGCCTGGAAAAGACGGACATATTCCTTTTGTTCCGCTGATAATTTTGTTTCCATGAGCAAATCGGCAGTGCCCAGAATGGAATTCATGGGGGTCCGGATTTCATGGCTCATGTTCGACAGGAATTCTGTCTTGGCGCGGGTGGATATTTCCGCCACCGCCCGGGCCTCCCGCTCTGTTGTTAATGAAATCGAAAGACGGGAGGCCATCAGCGCGGTCAGAAAAAACATACAGCTGCCGGCGACTACCAGAAAGATGGAATATTGATGCACGCTGATGTAATCAACCCCGAACCAGCCTGTAAAACTTAATAATGAAATTACGAGACCGGCGGTGCGGCCCAGGAACCAGCCGGCATAGGCGATAGGTATAAGGTAGAAGATAGCAAAGGGCATTTCCAGGCCGGTAAAATAATCCAGCAGAATGACACCGCAAAGCATCACCATGCTAAGGCCGACTTGGGCAGTCCTTGGAAGACTGACTTTAAAAGGCGTTTTACCGCTGTCCGGCATGCCAAACCGCCTTTTCGAATAAAGATAGACTACCTATATGTCAATATAGCAACAGGCCTCAGTCGATGTTATATTTTGCCTTGATGTCTTTCTCTGCAGCGGCCCAATCGCTGACATCATCGCCGGCTTTTCCGGTGCCTTGTCTTTCAAGATAAATTTCAAGTGCCCTGACTGTAACCTGGTCGAAGAAATCGTCCAAATGTACTGATGTTTTGGCTTTCTTTTCTCCTATTGCCGCCTTCTTTGCCATAAGACTCCTTTTCATAGAATAAAGCACTTCTCAATTTCACGATGACCTTACTTTTTCTGTTTTGAGTCCGTCTTGACGGGAGCGGTCTTTTCCTTCTTGGCGCTATCCGCGGTCACAGTGCCTTTCACCGCTTTTACGGAGTCCGTTGCAGCGGGCACCTTCTGAACCACGACCCCGGCTTGTTTTGAGGTGTCGGCCGGTGTGGATTGGGTTGCTTTTTTCAGACTGTCCGCCGTCTGGACTGAGGGCGTGACCGCTTTATTCTCAACGGCGCGGGTCGAATCGGGCTTGATTTCCTTTTTTGCGCCGACTGGCGGGGCGGGCGAAACCGCGGTCGCCTTTGATGAATCGGCCGGCGCTGACAAGGATTGGACAGTGTCCGCCTTAACCTCTTTTTTTGCGCTGTCCATTGCCGGAACGGCAACGCTCGTTTTGGTGGTGTCGACTGCCGTGGACGCCTTTGTATCCGCAACAGGTGGAGTAACGGCATTGGCTTCAGTTTTTGGGCATACACATGCGCATCCTGTGAACAGCGCCAACAAAACCATTGCCAGTAGGACGGAGAAACACTTGTTCATGAGAACCCCTTGGGTTAAATTATAATTATTAAGGAGTGCATAAAGTAGTTACCATTTTATGCGGCATACCTGACATGTTTTTCAAGGAAATAATTCCGTACTTTTTCGGGTCTTTTCTGTTTCCTGCGAAGGAAGCCACGGACATTCTTTATCAACTGCTTCTGG
>JAZDKP010000190.1:0-31064 GCA_043802925.1 Fibrobacterota bacterium | reverse complement strand
GGATTGAACTCGCCCTCCGCCGACGAATTACTTTTCTGTCCATCCGCTGGCAAACCTATAGTTTAGAACGCGATATTCGCAAAGCCTACAATGTCTCCTCCTTCCCCTTTCCCGCGTTGCCGGTCCGTGCAGCCGCGGACTTTGCGGTTTCCCATCCCATCATTTCCGCGGTCGTTCCGCTCCTGGCCACGGCCACGGTGCTCACCCTTCTGTTCGCGCCCCGTCCCGGCACCTTTCATATTCCCGAATTCATGACCCTTCACAAAAAGCCCGCGGCCGAGGAACCCATCGTGTCCATCGACCGCACCGTTCCGGTCAAGCCCGGACAGGCCGCGGCCAATGAGTTCTTTAACGCACTGTTGGCCGACAAAACCAAAAAGACGCTTCAGGTGTTCCGATATTTCAGCGACGGCCGCTACGAGCCCATCAAAACCTATTCCGTCTCCATCGGGGAAAAATGGGGGCGCAAGCAGAAGCAGGGCGACCTCAAAACACCCGAAGGCCTCTACTGGCTCATCGGACGCATGGAAAAGCACGAACTCCTGCCCCTCTACGGGCGGCGCGCGTTCATCACCAACTATCCCAACGAAAACGACATCGCTGACAAGCGCACCGGCACCGGCATCTGGATACACGGCTTTGAAGAAGGCGTGGTGCGCGACAAAACCAAGGGCTGCATCGGGCTCGCCAACCCCGACCTCGACGACATCACCCAGTACATCGGCATCGGCACCCCCGTCCTCATCACCGAATCCTGCCCGGCCATGCCCGACAGCGTGAAAAAGTACTTCGATTGGAAACCCATGTTGGAAAAACGCGCGGCCTACATCCAGAAGGGGCGCGAAACCAATTCGTTTGCAGCCAACTTTGTGGAACGCTGGCGCGTGGCGTGGCAGGACAAGGACATCGAGGAATACGCCTCGCTGTACGCGCCCGACTTCATGCAGGACGGCATGGCCTTTCCGGAGTGGAAGGAATACAAGCGCGGCATTTTTGAGCGTTCCCAGGAAATTACGGTCAATGTTTCGGACGTGACGCTGGTGCGCATTTCGGGGGATTCGGCCTTTCTCCGGTTCACCCAGTCCTACGAGTCCGGCGTCTATAAAACCGTCAACGGAAAAGTCCTCAAGCTCGTGCGCGTGGGCGACGAGTGGAAAATCAAGGAGGAGCTCCGGCTCACCCTCAACTAGACTTTAACCTTTAGGAGATATGATGTCACAGAACAACGAGAGCAAGATGGAAGAGAACATCCTGGCCCGCACCGCGGAAATCCAGGAGCTTCTCGAAAGCGTGGGCCTTAAAAAGAACGAGCTCGCGGCCACGCTCAAGCTCATTGACCAGCGCCTGGCCGACATCCAGCACGCCAACAAACGGTCCGAGGCGGTCCGGGGCGAGCTCGAGGGCGTGCGCAAGGACATCGAAACCCACATGACCCAGATCCGCGCCCTCTACGAGGATCGTTACAACCTCCGCAAGCAGGAGGAACAGCTTGAGTCGCTCACCCGCTTTACCGAAAAAATCAACGAGAAAATTGACAAGGCCTATTCCCGGAGCCTGGAGGTCGAGGGGCTCGAAGGCCGCCTGCAGACGATGGTGCAGGGACTCGAACCCGGCGCCGAACGCTTCAAGGACGACATGAAAATCATTGTGGACCTCGACCGCAAGGTCTCGGCCACGGCCGGCGCGCTCGAGTCCGCGCTCACGCAGCAGGGCAAAATCCAGAAAAAATCCGACGACCTGCACGCGTCCATCACCGAGGCCCGGGCCCTGTCGTCCGACATGACCCGTTCCGTCGAACTGTTCAAACGCGAACGCGACGCCTACCAGCTCACCAAGCAGAAGGTCGACAGCCTCAACCTCCTGGCCGAGCACGTCACCAACAAGGTCAAAAACCTCGAACGCCAGCGCGTGGTGGTGGAACGCGCCAACCAGCAGAGCGGCAAGCTCAACATGCTCTATTGGGACATGGAGAACAACCTCAAGGAACTCACCGAGCAGACCTCGCTCATCAAGCGCACCGAAAAGAAAATTGAATCCCTCGAGACCATGCTCGAAAAGGCCGGCACCTCCATCGAGACGGTCCGCAACTTTGAAAAACTCATGAAAGAAACCGCCCAACGCATGGACGCCATGGACGGCATTTCAAAGGAAATGGACAAAAAGCTCGCCGCGTTTGCCAAGAACCGCCAGGTCATCGACGAAGCCTCGGAAAAGGCGCACGAGGTGTACACCATGACTAAGAACGCCGACGCGCTCATGAACACGGTCTCCAAGCAAATCAAGTGGATGCAGACCTCGGTCGAGCAGATCGCGGAATACGAAAAATCGGTCAACGGCCTCAAGTCCAAAATCGATGAGGTGCAGAACGAATGGAGCGTGGTCGACACCCTCGAGGAGCGCATCGGCCGCCTCAACACCAAGACCGGCGATCTCGAAGGCTCCCTCGAAACCCTCTCGGCCGAACAGGAAAAGGTCAAGACCGTGTCCGCCAAAATGGAGGAGTTCAAAATCATCACCGACGATATCGCCCAGAAAATCGAGGGTCTGTACACGCAACGCGCGGCCATCCGCGAAATGGAGCAGAAAATCGCCGGGTTCCAGACCCAAATCCAGGCCACGCACAAGGACATCGAGGAAATCGCGCTCCGCGAAAACGGCATCAAGGACGTGGCGCAGCGCCTCAAGGGACTCGAGTCCCTGTCGGTGACCGTGTCCGACAAGGCCGACGCACTCCAGAAAAAGACCTCGTTCGTGGACGAGGTCGACCGTAAAATCCGCGATCTGGGCGTGCTCGTGGGCGAAGTCGACGAAAAGACCAGCCTGCAGCTCCAGCGAAAGTCCCTCATCGACAAGACCGAAAAACGGCTCGACCAGCTCAACTTCCTGTTCGAGGACGTCTCACTTAAGATACAGAACCTCAACAAGGACGAGGAATTTGTGCGCAACCTGTCGTCGCGCCTCGAACACCTGAACGAAGTAAGCGGCCAAATCGACACCCGCATCAGCGTGGTCAACACCGAGACCCAGCGCCTGCTCGAAGAGGAAAACCGAATCAAGCAGTACGCCGACGACATCCGGACCCTCTCGGGCAGCACAGAGCACACCCTCCAGGCCTTCCGCGACGATTCCGTCAAGGTCACGGGACAAATCCGCGAGGCTAAAAAGGAGTTTGACCAGCTCCTTGTCCAGATTACGGAACGGATGGACGGCATCGCCAAGAGCCGCGATACCATCACCCAGGCCGAAAAGGACATGAAAAAGGCCTTCCAGATGGTGGAACTCCTCGAACAGAACGTGGAAAACCTCAAGCGCAAAAAATCCGTCATCGAAAGCGCTGAGAGCAAAATCGAAAAGCTGCGCCTCACGCTCGCGGACTTCGAGTCCCGGCTCGCAGTCGTGGCCCAGGGACGCACCGAGGTCGAGAACGTCCAGAAAGAGATCAGCGGGCTCTACAAACTCATGGAAAAAGCCAAGGTCGAAATCGAGAACATCGGCAAACGCGAAAAGCAGATCAAAAACGTCGAAGAGCGCGTCAACGCGGTCATCGACCTCATGCAGACCATCGACGACCGCCTCTCCGTCTTGAGCCAAAAGGAAAAAAACATCAAGCTCGCCGAGGACCGCCTCGAAAACCTCAACCTGCTCGTGGAGGACATCAAGGTCGAGATCCAAAACCTCTCGCGCGAGGAGGAGCTCATCCGCCAGGCCAACGACAACGCGGCCAACCTCTCCTATCTCCTGTCCGAGGCCGAGGTCAAAATCGCGGACCTCAAAAAAGCGGGCGCCCGCTAACGGCACAACGCCATGGTCACGGACAAGGCAGACACCCTCCCCCTTGCGGCCGGGTCCGCGCCCCCGGCCTCCGGCGGCGCGCCCGAACGCGGCCTCTTCTTTTCCAAGGATTACTTCCTCGGGCAAATCCGGCGCCTAAGCCCGGATGCCGACATCGCACTGGTCGAAAAGGCGCTCAACTTCTGCACGCAGGCGCACCGCGACCAGTTCCGGAAAAGCGGCGAACCCTTCTACTCCCATGCCATCGAAACCGCCAAAATCCTCGCGGAGTTCAGGATGGACACCGACACGCTCTGCGCGGGCCTCCTGCACGACGTGCTCGAGGACACGCTCGTTTCGTACGACACGCTCAAGGCCGAGTTCAACGAGACCATCGCCAACCTGGTCGACGGCGTCACAAAAATAAGCAACATTCCCTTCAAAAGCACCGAGGAGATGCAGGTCGAGACCTACCGAAAAATGCTCATCTCCACGGCCAAGGACATCCGCGTCATCCTCATCAAGCTGGCCGACCGCCTGCACAACCTCCGCACCCTCCATTACCTTGACGCGGCCACCATCAAGCGGGTGGCCGGCGAATCCATGAACGTTTACGTGCCCATCGCGCACCGTCTGGGCATGGCCAAAATCCGCACCGAGATGGAGGACATCGCGTTCAAGCACCTCCACCCCGAGGACTACGAAGCCGTGCTCTCCAAGGTGGTCGAAAACCGCGAACAGCGCGAAAAGGAAATTGACGCCCTCCGGGCACCCCTGGTGGAGCTCCTCCAGAAAGAGAACATCCCGGCCCGCGTCTTTGGCCGGCCCAAGCACCTGTACAGCATCTTCACAAAAATGAAGAGCGGAAAAAGTTTCGACGACATCTACGACCTTTTCGCCATCCGTATTATTGTCAAGGTGCCGCTCGACTGCTACCGGGTACTGGGGGTTGTCCACTCCAACTGGATCCCGGTGCAGTACCGCTTCAAGGATTACATCGCCACGCCCAAGAGCAACATGTACCAGTCGCTTCACACTGCGGTCATCGGGCCGCGGGGCAAAATGATCGAGGTTCAGATACGCACCGAGGAGATGAACGTCGTGGCCGAGGACGGCGTGGCCGCGCACTGGGTCTACAAGGAAGGCGGCGAGGCGGGCGCCGTGGGCCACGACGCGGCCGAATGGCTCAAGGAAATCGAGGACCTGCCCAAGGACCTCACCAACCACTCCGAGTTCATGGAGTTCTTCAAAATCGACCTCTTCCAGTCCGAAATCTTCGTCTTTACCCCCAAAGGCGATCTGGTGCAGCTTCCCCGCGGTTCCTCGGTCCTCGACTTCGCCTTCTCGTTGCACACCAACCTCGGTTACCAATGCGTGGCCGGAAAAATCAACGGCCAGGCCTTTCCCATGAACACCGTGCTGAAAAGCGGCGTCACAGTTGAGATCATCAAGGCCAAGTTCCAGTCCCCGTCCCCCAGTTGGCTCAACTGGGTCAAGACCGCCAAGGCCAAGCGCGACATCCGTCACTGGATGAAGCAGAAGAGCTTTGAGCACGCGACCCTGCTCGGCCGTGAGCTGTTTGAGCGCGAAATCATGCGGCTCGGCATCAACGAGGACTACACGGAAAAGCTTTACAAGCTCTTCCCCCACTACAAAGTCAATGACCTTGAGCGCTTCTACAACGCCATCGGCCACGGCGAAATCCCGGTGCTGGTCATCCTCGATCGCCTGTTCCCGGAAAAGAACATCCTCCGCGGCCAGAAACAGAACCTGCTCCGCCAGCTCCTCTCCCGGCGCAAAAAGGCGGCGAGCCAATCCGGACTCATCGTCAACGCGCCCGACAACATGATGACCACGTTCGGCAAGTGCTGCCAGCCCCTGCCGGGCGACAAAATCGTGGGCTACCTCCTCCGGAGCAAAGGCATCGAAATCCACCGCACCGTGTGCACGCGCGGCATGATGCTCATGGAAAAGGCGGGCCAGCGCGTGGACGTGGGTTGGGACCCCAATTCAACCCAGGGCTACAAAATCAAACTCCAGGTCATCTCCGACTCGCGCATGTACCTTCTTACGGACATCTCCCGCGCGCTGTCGGACGCGGGGGCCAACATCCTGAACGCGCACACGCAGCAGCAGGGCGCCCGCTCCTACCACACCTACCTCGTCGAACTGGGCAACCGCCACCACCTGAACAACGCCTACCGCGAACTCCGTAAAATCAAGGGGGTCCGGAAAATCTCGCGCGAACCGCTTTTCAAGGACCTCTGGTCCGCAGACGACGCGCCGTTCCCGCAAAAATAGAAAGGTAAAAACACGCATGTTCCTTGACAAGCTTACCACGGCGGTAAAAAAGAACAACAGCCTCCTTTGCGTGGGGCTCGATTTTGATTCCGCAAAAACACCGGCCCCGTTCCAGGGCGACCCCCTCGGTTACAATAAAATCATCATTGAGGCCACGTCCGACCTCGTGTGCGCCTACAAGCCCAACATGGCCTTTTACGAGGCCCTGGGGATTGCGGGCCTTGTTGCGCTCGAAAAAACCATTGCCGCGGTGCCCTCCCACATCCCCGTCATCCTCGACGCCAAGCGGGGCGACATCGGCAACACCAGCGCGGCCTATGCCCGGGCCGCGTTTGAGTGGCTGGGCGCGGACGCGATCACCGTGGCCCCCTACATGGGCCGCGATTCCGTGGAGCCCTTTCTCCGTTTCAAGGGAAAGGGCGTCTTTGTCCTCTGCCTGACCTCCAACCCGGGCTCGTGTGATTTTCAGAAATTGAAATGCGGGGACCGCTTTTTGTATCTTGAAGTGGCTGAAAAGTGCAACGCGTGGGCACGGGAAATCAGCCCGGAAATCGGCCTGGTCGTGGGTGCAACGCAGGACGAAATCGCGGAGGTTCGCGCCGTGACCCGCTGCCCTTTCCTGATACCCGGGGTGGGCGCCCAAGGCGGCGACTTAAAGAAGGCGGTACAGCAAGGCGGCAAAAACGGCGCGCTGGCGATTATCAACGCCTCGCGCAGCATCATCTACCCGGCGGGAACAGGCGACCCGGCCACACGCATACGTCAAAGCGCCCACGAACTGAAGGACGAAATCAACCGCAACCGTTAGGGAGGAAAGGAAACCCATGCTCGGACAAATCGGTCCCGTCAAAATTTTCTCGGGCAGCGCCAACCGCCCGCTGTCGCGCGACATCTGCAAAAAAGCCGGCGTGCCTCTCGGGAAAATGGACATCATCAAATTTTCCAACGAAAACATCAAGGTGTGCATCAAGGAAAGCGTACGCGGCGCCGACTGTTTCGTGGTCCAACCCTCCTGCTCGCCGGTCAACGAAAACATCATTGAAATGCTCATCATGATTGACGCACTCAAGGACGCCTCCGCGGGCCGCATCACCGTGGTGACCCCCTACTTTCCCTATGTCCGTTCCGATAAAAAGGACGAGCCGCGCATTTCCATCACCGCGCGCCTGATGGCCGACCTGCTCGCGACCGCGGGCGCCAACCGCGTCCTTGCCATCAACCTCCATTCCCCGCAGGTGCAGGGTTTTTTCCGCATCAACTGCGACCACCTCGACGCCGGCAACCTGCTGGTCAAATATTTCATCGAAACCCTCGACCTCCGCAACACCGTGGTCGTGGCGCCCGACGCGGGTGCGGCCAAACGCACGGTCAAGTACGCCGAGCGCGTCAACCTGCCCATGGCCATTCTTGACAAGCGCCGCAAGGACGACAGCGAAACCGCGCGCATCTACCATATCATCGGCGAGGTCAAGGGCAAAAACGCCATCATCTTTGACGACGAAATCTCCACCGCGGGCACCATGTGCGAGGTCGTCTATGCGCTCAAGAAAGCGGGCGCGCGCGACATCCGCGTGGCCTGCGTGCACGGCGTGTTCTGCGGCCCGGCCATCGACCGCCTCCGCCTGGCCCCCATCAAGGAAATCGTGACCACGGATTCGGTCTACCTCCCCAAGCGCAAGCGGCTCAAAAACATGACCGTGCTGTCCGTGGCCGAACCCATCGCCGAGGCCATCCGTCGTATTCACCATAACGAATCCATCGGCGAAATCTTCAGAAACAACCGCCGCTAAGACGCCGTATGCCACAAGGCCTGACCCTCGCGCTCAATATTTTCGGCGGTCTCGGCCTCTTCCTCTTCGGTATCCTGACGCTGTCCAAGGGGCTCCGCAAGGCCGCGCAGGAACGTCTCCAACACCTGCTTTCGCGCTTTACGCGTAAACGCCTCCCCGGCTTCTTCCTGGGCGCGGCCGTGACCGGCGTCATCCAGAGCTCCACGGCCACCACGGTCATGGTCGTGGGTTTCATCAATGCGGACCTGCTCACGCTCGCGGGCGCGGTCCCGGTCATTTTCGGGGCCAACGTGGGGTCCACCATCACGGCCCAGCTCATTTCCTTCAAGTTCGACGCCTTTGCCCTGCTGGCCGTGGGCGCGGGCGCAGTCTGCCTGCTCTTTCCCCGCCATAAGCGCGTGTACAACACCGGGTCCATCCTGCTCGGACTCGGCCTGCTTTTCCTGGGAATGTCCACCATGAAGGAGGGCTTCGCCCCCTTGCGTGACAACCCCGCGCTCCTTCACTTTTTCACGGCCATCGGCGCGGGCTGGTCCGGCCGCCTGCTTGCGGTGCTGGCCGCGGCCGCGGTCACGGCCCTGGTGCACAGCTCCGGCGCCACCGCGGGAGTCATTCTTGCGCTCTGCGGCGCGGGCCTGCTCCCGGGCCTCGAAAGCGTCATTCCCCTTCTGGTGGGCTGCCACATTGGCACCTGCATCACCGCGGTTCTGGTCAGCCTCGGCACCTCGGCCGATGCCCGGCGCGCGGCGCTCATTCATGTATTCTTCAATGTGTTCGCGGGCGCGCTCGCGCTCGCGCTTCTGCCCCTCTACGTCTGGGCGGTCCAATCCGTCACCGGCCCCTCGCTCATCCGCCAGGCGGCCAACGCGCACACGCTCATCGCGGTGCTGCCCGCGCTGCTGGGATTGCCCATGACCGCGCTGTTTCTGTCCCTGGCCCGCCACCTCGTGACCGAGCGTCCCTTCGACAGCCTCCGGCGGCCCCGTTACCTCAACCTTTACATGCTCGAGACCCCGGAAGCGGCTTTTCAACAATGCGTCAAGGAACTGGGAAACATCACGGCCATTGCGCGCGACGGGTTTGTCATGGCGATGGAGAGTTTCCTGTCCGCGACGCCCGAAAAGACACGGGAAGCGGAAGAGCGCAGGGAAGCGGTCGAATTGATTTACAAAAGCTATAAGGGATACCTGACCGAAATCTCACACCGCGACCCGGGCGTGCGCACCACGGCCGAGTTCCCCATCCTTTTCCACGCGGCCAAACACCTGGCCAAGGTCACGGAAAATGCCGGCGAAATCATCGAGCACACCCACAAACTCAAGGAGCGCGGACTCGGGGTGCCGGCCGCCGCGGCCCATGAATTGCGTGAAATGCTGGAACTGGTGGACCTCATGGGCCGTGAGCTGGGCGCCGCGTTTGAGCGGCGCGACGGCAAACCGGCCAAAGCCGCCATCCTGAACAAGGAACGGCTTGATGCGTTCAAGCACCTCTACCGGGTCAATCACCTCGAGCGCATGAAGCGGACCGACATTGACGTCCGGGCCGAACTTGTCACGCACGACGTGTTCATCCGCCTCGAACGCATCAGCGACCACCTGACGCACATTTCAAACGAAATCATCGGCGACCTGAAGTGGGAATAATGGAACAGGGCCTGTCGATGCATGCTGCTTATTCGGTTTTGTCATTCCGTGCCTGACACGGAATCCACCATCACATGATGGATTCCCGCTTTCGCGGGAATGACAAAAAGACCATCCCTGCTTATCAGCAACATCGTATTGCGTTATCGATAAACGAGTTATGCAAAACACCTCTCCTTGCATAACAGTCTGCAAAATTAACAACATGGCAAATCACGTCTGCGGAATACTATATTTATGATCTCCTAAAATTTACGGCGTTTACATCTTTTACAAAGAGGTACCCGATGAACTGTCAGACTTGTGGTTTGCTCATATCCAAGGCGGATCTGGAAAAGTCAGCGCAGGCGGGTCAAGGCGCGTGGTGCCCCAAATGTGTCAAACGGTTGAATCTGAATATCAAATCAAAAGAAATCATGTGGCCCGTGTCCAAAAACGACGTGGTGCCCGTACCCGTACCTGTTAAATAACGATAAACAGCCAGACTGGAACCTTACGCCCGCGTCACAACGCGGGCGTTTTTATTGTGCGCCCAGCAGGGCGCACAAATGAAGAACCCCGCAGCTGCTGCGGGGTATCAAAACCAAGCAACCAGGCAACTGCGGGCAAATGCAGGCACGCTTTAAATCGTAGCCAGCAAAAGAGGGCGGGCAACACCGACTTTTTAATTATATTATAAATATCATTTTATGCCATCAAGCAGACCCCATCTATATATTATCGCCGGGCCCAATGGCGCGGGTAAAACAACCTTTGCCACAAAATTCCTTCCTGAATATGCGCATTGTGATGAATTCATCAATGCGGACCTCATTGCCCGGGGAATCTCCCCCTTTGCTCCGGAAAAAGCCGCGTTGGGGGCCGGTAAGCTTCTTCTGCAACGAATCCGTTCGCTCTCCGCAGCACGCATCGACTTTGGTTTTGAAACAACACTATCCGGTAAAGCCTACGTTCCGCTTTTAAAATCACTCAAGACCGAAGGATATGCTCTGCATCTGTTTTTCTTATGGCTAAAGTCCATGGATCTGGCATGCCGGCGTGTGCAGGACAGGATGGTTAAGGGCGGCCACTACATTCCCCGCAATGTTATTCGCCGAAGGTATAAAGCCGGATTAGCGAATTTCTTTGACCTTTACGAGCCGCTGCTGGACACATGGATGATTCTGAATAATTCCGGCAAAAACCCCGAACTCATAGCAAAAAAAAGCCTTTCCATCGAAATTCTTGATGATGTCATATACGATAGGTTTTTAAGCGGAAAAAGGAAACCAACATGAATAAATTTTCTAAAAGCCCCCTTGACGATATCAACATCAAAGCCGAACGAGCAATGCGAGAAGCGGTACGGGATGTCATTAAAGAACATAAAAAGCTTGATATGCCGCTGACGGTCATGGAAAACGGGAAAATCGTCCGTATCCGGCCCTGGAGAAAAGCGGCGAGGGCAAAGGTAAAATAGTCGGTTCCCACGTACGGTTCGTAGTAATCCTTTGAGAGCTCTGACCGGTAAATTGAACTAAAAAACGCCTATTCCCCCTCCCTTGTTTCGCATCACGGGAAGTGCTGATAGATATTCAATTTCCGCCGTTACGTAAACAACATAGAAGTTATTTGACTAATTCACCATTTTTATAGGTATCTTCGCGTAACTTATGACTGCTGTCATACCAGAAGGTTTCTATCCCATCTTTAATTCCATTCTTAAAGTTGGTTTCGCTTACCTTCCAGCCTCTCTCAGTCCAAATAGTGGATATTCCATCCTCCAAGCCATCACGGTACATGGTTTCGGCTGACTTCTGGCCGTTCTCAAACCACATGGTCTCTAATCCATTCTTCTTACCATCCTTCAAGGTGGCTTCTTCTGCCTTCTGTCCGTTTTTATACCAGCGGGTGCGTATCCATTCCTTCTTATCATCCTTGTAGGTGGTTTCGCTTTTCTTCTGGCCGTTCTCATACCAAGTGGGGCCTATCTCTACTAGCTTACCATCCTTCCAAGTAGATTCGCTTGCCTTCTGGCCGTTATCATACCAAGTGTACTTTATTCCATCCTTTACAATATTATTCGTACACCCGACAAACAGGCTAACGAAACCTAATGCGACAAGAAAGTATTTTAGAGCAGCCATTGTCTTTTTCCTTCTGCTTATTTGTATTAACAGAATTGTTTAGGCCATTTATAAGTTATTTGACTAATTCACCATTCTTATAGGTTTCTTCACCTGACTTCTTACCGTTCCCATACCAGCTGGTTGCTATCCCTTCTTTCTTACCATCAATATATGTGCATTCGCTTCTCTTCTGGCCGTTTTTATACCAGGTGGTTTCTATTCCATCCAGTTTACCATTCTTAAAGGTGGCTTCGGTCATCTTCTGGCCGGTTTCAAACCAGGCTGTGGCTAAACCGTTCTGCTTAGCGTCCTTACAGTTGATTTCGCATCTCTTCTGGCCATTTTTATACCAATCGGCGGCTAACCCTTCCTCCTTTCCATCCTTAAAGGTTAATTCGCTTGCCTTCTGGCCATTCTCAAACCAATTGGTACATATCCCTTCCTTCTTACCATCCTTGTAAGTGGTTTCGCTTTTCTTCTGGCCATTCTCATACCAGTCGGTGCTTATCCCTTCCAACTTACTATCCTTGTAGGTCGTTTCGCCATGCTTCTGGCCGTTCTCATACCAAGTGGACTCTAATCCATCTTTTACAACTTTTTTAGTACACCCGCCAAACAGGATAAAGAAAACCAGTACAAAAGGAAAGCTTTTTTGAATGTTCATAATACTGTTATTTTTCACTTGTTTTCTCTGCAATCATTCCCACTCTATCGTACCCGGCGGCTTGTTCGTCAAATCATAATAGACCGCCGAAATTCCCGGAAGCGCCAGAATGGCGTTGACCGGTTTCTTGAGCACGTCAAACGGTATTCTGAAAAAATCCGCGGTCATGGCCTCGGTCGAACAGACCGGCCGCAATACCACGGATTCCTTCCCCGCCTCATTGCCCACGGGCAACAGAACAACCGGCATCTGCCAGATATCATTATACAACCCCGCCTCGCGTAAAAAACGGGTGACAATGTCATCCGCCTCGCGCAACAGGTCGAGCCGGTCGCGCGTAAGGTAGGCGCAGTTCAGCCGCAATTCCCCTCCCCCGTTGACGCCAAGCAAGAGCACCACCCGGTTGATGGCGCGTACCTGATTGGTGACCTCGGTGGAACAATGCGCGGCCTTGTCCCAGTCATGGGGGCCGTCTATGGCAAGCGGCGCGGCATAGGTGCGAAAGTCACCTTGCACCCCCACACTGCGGAGCGGCAGCGCAACAGCACGGTACCCGGCCCGGATTGCGATGTCCTGCGCTTTCTTCAGGTCGTCGGGCTTCACGAGTTCCGCGCTTCCCTCGCTGCAGAGCACGCGAACACCGATGCCCGGACCCGGAAAAGGATGGCGGCCGATAAGCTCCTCGGAAAGGCCGAGTTCACGGCCCAGAGCCCGGACCTCGTCCTTGTAGAGCTCGGACAGGGGCTCGATGACCTTGCCCTCTTTTATCATTTGCGCAATAATAGGGACACGGTTATGGTGCGTCTTGATGAGGGCCGCGTGTTTGGTGCCGCCGCTCTCGATGGTGTCGGGGTAGATGGTGCCCTGACCGAGCAGGTATTTCTCCGGGTCGAGTGAAAGGCCGGCGAGCGCCACGCGCTGCACGTCAATGAAGGTGTCGCCGATGATTTTCCGCTTCCGCTCCGGGTCCGCCACATGGTTCAGGCGCGACAGGAAGGTTTCGGACGCATCCACGGTTTTCAGATTACGGAAACCGTGCTCCTGCATGAAGACCTCGACCGCGGCCGTTTCGTTCTTACGCATGAGGCCGTTGTCGATATGCAGCCCCTGCACCCGCTCCGGGCCGAGAATCTGGTTCAGGAGCGTGAAGGCCACCACGGAATCAACGCCGCCCGAAACAAGCAGAAACACGTTGCGGCCATTTGTTTTTTCAACAATCTCCTGCTTCAGCGTCTCTTCAAGATAACGTTTCATGTTCCAGCTTTTGTCGCACCCGCAAACGTCCAGAAAGTTGCCCAGCATGGCCATACCGTCCGGGGTGTGAGTGACCTCGGGATGGAACTGGAAGCCGAATATTTTCTTTTGAGGGTGTTCCACGGCTGCCACGGAACAGTCCTTGGTACTGGCCGTGACAATAAACCCTTCGGGCAACACCTCCGCGTGATCCCCGTGACTCATCCAGACCACCTGGCAGGGCGGTAACCCGGCAAAGACCGCGGACGGCTTTTCCAGCGTCAATTCCGAGCGCCCGAACTCCCGGATATTGCCGGGAGTCACCTTTCCGCCCAAGGCATGACAAATAAGCTGGTGGCCGTAGCAGATGCCAAGGACGGGTTTTCCAAGGGAGAGAATCGCGGGGTTGAAAGCCGGCGCCGAAGCATCGTAGACGCTGTGCGGCCCCCCGGAAAATATGAAACCGCTGACATCGGAAAGAAGCGTAACATCGGAATCGGGCGACACAATCTCCGAAAAGACGCCGAGCCGGCGCACGCGGTTGGCAATAAGATGCGCGTACTGGCCTCCAAAATCGAGGACCGCGATTTTATGTTTTCTTTTTGACATGCGCGTTTGCGGCAACCGGGGTGAACCCGGGCGGCAGCAGCGCCTCCCGGATTTCGTCCTGGATGCCGTTCAGCCACTGCGGCTGCACATTCGTAAAATCGGCCAGGAAGGCCTTGCAGTTCTTAAGACGGCAGTTCCGGAGGGAGGCCTCGGAGAACTCGGTGTAACTTAAGTCCGTGGCCATAATGTCGCAGTCTTCGAACACCGCTTCGGCCAGGTTGGCGCCGTAAAGATTGGCGTTCCGGAACTTGCATTTAACGAAACGTGCGCCCCGGAGGTAGGTGCCGGAAAACTGGGCGTCGTTGATGACGCATTCATCAAAGACGGCCCGGGGCAGGTAAGCCTCGGTGAGATCCGAAAAATCGAGCTTACAGCGGGTAAAGCGAACGCCCGGCAGCCGGGCCGTGCGCAGTTTGGCGCCCGAAAAGTCAGCGTCGGCATAGGCCACGCGGAACAGGGGTTGCCCCCGCACCGCGCTCCGCTCAAGGTCTTCGCATACTTTTGACTTCATGGCGTTTATAACGTTTATAATATCAACTTTCCAATCCGGCTGAAACGGATTGCGTTCCAGGCCGGTTCCAGGCCGTCCCATGAAAAATAAATGATAAAGGCCTCGGCCTTCACGAACTTCTTGCTCACGTAGCCCCAGTACCGGCTGTCGAGGCTGTTGTCGCGGTTGTCGCCCATCATGAAGAAAGCGTTTTGTCCGAGTGTGTACTCGGTCATTGGCCGGCCATCGAGGGTCATTTCCCAGCGGACCTTGACGTTGCCGCTGCCCACGGTCAGCTGGAAATGGGACAACTGCTGCTGGAGGGCGTGCCAATCCCAGTCCGTGTACTTGACGTAAAGGGCGCCCTTCTGGCTGAGGACCGTGTAAACCGTGTCGTCCACATAAATACGGACCGCGGTCTTGATAAGGGCCTTGGGGTTTTCCTGATAGATGAGCGACCGGACCCAGTAGAATTCGCGCATGGAGAGCGAATCGAGGATAAAGCGCTGCCCTTTTCGGGGGACCACGTAAGGGCCAAAATTATCGCGCGGGTCAGCCTCGGGCGGGAGCGTGCGCGGGTCCGAGAACTGGCCCCGCGGCGCCAGCGCCACGGCCTGTCCGTTAATCAGGAGCTGCTTGTCGCGGACGAGTAGGGTGTCGCCAGGGCCCGCCACGCACCGTTTGATAAAGTCCTTGGGCGCGTGCAGGATGATCTTTTTCTCGACTTTGTCCCAGAAAAGGATGCCGAAGATGAAGGTGTTGAGGAGCTTGATGCTCCGCGTCTCGTCGTTATAGGGGTAGTTGGGGTCGCCCGGGAACTTGAAGATGACCACATCGTTCTTTTTAGGCTCGCGCAAACCGGGCAGTTTTGCATAGGAAAAGGGCACCGGGGAACCGTACACATATTTGAGGCCCAGAAGAAAATCGCCGATAAGGAGCGAGTTTTCCATGGACCCGGAGGGAATTTTAAAGGCCTGGATTACGAACTGGATGACGATGAGCGCCATGCCGAGGGCCACAACAATATCCTTGCTGACACGGGACACTTCACCCGTCACTGTCACAGGGCCGTTTTTGGGCGTGTACTCAAGGGGCAAAAGGCCCAGGTACCGCGCAATACGGCGGAGAAAAGGGCGCTGGTTCAGAAAATTGAGGTTCATGGTGTCCGTTCTTTTTTAAAGTTCCGTTCATTCGACGAGAGTCAGCTGGACGCGCGCATGACCGGCTTGTGTCAGACTCACGGCCCGCGCTGCCGCGAGTGACAGGTCAATGATTCGGTCGCGCGCAAAAGGGCCGCGGTCGTTGATTCGAACCACCACGCTCTGCCCGTTGTCCATGTTCTTTACGCGGACCCGCGTATTAAACGGAAGCGTCCGGTGCGCGGCCGTGAGCGCGTTCATGTCAAAGGTCTCTCCGTTCGAGGTTTTCCGGCCGTGAAACTGATGAGCGTAATAGGAGGCCTCACCCTCCTCGAACACCCGCCCGCCCCCGCCATTCTCGGCCTGCGGTTCCGGCCGCACCATGCGTTCAGCAGATGCCGGGGCCGTTGCTGGGACGGCTGCCGGGCGCGGCGCGGGTCCGTCCGCGTTGCCGGGCCGTGTAAAACGCACATGGCTCGAACAGCCAAAAAATAATAATATGACGGGCAGGAGAAGGAATGTTTTAATCATAGAGTAATCAGCGAACCGGTGAGGTCCTTGATACGGCGGATGCGGTTTTTTTTCATGTATTCGCGCACGCCCAAAAGCACGCGACCCGGGGTCGCGGGGTCGATAAAATTACCCGTGCCCACCTGAACGGCCGCAGCGCCGGCAATGAGGTACTCCAGCGCGTCCTGAGCCGAGACGATGCCGCCCATGCCGATGACCGGGATACGCACGGCGCGGGCCGCCTTGTAAACCATGGCCACACCCACGGGTCGCACCGCGGGACCGGAGAGCCCGCCCGTGACGTTGGTGAGCCGCGGCTTGCGCGTGCGGATATCGATGGCCATGCCGATGAGCGTATTGATGAGCGACACCGCGTCCGCCCCTTCCCCTTCAGCCGCGCGCGCGTAGGCGGCGATATCCGTGACATTGGGCGAAAGTTTGATGACGAGGGTCCGGGCCGTGGCCTTGCGAAGGGCGCGCACCACTCTGGCCATTTCCACAGGCGAAGAGGAAAAGGTGATGCCCCCTTTCTTCACGTTTGGGCAGGAAACATTGATTTCGTAGCCATCAATGCCCTTGGCGCGGTTGAGGCGGCGTACCACGGCTTCGTATTCGGGAATGGTGGAACCGGCCACATTGACAAAGATACGCGCCCCGCATTGACGCAGGAACGGCAGCTTGTCGCGCACAAAGGCCTCGACCCCGACATTGGCGAGCCCGATGGCGTTGAGCATGCCCGAAGGCGTCTCAACGATGCGGGGGGGCGGGTTGCCCTGCCGGGGCTGGAGCGTGACCGCCTTGGTAAAAATGGCGCCGAGGGCGCTCAATCGCACCAGGTCCTTCATCTCCTCGCCATAGCCGAAGGTACCCGAGGCCACGGCCACCGGATTTTTCAGCATGACCCTGCCTATTTTAACGCTCAGTTCCATGACACCTCCGATGCGCGGAACACGGGCCCTTCGACGCAGCAGCGCGTGAGCGAACCATCGGCCATTTTGACCGCGCATCCCATGCACACGCCCACGCCGCAGGCCATTTCCGCCTCGAGCGCCACCTGCGCGTCCGGGCGCAGCCGCTGGAACGCGTTCAGCATGGCACGGGGGCCGCAGGCAAAAACCGGCGTTTCCGGACTGTCGGGCAGCCGCCGCGTGATGACGCCCCGTGTCCCGGCACTGCCATCGTCCGTGGCCAGGGTGAGCGTATCGCACAGGCGGCCGAGTTCGCGACGGTAAACCAACTGGGACGCGGTACGCGCGCCATAGTAAAAATCGACCTTGCGGCCCTTCTTTTTCAGTTCCGTGGCAAGGAACAGCATGGGCGCGATGCCGCATCCGCCCGCGACCAGGAGGTTGCGCCTGCCAAAACCGTGCGGGTCAAACCCGTGCCCGCAGGGCCCGGTGACAGCAAGGGTGTCCCCTTTTTTAAGCGCGGCCAGGGCGCGTGTGCCCTCGCCCTTGATGTCGAAGTAAACGGATACGTCCCCTTTGACGCGGTCAACCGCGGACACGGAAAAAGCGCGCCGGAGCACGGGCTCACGCAGCAGCGCGGGCTTGACGAAGACGAACTGGCCCGGCCGGGCCGATTTTGCGATGACCGGCGCCCGGAATGTCAATTGCGCGCCGTTTGGAATAAGGCGGGCGGCGGCGACCACAACAGCCGTCAGGTTGTATTTTTTACTCATCGGGCAGCGCCTTTGATTTGTTCTTGAACGTGAGCTTGACCTCCAGGGCGCAGGCCTCCTTCGCCTCTTTGAACTCGAGCCCCTGGAAAATGGCCTGCACCTCCTCAATGAGGGTTTTATCGGAAATGCCCTTGGCGACCGTCTCGGTCTTGACCTTGGTCACTTCGCCGGCCGGCGAAAGCCACAGGCGCACGATAAGATCCCCTTCCTGCGTAAGGTTATCGTCGACCATGTCGATATAGGTTTCATCGACCGCGTTGACTGCGGCCTGCAGCTCGCGTTTGATGGTGTCCTGCGCGCGGGCCGGGCCTTCGAGCTTGCCGTCAACGGCGGTCAGCGACGCCAGCGTCACCCAGGCGCCCTCGTCCCCGGACTCGCGGGCACGCTCCGTCGTTGTCCCCGCCTTTTCAATCTTATATTCCATCTCGCTCGTCAACGTGGTGCCCTCCGCCCCCACCGCGTCGATATTCTTCAATCCCTCCTTTTTGCCCTCCAGCTTGCGCCGGGCAAAGCGTCCGTAATCGGTCTCCGGGAAACTGTCGAGCACCAGGCGGTAGCGTTTTTCAGCCCCGGGATTGTCGGTAAGGCAGTCTTCGGATATCCAGGCCGCGGAGAAAAGGGCCTTGGACGCAAAGGGTTCGAGGGGATAGTCCGCATAGAACTTTTCGAACGCAGCCACGGCGGCCGCGCAATCGTTTTGGCCGTAAAAAAGGCTTTCGGCCTGCCAGAAACGGAGATTGACGGAATCGCTGTGCGTACGCTGGGTCACCGCGAGGCCCAGCGCCCTTTCCGCGCCCTTGGCATATTCAGTGGCCGGGTAAAGGCGGAGAACCTCCCTGAACAGGCTGTCGGAGCCCGCGGCCCGGTTCAACAGGTTAGCGCTAATCCAGGCCGATGCAAAGAGCGCCTTCATCTGCACCGCTTTAAGGCCCGCGCTGGTATCCGCTTCTGGAGAAATCGCTAGGATCTGCTGGAAATGGTAGAGCGCCGAATCCGCGGTGGAAAGACCGTAGAGATAGATTTCAGCGGCCCGGAAATGACGGCCCGAAAGGGGCATTTTACGGATGGAATCCACGGTCAGGGAGTCCTCTTTGCGGTACAGGGAATCCGAAAGCACCAGGGAGTCGAGATTGGCCGTGAGAAACATGACGGCGCGGAGCCCCTCGTACCGTTCCTTGGCAAGCTTGGCCTCGTCGCACCCGGCCATTTCCTCCTGCGCGCGCTTGTACCATTTGAAGGCCGTGCGAAGGTCGGAAAAAGCGGACTCGTAAAGGAGCCCCAGCGAATAACAGGCGACCGCAGCGGCCCGGGTCTTGGCATACTCGGAGACCACGCGTTCGTATATCTTTTTCGCTTCATCGCTCTTTTTTTCCAGGGCGCGGCAGGCCGCAATCTGGTTGTAAATATCGCCAAAGAACCGGTAGTACCGGTCGTTCTCTATCATTTTCTCGAAATGGGCCACCCCCTTTGCCGGTTGTCCCATCTCACGCAGGCAGAGCCCGGACATGAGTTCCGCGTTGTATTTGAGGTTTTCTGGGATGTTCACCTCGGGCAGGCTCTTGTCGGCCTTGACGTCCTCGACCTGTTCAAACTTTTTTAAAGCTTCGGCGTATTCCTTTTGGCGGAAGAGCAGCTGGCCCATCTTGAAACTGATGAGGCTGTTCAGGATTTTACCGCCCCCTTCGAGCTGTTGGAGCTGGTCCATGGCGCCAAAGCTGCTGCCGCGCACCACTGAAATTTCCGCCAGCATGTACCGCGCCTTTTTCCGGTAGTCTCCGGCCGCTTTTCCGTCAAGGATGCGTTCAAACTCGAGCTGGGCCTTTTCATAGGCTTGGTCGCCATAATAGCTCATGCCCTTGAAATAGACCGCCCGGTAAAATTCGGGGTGCTCCGGATAGTGGGCGATGAATTCGTTGCATTTGCGTATCGCGCTCGGGTATTCGGCCTCCCAGAAATAGATTTCCGCAAGCAACAGCGTTGAAAGAGGCACGTACTTTTTATTCTGCGGGTAAAGTTTGAGCACCTTGGAGCATTTTTCGATGGCCTTATCGAAAAGCTTTTTCTCGGCATCGTCGACTTTTTTGACGGTGTCGGCCTGCTGGGCGGCCAGCCGGCGCTGCTGGGTCTCGCGTGCCTGGTCGAAGTACTTGCGCGCGTTATAGAACGTGTTGAAATAGACGCAGGAAGTGAGGGGTAACAGCAGGAGCAATAAGAGGATGGGGTGCTTCATTTTTACAGGGAAAATATATAAATAATGAAGCCTCACCGCCAACCTTCGTCGCAGACGGGGGTGCAGGACAGGTTTTGCAATCAAAAACCCACCCCCTTTTCCCCCTCCCTCCCGCGACGGCAGGGAGGGGGTCGGCTTGCGGCGCAAAAGAAAATAACGTTAACCTTGGAAAAAGAGCGAAAGAAAGAATTTGGATATTTGGTCTTTCACAAAGGGATTTCCCCAAGGTGTTATTGACGTTTACCGGGATGACTCAATTATCGTGCAAGATGCCCCCCCCTCCCTTTTTTCGAAAAAGGGAGATACTATGTTAGTGGGTGGTCAGTTGGTCTCTATGCTTAAATACCCCAGACTGAAAGTCCCGGTATCCGTAATTTATCGTAATAATACCATCTTTTTTTTATAGACGCTCTTTCCTATTGTGAGTTTGCATATTAATATCCCGCTGGCCGTATGTTCAGCCGTCCATTCCAAATTGCCTTTTCCCTGCACCTCTTTTTTCAATATTAATGAGCCGTTTATGGAATATATTTGTAAAATCCCTTTATGCAATTTAGGGATATAATACTGGATGGTGGTTGTCGGATTAAATGGATTGGGATGGTTCTGTATTATTCCTGCTTCTTCAAATGTTGCTTCCTCTGGCTTTTCTACTTCTACAAGGTCATTAATCAACCGTTTCCAGACTCCCCCATGGTTTGTTCCGACATAAACCATGCCACTATCTATTAAAAGAGTATTTGCATCTCCATTGGTTAATCCCGCGCTCGCAGATATCCATCTGGCTCCATTGTCTGAAGAATAATAAACTCCTCCCGTTAACGTTCCCACATAAAGATTTCTACCGTCTCCAACAACTGTCTTAATGCTCATATAATTTGGGATACCGTTATAGACCGAGATCCAGTTATTGCCAAAATTATCGGACATATAAAGACTGTTGGTCGCCGCAATAAATAGTTTTCCGTTGGCTTCAAATACGCTGGTGTTTCTTGGCAGCCCGGTGCTTATCTTATACCATGTCGCCCCGCAATCGGAAGAACGATATGCACCGGAATCCGACGTGGCTAAAAACAGGTTCGAATCAATGACGGCTAGGTTTTTGGGATCAATATTCCCAAGACTGGTTCCTATCTTCACCCAATTCGCGCCCTGATTGGCAGAAGAATATACGGCGGCCCTGTTAACCATGAAAACAGTTGTGTCAATAACTGCTATTGATAAAATATTAGGCTCTTCAGTTATATTACTTATGTTTACCCATGTTAATCCACTATCCGCAGACTTGAAAATACCATTCCAGGTCCCTGCATATAAAGTTGAACCACAGGATGCGTAAGAATAAATACGGTAATCCGTCATTCCGTTATTGATTGCATCCCAGCGCCCACCCGCATTCGAGGAACGAAAAATACCAGCATTATAGGTCCCTGCGTATATAAACCCATATGCCGAATAAAGCGAGAATATTATTGAAGCCGCAAGGCCGGTGTTACTGCTTGTCCAGACGCCTCCAATTGTTGTTGTCCGGTAGATTCCCCCCCCTTGAAGGCCGGCAAAGAAAAAAGAATCGTTCTCCGCAAGCGAAAATATCGGCTGAAGAGGTAGCCCTGTATTTACCGGAATCCAATTCGCGCCGTTATTTGTGGTCTGGAAAATGCCTTTGTAATATGTGCTGACTAAAGGAATGGTATCCTTTTTTATTAATTTTAAAATAATGTTATCGGTTATTCCCGTATTCACAGCGGTCCAGTTCAATCCATAATCGGAAGTCATATACATTCCGGTTAAAGATATTGCCGCGAATAAATATTGTCCGATTCCTATAAAGGAAGTTGCTTTGGCTTTGGGCAACCCATTGTTTGCTAAGACCCAACTTTGTCCGCTGTCAGAGGAATAATACACGCCGCTGTCATTGCCTACAAACATTCTTGAGTTGTAATAATAGAGTGCGCTGTTTTTTAAACTTTTCAAACCATAACTCACATCTACCCAATTATTCCCATTGTCTGGCGACCAAAAAACACCAACATCCGAGGTACTTGCCCAAATAAATGTTCCATCGGAAGCCAAATTGATAACGTTACGAATTAAGAGCCCTGGGCTTACTTTTAACCAAGTCCCGCCATTATCATTTGTCCGATATATACCGTTCGGGGTTCCTACAAACAGAGATGACCCGTTTATAATCATCGATGAAATATATTTTTCTGATAATCCGGCGCTGATATCATTCCAGACGTTTCCGTTTGTCGTTGACCGATAGACTCCCCCGCCCTCAAGACCAGCATAGATGGTGTCTCCATTGGTAATAATGGCGTTAACAGAACCTCCTGGCGGCCCTGCTGTTTTATTCCACTGCCCTGTCAAATCACTATGAATGCTAATTATAAATAACATTAATATTCGTAATATTTTGCCGGTATAAGTACATTTCATGTCCCGACTCATACCAAAACAGCCGTCTTCTTTTCTTATTCTCAAATTTAACCTCCTTCCGTGCCTCCCGCTCAGCCAATCAGCGCAAAAGCGCGGCGGCCGCTTCGCAGCACAACTGTTTCCTTTTCTTCGTTTCCAACTCACCTCCGCTTGCGCAAGCCTCCCTCATCTATTGTCCTGTCTCCTCTTCCGTCATATCGTGCCCTTCCTCGCTGGGGCTTACCATTCCGGTGGCTGCCGTATCCGCCACTGCCTGCTCTACTTCGGAGGCAATCAGAGACTTAATATAATCGTATACAAATGTCTTGCGAATGTCAACAGATTGTTCCATTTCATTCAATACCTCGATTGAAATGCTGCCGAGGTTCGCCTTCCGGTGCCGCAGCACCAAAAAGGCGGCCTGAACGTTCTCGGGGTCCTTGTATACCGCGCTTGCCTTCACCCAGCCCGACATCGTGCAGTCGTTGGCGCAAACGGAGTCATAGACGCCCGTCTCCTTCAGTACCGCGACAATCGTCAGGGGCGGAACACGATAATCGGTCGAGTGCTTGGAGCCTTGCGAAGAAAATATATGCAGGGTGTCCTTTACGACTCCCGGCCGGGCGTTCAACGCGATACTTTCACGCTCGATGTACCCCTCCACCCCTTCCATGACCCGGATATGGTAATACACTTTCCCGCCGGCGTCCGCCACCGAATCCCCCAGCCACTCCATTTGGGACCATTGCTGAAGAATCAGGCCGCTTTTTTTCGAAACGTCTTTTGACGATCTTAAAGTCATATTGTCCCGCAGGCAAAGGACGTTTACCGGGGCTTTTTTCCCACAGCGTACCAGACCGAGCAGGCAGATGATGCCGAACAGCGGGTAAATGATTTTCAGTGACCTTCGCATTTTGAGCCTCCTGCCTCTCTGATAGTTCTACAAAAACGCTGCTTCCATGTCGTCATCGATGACCTTGAATTTTATCGACTGCTTGCTTTGTTTTTTACCCCTGGTTTGCACTGACAAAACATGGTCGCCTGTCTTCAGTGTCCAGAAATATGTGAAGGGACGCCTCAGATTGATTTTCGTTCCGCCATCCATTGTGAATTCAATGTTATCCACGCCCGCCGCGGGGACAAATACGAATTTAATCGCCTGCGCTCCCGTCGGCATCTCCCTGCTCAAAACAAATATGTCCCCGTCTTTGGGAGACAATATCATGGAATCCGCAGACTGCTCCGCTTTTACGTTCCCCGCAAGACGGATTCCGTTCTGGATTGCCCAGTCGTTATAAAGGCCCGGCAGACACAGCCCCTCTTTTGTATGAAAATTGCATCGCCCCGGGGGTAGATGGCCCGGTACAAACGGTTCTAAAATACTTCCGCCGCAAAATCGCGTGGCCTCAAGGCCCGACAGCGGACAAATCCTTTTTCTGACAAATCCCCGCCCGCGACGTCCGTCCAATGCAAGCGGTCCAGTCCTTCTGTCCAACGATTTCATGATTTCATGAAATATCGGCGCGGCCCCGCTCACGCCCGAAACGTGGTGCATGGACGAACCGTCAAAATTACCCGCCCATACCGCAACCGTGTATTCCCGCGTCCAGCCAACGCACCAGTTGTCCTTGAAGTCCTTCGAGGTTCCTGTCTTCGCCGCACAGGGAAAAGGCAAACGAAGCGCGGAATACTCCCCGAACGCGGGCAACCTGGCGTCATTGTCCGATAAAATGTCCTCCACCAGCCGGAGCGAACCATCATCCAAAACGGGTTTCTCTTCCAACCCCGAATCCGGTGTGACGCTTTCGTGGCCGTCCAAATAGCGCACGGCCGAAACGAATCTCGGTTTTACCGGGTATCCTCTTCTTGGAAAAAGCGTATAGGCCCGGGCAAGTTCCATCAGCGTCACTTCCGCATTTCCAAGGGCCAGTCCCGGCCCATATTCAACGGCGGTCTTTTTCAGGTCGCTCAACCCGGTTCTTTTCAACAACAACAGGAAGGTCTCCGTTCCCAGCTGATCGCACATCCAAACCGCCGGTATATTGTACGAACAGCCGAGGGCCTCCCTCAACCGCACCGGCCCATGAAACTTTTTATCATAATTCAACGGTTCAAAAAACCCTCCCGCCGTCTTGAACCGCGCTGGGATGTCCGGTATAAGTGAGGCCGGAGTCTTACCGTTATGCAGCGCCAGCGCATACAGGAACGGTTTTAACGTCGAACCCGGCTGACGCAGGCTGTTAACCCCGTCAACCTGTCCCTGATACTCGTCATCCCAGTAATCCCTTGAGCCCACGTAAGCCAGGACATCCCCATTTCGGTTGTCAAAAACAATCACGGAGGCGTTGGTGACATGATACGGCGCGCAAAGGTCCAGCCACTTTTCCACCCCTCGTTCGCAATCTCGCTGCACGGCCAAATCCAGAGTGGTCTGCACCCGGTTTATGCTGTCAACCGGGAGTGCTCGCAGCACATATTCCACAAAATGGGGTGCGGCAAAACGGGTAAGATGGAATCCCCGTAACGGATACAGTTGCCTTATTCGCTGGCATTCCGCCGTATCGATGATATTGCCCGCAAGCAACCGCCGGCACTGGCGCATATACTCAGCCTTCGTCCTGTTGCGCCCAACTCCAAACGGATTGTTATATCTGGGATTCTGCGGCAGCAGCGTCAGGAATGCCGCATCCGCTATCGTCAGCGCCGTGACCGCCTTTCCCAGGTAAAACCAGGAGGCCGATGCGATTCCCCTGCAATTGTTTCCAAATGAGACGCGATTAACATATTGTTCCAGGATTTCGTGTTTCGAAAGCGTCGCATCCAGCCTGACCGCATACCACATCTCTCGGACTTTCGTAAGCCAGGTCCTGCTTCTGCCTTCAAACCACACGGCCCGGGCCAATTGCTCCGTGATGGTCGAGGCGCCGCTTTTAATGCGTCGGCACTGGAGATTGATTTTGAGCGCCCTTGCCATGGCAAGGGGATCGATTCCCGGATGCCGGTAGAATCTCTTGTCCTCAATCGCAATCAGCGCCTTAAGATAGTCCGGCGACACCTCCTGCAGCCGGATGGCGGTGTTCCGGCCCTTGCTCCCCACGGGAACGTCCCTCAATATCTCGTTATTCCTGTCGCATATCTTCAGGGATTCGCAATAGGTCAACGGCGGCGGCCGGAGCGGCCAGCACCACAATCCCGCAAACAGCGCAGCGGAAATCAACACCGCAACAAGCCCCGTTCTTCTCTTTAAGAGTTTTTCGCGCATGCCGGTGCTTTCTAGGTTCCGCCGTTCCATTGCATTTTCAGAAACGACAGGGGATCCAGGTATTTTTCATGTAATTTCATGAGGGTGGAACATTCGGTCCCATAAGTCCTGTAAAACCGCTCGGACAGGCCGGCGGATGACTGCATCCGCCGGGGTTCGCATCGGAGTACTTCAAAATGCAGATGATTAAAGTGCCATCCGTATCGGTTCAGCTCTTTCCGATTCATAATTCGGGCCAACGGTGTCTTCTCCGTCACGTCCTGTCCGACATGCACCAGGATTCCTGAAACGTGCTCATAAACAGTCCACACATGATCGTCCGGGTGGTAAAGGATGATTTGCGCAAATGGGCCGTCCTCGCGCATGCTCACCACTTTCCCGCAGGACGCCGCGAACACTGGGGCATCGGCATCCACGCTGCCGACGCGCGCAATATCGTACCCGGAATGATAGTGCGCCGGTACGCCCAGCCGCGCCTTTCGCGGGTTTCCAAAGGCCCCAATGGGCGTGATACGGATGGCCGCCGTATCTTTCCTGTCCGGCACATCAACCGGAAGCAGCCAGTCGCAGCACGACGCGACCCCGACCGCGAAAAAAAGAACAAACCAGCCAGACATTAATCTCTGTCGCATCCGTTGCCTGTCATTTTTTGATGACCGTCAGGCATTCCGCGCTGCGGCCGAATATCTCAGGCTCATACATGGCTTCCGCATGCGTTGCCGGTGTTCCGAAGCTTCCGGTAATGGAGGGCCGTACCAGATAGGCGAATGTATGCGCGCCCGCATCGAGGACATCCGCAAACAGCAGGCACCGCTGATCTCTGTATTCAACATGGTTCCAGCTTCCCCACCAAGAGCTCCTGGATTCCCGGTTGAAGGCGGTCAGTTTCGCCTTCAGCTCCGATGAAACCACACTGAGAGTAGGATCAATGATTTCACATCCGGCCGGAACCGCATCGTTCACCGCCACGAAATGCCGCTCCCGGGTCGTCTTCACTGTAAGTCGCACTAAAACCATCTGGCCGACCTTGAATTCCTCGGGCTTGAGGGGCTTCCCTTCCAGCGTCTGGTACTCCCTGTCAACAAATAATCCCTCATCCCGCGCTTCCGCCTTCCCGGCAGGCGCATACTTCATCCTGAACTGGTAGTACAGCCGTCCCGGCCCCTGCTTTACAAAGTCCATGGGCAGGTTCCGATCCTTGGGCAGGGCCGTGAGGGATTGGCTTGTCATCCGGCTTTCCGACTGCCGGCCGGCGAACTTCTCCGTCAACCATTCCTTCCCGTCCAGTCGTATCTTCGCGGTAAAATCAGGCGTTTCCTTTTCATAGGCGTTGAAATAGGCGGCCGTCGCCCAGAACGCGAAAAAGTTTTCATGGGTGTTGCCCCAGCGGTTGTTGCGCTGCTTCTCCATCAGCCAGCGGACCGCTTTTTCAGCCTGCAGAAATTTGCCGTCCGATTCCAGGAGGTTCAGCAGGATCACGGAGGTGGAATGCACGTTGGAAGAGTGAATCCAGTAATTCCCCTGTCCGGCTCTTTCTTCAAAATGCAGGGACGCCGCCTCGATTTTTGCGAAGTTCATGATGTCGGTCTTGACCTGTTCCCCCATTTTCGGATCGTTCTTACCCAGCACGATCGCTTTGTATAGCCATGACAGCCCCACCGCAGTCAATTGGTTCCTATGCTTGAATAAATCTTCAACCACACCAGGTTTTCCAATCCCCGCTTCGGCCAACACGGCGGTGATGAATGCAAGGGTCGTTCTCCATTCCGTCTCATTGTAGGGATACTCGTTACGCCTGAGCTGACCGTTCAGACAATCCGAAAGGTAATTAATTGCTTTTGTTCTACTTTCAGGATCCACGCTGTAGCCCTTATTGCCGGCTCTGATGATGGCCAGAAGCGTATAGGCAGTGATGTAGGGCGAATCGTGTTTTGCGGGCGTCCAGTAATCAAACCCTCCGTTCGGGCACTGATATTTCGTGACCATGCCCAGATATTCCCTGATTAATTCAGCGCCGTTCATGTTCTTGGGCACCTTGCCGGCGAACGCCTTGATCATCTCTTGGAACAGGATAATCGGCAAAATGCGCGAGGTCCTCTGCTCCAGGCAACCGTACGGATACTCAAAGAGGTAATTGACACTCTCTCCCAGTCCAATCAGGGCCGTCGACGAAAGCGAAGCCTGCACGCCTCCGAACCTTTCGTCTGTTCCGGCCGGCACCTTCACCAGCTGGCGGGCGGAATCAGCGGTCGAGCCGGTCATGGCAACCGTCTCCAGCGACCGTTCATAAACCAACGGCAGGGTCACCGCGACCCCGTCCGTTTCGGCGCCGAGCACTCCCTTAAAGACCAGGGAGACCGAGTCTGCCAACGCGTCAGCGACCATGGGAATGAGCAAATAGGCGTTGCTGTTCGGTTGAACGCATGCCTGGCTGAAGGATCCTCCGGATAATTTTACACCTTGGCTTTCGCACCGGACCTTGACAGTGTCCGCGGCTCCCGTATAATTCTCCCCGACCACCCCGGCCAGACAGGTATCGCCCACCCTCAGGAACCTGGGCAGAAAAGGCCTTAACATCAGCTTTTTGTTCACTCGAATCCTGGCCTCCCCGCTGCCGAATTCCGCCAGCGCGCTCTGCGCCACCGCCATAATGCGGAAGGTCGTCAGATTGTCCGGCAGCTTGAACCGTACCGTGGCTTTCCCCTCCTTGTTCAGCACGACCCTGGGATTGAAGTAAGCGCACACCTTGAAATTCCCTCGCGCGGCCATGTCGTTCAGCCGGGCCAGCAGGGCCGGGTCGACACCGCCGCTTCCTCCCCTGTTTTCGCCCTTTTCACCATAGTTGCGCTCCCCGATCACCGTCGAGCGTAATTCGCCCGTCAGAACGCAGAGCGGCCGGGTATTGTAAAAAACCTGAAACGGATCCGGGGTCTTGAATCCCGAAAGCATCAGTACGGCTTCGTCCACCACCATCACCAGCACGTCGGAGGCATAGGTCTTTTTCGCCAGTTGCGGCACGATGATTTTCACCTCCGCTGAATCGCCGGGCTTGAATTCCGGTTTCGCGGACTCCACCTGGACCTTCAAGTGCTTGCCCGAGGGCTCCACGTCGAATTGACAATACCCTATCTTAAAGGCCGGCTTTGAAAGATCGTTTCCATCCTCGTCGAATCGCTGTTCCGAAGCCCGCCCTCTCAGTATCATGACCGAGACATACACGTTGGGCAAAAAGTCCCGTGTGATCGGCAAATCCACCCTCGCCGCCGTTCCGTGGAGCGTGATCCACTTCGAAAGGATGACGCCCTCCCTCTCCACGGTCAAGAGCGCCCGGGATTCCGGATAGGGCGATTTTACCAGTAATTTGGCGAGGTCGCCGGGCTCATACGTTTTCTTGTCCGAAACCACGTCGATGACATCGTCATTCGTCCGCTCCCAGGGCACATAATCCGACCCGCAGGCGTAAAATCCCGTGGAAGCCGCCGCGCTCTCTTTTCCATTCGAGAGTACCGTCGCCTTGACAATGTAATAACCCGTACGTGTTGGGACAAACAGCACCGTATCTCCGGTATAGTCCGCCGACAGCAGTGTGTCGCTCAGACAGACGGAATCCTTTCTCTCACTCTGCCAGGTCCGTCGCCCCTCCAGATCCAGCTTCAGTACCGATGTCCAATAACGGCATATCACCTTCAGCGCGATTTTCTGGCCGGCCACCCGCTTCCCCTGGGGTGTCAGGGTCGCCAGATGTATTTTCATGGGCATCGCTGCGGTAATAAAATAATCCGAAAGCCGGATTCCGACATAACAGTCGGCCGGATGGACGGCTATGCTTTTCCAGGAAGCAATGGGCTGGCTTGATTTCCCGGTGACGGTCGCCTCCAGCTGGTAATAGGCTGGTGTTCCGTTTTCATTCGGCCCAATCCTGAACCCGACCTTGGCCATACCTTTAGAGTCGAGATTCGTTGAATCCTTGAACATCAGCCGCCCCTCTGGCGGGTCCTCGGTCCGTCTTCGTTCGTCGTCCGCCCAATTCTCAAACGTCCAGTCCTCATACCCTTTCTGCTTAAAATGCATAGTAAAACGCCGGACCGCCCATAGCACCGGTTCATCCTTAACCGGTGCGCCGAAAAGGTAATTCGAGGAAATTACGCCGCTGACGCTGTCGCCGTACATCGCGTCGTTCACACTCGGCACAACGTGGACCTCAAGCTCGGCAGGTTTGAATTCCGCCACCCGCAAACTTCCCTTGATCTGCTCCCGGAACCCGTTCTTCGACATGTCCTCCTCAAAACCGACCACATGCGCCTGCATCGTGTAGACACCGAGTTTTGCTTCTTTCGGGATCCGGAATTTGAATTCAAACGCGCCGATTTTAGACAGGGCCACAGTGTCTTCATATAAGATTGCCGTTCCGCCCTCGGCGCGGCCGCCTTCTTCATCCCCTTCCTCTCCGCTGAACGCGTGCACCGCCCCTTCCCCCCGGACAGTCATGACGACCTTGGTATGTTTAACGGGTTGCCATGATTCATTTTCCAAAAACCGAACGAACCCTTTGCCGAACGCCATCTCCCCGGGCCGGTACAGGTCCCGCTCTGTTATCATGGTTCCCAGGTAGGTCTGCTTCGGTATCTGATCTCCCTGATATTCAAGTCCGAACCGCCATGGCGAAATGCCCACGTCCCATTCGGAGGAGAGAAATGCCAGATCCTTGTCGTTGTACACCAGGATGATCTGCTCGGGCATCGCATAGTGATTTTGTCGCACCATCGACAGCTTCCACCATGAAGGCGACAGGGCCTTTCCCTCGGTGTTGGTCTTGCCCACCCAGATTATTTTATTATTTATATCGCGTAGTTCTACGATTGCCTTGCCTATCGGCTGCCCGTTATCCAGACGGGTCACGGCAATTAAATTGTTGTCATATCCGAATTTTGCCGATATGTCTATGTTCGTAACCTGCAGCAGCGCCCGTTTATGCGCCGGGTTCCCTTTCCTTCCAATACCCGTCGAATCGTTGACCTGCATAAAGACAATTCCCGGCCGAGCCCCAATGAGCGTATCCATGTATATGGGGCGCCGTTCCCGACGGTTTAAAACGCCGCTGAACGAAATCACGGTTGTTTTAACCTCCGCGTCCAAAGCCATCCAATCCATTCGCTGGTTAAACATACCCTCTCTCTGAAGCAGCGGTACGATTTCTTCTGCCTTTATCTCCTTC
>JAZDKP010000189.1:0-15180 GCA_043802925.1 Fibrobacterota bacterium | reverse complement strand
GTCCTTGAAATGGGGCAGAAAGTAGAAATCGCACTTCTTTTTCAAAAGCTCGCCCATCATGCCGTGCGCAATTTCACCGGGATAGCAGAAAGGGGCGTTGAGGGCCTCGAGGCCATCGCGGTCCACGGTCTCGGAAAGGATCCACTGTACGCCGAGTTCAGCGAAAAAATGCGAGTAAAGGGGCCAGAGGGAATAGATGGAAAACGCCTGAGGAATACCCACGGTGATCGGTTTTTTGGGCTGCACCCGGGCCGGGTCCGCGCCAAACTCGTTAAAAAGCAGTTCATGGCGCCGCTGAAGGAGGTCGTGGATGTTGGCCTCGTCAAACTGGATCTTTTTCCGGGTGTTGGCGTACTTGTTGCACCGGCCCCCGAAGAAATAAATGTGGCCGTTGACCTTGAGCCGTTTGACAGGGCAGCGGTTGTCGCAGGAACGGCAGATGAATTCGCCCTCGGAGTCAAGGACGCGTTCGAGCACCTCGTCGAGGTCGTATGCGGATTTCCGGAGCAGCCCCTCGGCCGCCTTGCGTTTGGCGAGAATCCCCACGCCAAAGCAACCCATGAGCTCGGGGTCGGGCGGCACCACGATGGTCTTGCCCGTGAGCGCGGCGAATGCAAGCGGGATGGCGCTGTTTTTGGCCACCCCGCCCTGGAGGACCACGCGGTTGCCCACGGTTCGGTTGCCCACCACCCGGTTGAGGTAGTTGAGCACAATGGAATAGACCAGGCCGGCCACGATGTTGTATTTGCCCGCCCCTTCCTGGATGGCCTTGCGGATGTCGGAATTAATAAAAGCCGAGCAGTGCTCCCCGAACTTGAGCGGGGTGACCGCCTTTTCCGCAATATCGCCGATTTCACTCGCGGACTCGATGTTCAGGTCCCCTTTGGCCGATTCCTCGAGAAAGGAGCCCGTACCCGCGGAGCAGGCCTCATTCATGGCATAGTCAATGGGCACATTGTTCTTGATGTAAACATACTTGGCGTCCTGCCCGCCGATTTCGAAGAGCGTGTCGATTTCCTTGTCGTAATAAGTGGTCCCCACGGTGTGCGCGATAATCTCGTTGTACACGCCCGGGGTCTCCATGAACACGCCGAGAATTTCGCGTGAAGAACCGGTGGTTGCGGCCAGCGTTATTTTGATGTCGAGTGAACCGATTTCGTCGATGATTTCCTTTTTAATCTCCTGGAGGCAACCCTTGAGCGCGTTCACCGGGTCGCCGTGCGTGCGCCCGTAAAAAGAAGCCACGATTTCGTCGGTCTCGCAGTCAATGAGCGTCACTTTGGTGGTGGTGGAGCCACCGTCAATGCCCAGGATGTATTCATGCCCTTGCTGGATGAGGCCGCGCCGCGACTGCATGTAAATGACCTTGGACTTGAAATCCGTGAGCGGCCGCATTTTTTCGTACGACACGTGCTCCTCGTGGAACAGGTGGCGGATGTCGGGCAGGGCCTCCCCTTCTTTTTGCGCGAGGAGCGCGGCACCGTAAGCCTCGAGATAAGCCGCGGTTTCGGGGATGAAGAATTCGACGCCGGGCATGGCCTGGGTGATGAATTTAACCAGATGCGGGTTGCGCGTGAGCCCGCCGGTCAGCATGACGCGACCGCTCGTGATTTTGGCTTTTTTCAGGAATTCAACGACCTTGTCAGCCATGACGTTGGAAAGCGAAAGCACGATATCGCCTTTGGTGGCCTCCCCCTTGTTGAGCTTGTGCGTACAGTCGCTTTTCATGAACACGGAGCAGCGCGATGAGATTTTATGCACCTGGCATTCGCCGGCAATGGCAATGCCGTCCGCGACCTCGAGGTCCATGCGCTTCAACTGCTGTTTGAAGAACTCGCCCGTGCCCGAAGCGCACTTGTTGCCCGAGAAGGAGTTGATGATGCGGCCTTCGTCGTTGACCGCGTAGACCACGAGGTCCTCGCCGCCCATGGAAACAAGGGCGCGGCAGTGGAACCCGCCCTGGCGGAGCGCCTCCTGGATTGCCACGGCTTCAATAACACCTTTGAGGTTCAGAGATTTCAGGCCCCCGTTGGCCGCGGCCAACGCCGTCATGCCCGCGGGGATGGCAGGGTGATTGAGGATGGCGGCCACGGTTTTGTGAACGTCGCCGTCGTGGGCGCGCACGTCGGAATGGACGAGCCGGCCGTCGTCAAGGACCGCCACTTTGACGCTGGACGCGCCGATGTTGATGCCGCAGGTTTTCATGACTGTTATTCCAGATCCGAGTTAAGCATTATACGAAATGTTAAAAATAATTAATACACTGTTTCAGAACAATCGAAAGGCGCGAAAATTAGAGAGAAGAGGGAGGATACGCAGACAGGTGTTTTAAGACCCGATATCGACGACGAAATCGAGGGCTTTGAGCCGGGCCTCGAAAGCGGGATCCGGGGCCGGAAGCACCACGCGCGTGTTGGCGAATTCACGGCGAACCGGGTACTCCTTGCGGAGACGGTCAAAAAGCACGGGGCGTTCGTAGGGCTCACACTCAAAAGTGTCCCGCAGGCGGGCGTCGTCGTCCATGACGTTGTAGACCTTGGACACGGCTTCGCGCAATTTGTCGTCCGCATTGCCCCGGCCCGAAAGAAGCACTTTGGGCATTGGCGGGGGCGGGAGCGTGAGCCGCCAGCGGGACTCGAGCTTGAAATGGTCGATGAGCGCCCGGTAGATCATTTCCGTGCCCCGGACCTTGCCGTCAAACGAATAACCCGCGATATGCGGGGTCACGATATCCGCCTTCTGCGCAAGCGTAATATCAATCTCCGGCTCGTTTTCGAAAACGTCAAAGACCGTGGCCGCAAAATGGCCTGCGTCAAGGAAACGGTGCAGCGCCAGGGTTTCGGCCACGCTGCCGCGCGAGGTATTGAAGAGGACAACCCCTTTTTTTGTCCGGCCGAGCAGGGCCTCGTTTAACAGATGGTACGTAGCCAAAGGCCCGGACTTGGTGAGCGGGACATGAAAGGTGACGATGTCGCAGGCGAGCGCCTCGTCGAGGAGGCGGTACTTCGCGTCGTGCGTCTGTTCGAATAGCAGCGGATCGTTCAGGACCGTTTTCATCCCCAGGGCCGCGCACCGGAAGGCCACGCGGCTGCCGACATTGCCGCACCCCACGATGCCAATGGACTTGTCCGCAAGCTTGAATCCAACCTTTTTTCCGAGCGTGAGAAGCGAGGAAACGACATATTCCGCCACGGAGGTGGCGTTGGAACCCGGAGCGCTGGCAAAGGCGATGCCTTTTTTCTTAAGATAATCCACGGCCACGTGGTCAAAACCGATGGTGGCCGTGCCCACGAACCGGACCTTGCTTTTCCCGAGCAGTTCTTCGTTGACCTGGGTGACCGAGCGGACCAGGAGCGCCTGCGCGTCCGCCACGGAAGCCGGGGTGATTTTACGCCCGTGCAAGAGCGTCACCTCGCCAAGGTGTGAAAAGACCTCTTCGACATAGGGGATGTTTTCGTCCGCAACGATTTTCATGGCAGGATCAAGATAAATAATAAAACCCGCGGTACGCCATGGGAAACCACCCGCCCGTCACGTATCCTGTAGCGACGCAGCATGCTGCGTCGCTACGGGTTACGTAACAACGGCGGGGGATGGGTGGGTTTCCCATGGCGCACCCTGCCTTCAAAAAACGATTTTACATCTTATGCCGGAACTGACCACCACCCTCGACTACCTGTACGGCCTCCACACCCGGGGCATCAAACTGGGTCTCGACCGGGTGGAGGCCTTCCTCGCCGGACTGGGGAACCCGCATCGCGCTTATCCGACGGTCCACATTGCGGGCACCAACGGCAAAGGCAGCACCTCCACGCTGATTTACCGCGCACTTCAAGCGCAGGGCGTCCGATGCGGCCTCTACACCTCCCCTCACCTGCTCCGTTTCAACGAACGCATCATCGTGGACAATGTCCCTGTGCCGGACAAAGCCATTTGCGCCTTTGTGGACAAACATCGCACGGCTTTTGATAAACACCACCTGACCTTCTTTGAAATAACGACCGCGCTGGCCTTTGACTGGTTCCAAGAACAGAAGGTCAAATTCGCAGTCATTGAGACCGGCATGGGCGGTCGCCTAGATGCCACCAACGTGCTGTTGCCGGAGGTCACGGTCATCACCGACATTTCAATGGACCATACCGAATTCCTCGGCAGCCGCATCGTGGACATTGCCACGGAAAAGTCGGGCATCATCAAGCCCGGTGTGCCGCTCGTGTTCGGCATCGACAACCCGCGCGCGCGCGAAGTCGTTATGCGCATTGCCATGGAAAAAGGCGCCCCCTTCACAGACACGCAGGTGGAATATCATGTCGAATTGCTGAAGGATTCGCCCGAGGGCATGACCTTCAACGCGGTGCTGGGCAACAAAAGGTACGACAATCTTTTCATCCCGCTTTCCGGCGGGCACCAATTGAAGAATGCGATGATGGCACTCGGCGCGCTCACGCGCCTCTCCCCTTCCATCAATGATTCCGCAATCCAACAGGGTTTTGCCCGTGCAAAGGTCACGGGCCGGCTGGACTACCGGAAAGGAACGCCGGACATACTGTATGATGTATCACACAATGTCAAAGGCATCTTCGCGCTGAATGCGCACTTGGAACGCCACTTTGCCGGCCGCAGAACGGTCATTGTCTTTGGCGTCATGGCGGACAAAAACTACGGCCGGATGTTCCAACTGCTGTCAGGCCAAAACCGGGAGTTGATTGTCACCCAACCCCACATTGAGCGGGCCAAGAACGCGGAAGCGCTGGTGAACGAAGCAGGCGCGGGCCGGGCCGTACCCTCGGTGCCGCAGGCGTTGGACGAGGCGAAGCAGATGGCCGGGCCGGAGGGGTTGGTGGTGGTGGCGGGATCGTTTTACACGGTGGCAGAGGCGATGGAGGCGGAAGCGTCTACTCAAAAAGCACAATCTTGATGTTATGAACCAGTTTTTCCTGGTTGTGCGCGGAGAGGGTGCCGATTTGCCTGACAAAGCGCCGGTTGTCGATGGCACGGATTTGATCAACGAGGATGTCAGACGCCTTTTTCAGTCCGGTCTCGTGTCCGGAAAGATGAACGCGAAGGAGCGTAATGTCTTTCTTCACATTGGATGTGACAGGGCAGATGATGGTGCTCGGATGTTCGTTATTCAGCAGATCCGTCTGCAGAACAACCACGGGCCGTGTTTTGCCCGGTTCTGTGCCAAAATTCGGGTTCAAATCCGCAAGATAAATTCCGAATTTCCGGATGATCATTTAATGAGGTCGTCTTGCAGTTGTTCAAATTCGTGGAGCACCCGCATGGAATCGGTACGGCCGATCAGCGACTCCCGGAGCAATTGCCCGCGGAGAAACTTGCGGCGGTTATAGGCATTATAAAAGTCGAGTGCGCTGTTAATGTAAGTGTTGCGCGGAATATGGGCGCGCCGGGTGATTTCTTCGACCTGTTCAAAAACATCTTCGCGAAGTTTTAGGGAGAGAGCCTTAGACATAGTGGATACCTCCTTAGTATATACTATTAATATATACTCTTGCAAAAAGAATGTCAAGGACACCGATTTAACGTATCCATTTCCGGTGCAGGTCCGGAATGTCATCGAGCAATGTCCGGGTATGCGCGCTCTTGGGCGATTCGATCACCTCGTTCGGCGGCCCCTGCTCCACAATGGCGCCCCCGTGCATGATAAACAGCCGGTCGCTGACATAATAGGCGAGCCCGATGTCGTGCGTAATGAACACGATGGTCATCTTCAGCTCCTGCTTGAGCTTCATGAGATAATCCAGAATATTGGCGCGCACGCACGCGTCGACCATGCTCGTGGGCTCATCGGCAATGAGCACCCGGGGTTTGAGGATGAAGATACGCGCAAGCAGCATGCGCTGCATCTGCCCGCCCGAAAGCTCGAAGGGATACTTGCCTTCAATTTCGGGCGGTTTGATGTTCACGGCCAGAAGCGCCTGGTCCACGCGGTCGTTCATCTCCCCCTTCGACGGCTTTTCGCTTAAAATGCCGAACGAATCCTTCAGCTGCGAGCGGATGGTAAAGAACTGGTTGAAGCAGCTGAACGGGTCCTGAAAAACAGGCTGAACCTCGCGCCAATGACGTTTCAAGTCCGTGATGGGCGCGCCTTTGTAAAGAATGCGGCCCGAGGTCGGGGCCAAAAGCCCGAGCATCAGTTTGGCGAGAACGCTTTTACCGCATCCCGAGCCCCCGACCAGGGAAACGATTTCCTGGTCCGCGAGCGTAAAATTGACATGGTCGAGTGCCGTGACCTTCTTTTTTCCGTAGCCGAAAGTACGGGCCAGGTTTTCCGCGACAAAGATGTTTTCGCTATTCGGCATATTCGCACCGGACCTGCCGGCCTCCAACGCTTCTCATTTCCTGTGGGTTGCTCCGGCAGCGTTCGCGCACCTGCGGGCACCGTTCCGCAAAACGGCATCCGGTAATCGGCTTTGCCAGGTTGGGCGGCGCGCCTTCGATGGCCACCGGCTTTTTCTGCTTCTGTCCGGCCTCGGCGCTGAGCATTGCGCCCATGAGCGCTTGGGTGTACGGCTGCCGCGGGTCGAAGATGACCTGTTCGGTCGTGCCCACCTCCACAAACTCCCCGGCGTACATGACCGCGATGCGGTTGGCCACATGGCGCAAAAGGGGAAGCTCGTGGGTGATGAAAATCATGCTCGAAAAGACGCCCTTGTCGAGCAGGTCAAAGACCATGCGGATGACCGCCTTCTGCGTGGTCACATCGAGCGCGGACGTGGGTTCGTCCGCGATGACCATGCGCGGGTTCAGGAGCGTGGAGATGGCGATGACGCACCGCTGGCGCATGCCCGCGGTCAACTGAATCGGATACGCGTTCAAGACCTTGTCCGTTTCCATGCCAATCTGATGGAACCGTTCCCGCAGCCTTTCGTAAATCTCCCTTTTGCTTCCAACGCGTTCATGGCTTTCGATCATGTCCGCGGCAATGTCCTTGATTTTCCGGGTGGGGTTCAGGGAGTTGAAGGCCCCCTGCGGAATCATGGAGACCTTGCGGCCCAGGATGTTCTTTCTCGCCTCCTCCGGGGTCTTGCCCATGAGGGTTTCACCGGCCACGCGCACGTCGCCCGAGGTCAGGTACAGGGGCGGGATGAAAAGCCCCATGCAGCCATTGACTAACGTTGATTTACCGCAACCGGACTCCCCGGCGATGCCGAAAATTTCACCCTGCTCCACGCCAAAGGAGACCCCGGACACGGCCGGGATGTGATCGTTAAAGCGGGTGCGGTAGTGAAGGTGAAGGTCCTTCACCTCAAAAACAGGCATGCGGATTCTCCTATTTGCGTAACCGGGGGTTAAAGACCCCTTCCATGGACGTGTTAATCACGTAGAAAGCGAACACAATCACAGTGATGAGCGCGGCCGCGGGCACAAAGGCCCACCAGGCGCCGTCACCCAGCGCTTCATTCTTCATGGCATCGTTCAGCAGAGTCCCCAGTGAAATGGTATCGTAGGGCCCGAGGCCAATCATGCTGATGGCCGCCTCGGACAAAATGCCGCTCGCGGTCTGCAGGATGAAGACCATGAAGACATACGACATGAGGTAAGGCAGGATGTGAAAGAGAAGGATGCCGAGGGTCCCGGTTCCGTTGACGCGCGCCAGGGCGATATGGTCGCGGGCGATGAGGCTGGAGGATTGCGCGCGCACCGAACGCGCGCTCCAGGTCCAGGTGGTGCACCCGATGATGCCCGCAATGAGAAAGAGCGAACGCCCCTCTTTCAGGCTGCTGCTGATCAGGATGAGCACGATAAACGATGGAATCACAATGAAAAGATTGGTGACCAGGGTGATGAGGTCGTCGCGCCAGCCCCCTTTATACCCGGCATACACGCCCAGGAGCGTGCCCACAACCGTGGCGATGCTGCCCGCCAGGAACCCCACAAACAGCGAGGCGCGCAGCCCCATGACGATGAGCGAAAGCATGTCCACGCCCATGTGGTTGGTGCCAAGCCAGTGTCCGCGCGCGGGCGGAAGGTAGGGCAGCCCCACCCGGGTCACCGTGTCCACGGAGTAAAAAAGAGGGAAGACAAAAGCCAGGAGCAGCGTCAGGATAAAAAGGGAGGCCCCGAAAAGAAAGGCCGGCGTCTTTAAAAGGTTCCGGATGATTTTCATGTTCTATTGATTCCCGTGGCCCGCGCGGACGCGGGGGTCCAGAAAGCCGATCAGGATGTCCACTGAAAAGTTTGCGAGCAGCACGCTCGTGGTGATGAGCAGGGTGCATCCCTGGATGAGAGGATAATCGTTTCCCTGGATGGCGGTGAGCACGGCCGTGCCCAGTCCGGGATACGAGAAAATCATTTCCGTGATGAGCGCGCCGCCAATCATGGCGCCCAGGGACAGGGCCAGGCCGGTCAGCTGGGGCAGCATGGCGTTGCGGAAAAGATAGAGGAGGATTTTATTCTCTTTGATGCCCAGCCATTTGGCGTACCGGACATAGTCCGTGCCCAGTTCATAGATGCACATGGAGCGCACGCCAATGGCCTGCCCGCCCGCGCAGATTAAAAAGATGGATAAAAAAGGGAGCACATAATGATACGCCACGCTCGAAAAGAAGGCCCCGCTGAACGTGGGAATCAGGTCCCCCGCATACCCTCCCATGGCCGGAAAGATTTCGAAAGAAATGGCGAACTGGTACACCAGCAGCATGCCAAAGGCAAAGGAGGGGATGGCGCTTATCAGAAGCGAAGCCGGGAACACGACCCGGTCAAACACCCCGCGCCGGTAAGCGGCCAGGGTCCCGAGTAAATTCCCGATAATCCATCCCAGGAGGATGGTGGGAATCTGAAGCGCCAGCGTCCAGGGCAGGGCCGCGAAAATAATGTCCGTGACCTTTTTTGGATAATTCAAGAACGAGGTCCCCAAATCCCCGTGCAGGCACATCTGAAGATAATTGCGGAATTGCTTGATGAGCGGCGTGCGCACGGGCTTGCCGTCCGCGGTACGGAGGAGGTTGCCGGCCGCGTCGATTTCAACCAGGCGGAATTCCTTGAGATAGGCCTCCTCTTTTTCCTGGGCCGCCTTGGAATCAAGCCCGGTGGACACCTTGGCCATGAGAAGATCCACCGGATTGCTGGCGCCGAGTTGCGGCAGCAGAAAATTCAGGGTCACGGCCACGAAAAAAGTGATCAGATACCACATCCCCCGTGTCAAGACATACCGCAGCGCGGGATATTGCTTTAACATGGCAATCACTCCTGCCCGTCCACAGGTTCGATTTCCCACAAGGCGTTTGTCCCCGCGCCGATGCAAAGGCATTGCGGGGGGGCGTAGGGGTCTTTTTCCGTGGGAAAACGCTTCCAGTGGCGCGTGCTGAACTCATAAAAGAATTCAGGGCGGTAGACCAGGGGAATCGTGGGCTGTTCCTGCATGTAAATGACGTTCAGCTTCCGGTACGCGGCCAGCTTTTCATTTTCAGGAAGAGAAGGAATGATTTCAAGCAGGCTGTCAATGGCTGGAAGATAATCCGGGCCCGATGGATTGTTGTAGCGGCCCTGGTTTTCGTTCATTTTGTCGCCAATCGGCTTCCAGGTACGCGAGGAAAGCGTGGCCTGAAAGCGCGACCAGGGCTTGGAAGGCGTGGACGACCCCGAAGGGGTGAACAGGAGGAGGTCAAAATCGCCGACCTGAAGGTTCTGGTTATAGAGCCCTGCATCCATAAAGCTCTCGCGCGCATCGATGCCGACCGCGCGCATGCCCTGCACCGCAATGCGCACGATGATTTCCCAGTCGGTCCATCCCACGGGTGATTTGACAAAAATTGTGGGCACGATATCGCCCGCAGGGTCCTTCATGCGCAGCAGGTTGCCCTGCCCGTCGAACTCGGAGACGTATCCCGCCTCTTTCAGTATTTCCTTCGCGCGTCCGGGATTGCAGACCGCCCCGTATTTCACGGCGTCCTCTTCGGAGTAATATTTCTGCTCCACGCCAAAGGGAAGGATGAGCCCGGGCTTTAAGGGCGGACTGTAGCCCGAAACCGCCAGTTCGCTGATGTCGTTATAGTTGATGGCCGCGGCCATGGCCCTGCGGAGCCGTTTGTCCCCGAGGGGATGCCGGGTCACGTTCACACACAGCATGGGAATGGAGCCCGGCGGATAAAAGGGCTCCTGCGCAAACCAGGTGCCCACCTTCTTTTTCTTCTTAAGCCAGATGCGGGGAATAAAGGTCTGCGAAACATCAAGGTTTCCTTGCTGCAAAGCGATACTGTAGTGGTCATTGCTCTTAAAGATGGAGCTGATGAAATATTCCGGCCTTGCAAGGCGGTTTTGATGGTAGACCGCATTGCCCCAATAGTCGTCACGCCGTTTTAAGACGATTTTTTCAGCGGAGAAATTGGAAAGGTTATAAGGTCCCGACACCACGGGATTCTGATCAAAGTCATGGTTTTTTAAGAATGCCGAAAAATCATTGTTCGACTGCGTGAGCAGGGGCTCAATGACATGCGCCGGAACGATATGGACTTCCTGGAAATAATCGAGAATCTGCAAGGGGTTGTTGCGTTCCTTGTTCATGATGAAATGGACGCGGCAAAGGCGCGACGTTCCATCGGTCGCAAGGACCGAATCGAAGGTGATGTCAGAAACGAAATTCCAGATATTGGCCAGCCGCGACTCTTTAAACCGTTTCCCGATTTCATAGGAGAATTTAACGTCCGCACCCGTGACCGGTGTGTTGTCACTCCAACGGGCCCTGGGCTCCAGAACAACACGGACCGCGCCCCCTGTGATTTCATACGATTTTGCCAGAAGCGGGTCCATGCTGCCGCGGAGGGTGTTGAAAACCATGAGGGGTTCGTACATGAGGTTCATGGGGGCGCCAACCGGAAACGCGGGAAGGTCGTTCAAGGGGTTGAAGGTGTTGGGCGCGCCGCATTGCATGCCGCCCATGTAAAAGGTCTTGGCGCGGGGAAAAGAGGCGGCCTTGTCCGCGGTATCACGGCCGGTGCCGCAGTTGAAAAGCAACGCGGCAAGGAGCGTGCCCTGTATACATTTATGAGTGAGTTCTGTTTTCATTGAAGAACGTATAATATAAATTATGATGGCTCTTTTTTCTTCTCTTCTTTCAGCTTTTTCAAATGTTCCATCCGGCGCGTAAGCTCCGCTTCAAACCCGTACTTTCCAGGAGAATAATAGCTCCGGTTCCGTACGCCGCCTGGAAAATAATCCTGGCCTGAAAAAGATTCCTTTTCATCGTGGTCGTACTGGTAGCCTTTGCCGTAATCCAGCTCCTTCATGAGCTTTGTGGGCGCATTGCGGATGACGTTGGGCACGGGCAGCGGCCCGGTGGTCTCGATTTCAGACTGCACGGCCTTGGCCGCAGTGTAGAGCCGGTTGCTCTTGGGCGCCAGCGCAAGATAGACCACGGCTTCGGCGAGCGCGAGCACGCCCTCGGGCTTGCCCAGATGATGGTAGGCGTCCTTGGCCGAAATGCAAAGCGTGAGCGCCGAAGGGTCCGCGAGCCCGATGTCCTCGGTGGCCATGCGGATGATGCGCCGCGCCAGATACATGGGGTCCTCCCCGCCCTCGACCATGCGGTAAAAGAAATAAAGCGCGGCCTGGGGGTCGCTGCCGCGCACGGACTTGTGCAGCGCGGAAATGGTGTTAAAATGCTCCTCCCCGGCCCGGTCGTAAAGGATGGCCTTCTTCTGCATGGCCTCTTCAATGGATTTTTTGGTAAGATTCGACTGGCCCTTGGCCAGCGAACAGGCGAACTCGAGTGTGTTCAGGGCAAAGCGCGCGTCCCCCGCGCTCATGAGCGAAATGAACTCCAGCGCGTCATCGTCAATGGTATTGACCGGCCCGTTGCTTTTGGCAAGCGCGCGCAGGACGATTTGACGGATATGCTCGGGCGCAAGTTCGCGCAGGACAAAGACGCGCATGCGCGACAGCAGGGCCGAGTTGATTTCGAACGAGGGGTTTTCCGTGGTCGCGCCAATGAGCGTGAGGGTGCCATTCTCCACATGGGGCAGAAAGGCGTCCTGCTGGGACTTGTTGAAACGGTGGATTTCGTCAAGGAAAAGGATGGTGCGGCGCTTGTACATTTTGAGGCGGTCGCGCGCGTCGTCAATGACAAGTTTGACGTCCTTGATGCCCACCGATACCGCGCTCATGGCCATAAAGACCGAGCCGGTCATCTGCGCAATGATGTGCGCAAGCGTGGTCTTGCCCGTGCCAGGCGGCCCCCAAAAGACCATAGACGGAACCACATCGCCCTCAATGGCGCGTCGCAGGGCGCCGTCAGGCCCCAGCAGGTGTTCCTGCCCCGCAAACTCGTCGAGGGTGTCGGGCCGCATGCGCTCCGCGAGCGGAGGACGCGTTTCAGGGGACGCATCGAGGTGGGCGTCAAAAAGGTCGGGCATGGTGAAAGGAAAATAATTAATTCGCCATCGCACAGGCTAACCGCGCAACACGACCCCAGCGATGGGTTTTCTTGATTTACCGCCCGCAAAACAATTATGTTTGTCCTTCGTTAAATCATAATACTTACGGAGGAAACTCGTCATGGCACGCAAATGTTCCGTCACCGGTAAAAAAGCCGTCTCGGGCAACTACGTCTCGCACGCCCACAACATCACCAAGCGCCGTCATCGCATCAACCTCGTCGAAAAACGCATCTGGGTCCCTGAAAAGAACAAATGGGTCACGGTCAAGCTGAGCACCCGCGCGCTCAAAACAATTAAGAAAAAGGGCGCTGCTTCAGTCTTGAGTAAAGCCAACCTGATCTGATTTTTCCATAAAGGGCCGGCTTTCGGATGTTATACGCCATACTCTCCGACATCCACGCCAATCTCGACGCACTCAATGTCGTCCTGGACGATATTGATCAGCGCAAACCCGACCGTACCATCTGTCTCGGCGACATCGTAGGCTACTGCGCGGACCCCGCCGAGGCCATCCAAAAGAGCCGGACATTCAACGTCACGCTCATGGGCAACCACGATTTTGCGGTCAACGACCGGACACTGATAGAAAAATTCAACTTCCACGCGCGGCTCGCCATCGAGTGGACCATCGACCGGCTCACGGAAGACGAAAAAAAGTACCTCAGCGGCCTCCCCTATTCCCACGAAGAAAACGACATGACTTTTGTCCACGCCACGCCGCGCAACCCCGAAGGCTGGGGCTATCTTGCCAACATCGACGACGCCCTCGACGCCTTCAATTACTTCGAAACCCCGCTCTGCTTCATCGGCCACACCCATTACCCGGTCATTGTGTCCGACAAGGGCATGATCATCTCCGACCGCCGCTTCACCTTCAAAAAGAACATGCGCTACATCGTGAACATCGGCAGCGTGGGCCAGCCCCGCGACGGCAACCCCAAGGCCTGCTATGTGCTCTACGATTCCGACGAAGGCACGCTCGAATACGTCCGCCTCAAGTACGCGGTCGAATCCACGCAGGCGCACATGCTCAAGGCCCGCTTCCCCCAGTTCCTCATTAACCGCCTCTCCGAAGGCCGTTGATGTCCCTTACCATTAAAATCATTTCCGCTCCCGTCCACCGCATCCCGGCCGATACGCTGGTCGCCCTGCTGACCGACCCGCGCCTCTTTGACGAAGCACCATTCCGGGAACCGCTCGCACGTTTGAAAAAAGGGTATGCCAACGGCACCCTTGCAACCGAAAGCCTCCGGCCCCTCCCCAACCGGTTTATCGCAAAAACACTGTATGTCCATTCCACGGACGCGTACAAACGCACCGCCCGCCACGAGCAGTCCGCCACCGCGCTCTCCGCAGCGGTCGCCTTCCTTGCGGAACGCGGCCACACGCGCATTGCGCTCCTGTGCGACAGGGGCGCGGACCGGCTGCCCCAAATCCTGCGCGGGCTCCTGCTGGGCGCCTACGTGTTTGACCGGTACAAGCAAAAGAAGAATCCAAAGCCCGCGGTACAGGTGCTGATTGCGGTCGCGGAAAAGGATCTCACCCGCGCCCGCCGCACACTGGCCGAAGAAACCGCGATGCTCGCATGTGTCAACGAATGCCGCGATGCGGTCAACGCGCCCGCTAACGCGGCCACAACCGACGACCTTGCGCGCCGCGCACGGAAGGTCGCAAAAGAGACCCGCGCAAAAATCACGGTCCTTGAAAAACCCGCGCTCGCACGCCTCGGTTACAATGGCCTGCTGACCGTGGGCGCGTCCGGGCACACGCCGCCGCGCATGATTGTGCTCGAATACCGGCCCCGCACGGCCGCGGGCAAAGGGCACCTTTGCCTTGTGGGCAAAGGCATCGCATTTGACAGCGGGGGCCTTTGCCTCAAGCCGCCGGCCGACATGTGGACCATGAAGGACGACATGGCCGGCGCCGCGGCCGTGCTCTACGCCTTTAAGGCCGCCGTGCTCCGCAAACCGCGCAAGCGCCTCTCGGCCGTGCTCTGCCTTGCGGAAAACATGCCCGGCAGCCGCGCCGTGCGTCCCGGCGACATCTTCCGTGCCGCCAACGGCAAGCATGTGCATGTGGAGAACACCGACGCCGAAGGCCGGCTTATCCTGACCGATGGCCTGCACATGGCCGGCCGGCTCCAGGCCACGCACATTGTGGACGCAGCCACACTGACCGGCGCCTGCGTGGTGGCCCTGGGCGAGCGCATCGCGGGCCTGATGGGCACGGACGCGAAATGGGTCGAATCGGTTCGCGCAACCGCGGAAGCTTCGGCCGAAACGGTCTGCGTCCTTCCCCTGTTCGAAGAATACCGTTCCCTGCTCGATACGCCCGTCGCGGACATCAACAACGTGAGCCCGGTACGCTGGGGCGGCGCCATCACGGCCGGCCTTTTCTTAAAGGAATTTGTGCCCACCGGAACTGCCTGGGCGCACCTTGACATCGCGGGTCCGGCCTTTTCGCAGAAAAAGTGGAATTATCTGCGCGAAGGTGCCACCGGTTTCGGCGTCCGCACACTGGCCGCGACCGCGCTTTGTTTTAACGGATAACACACTCGCTCCCAGTTTTTTTCTTCATCTATTCAACAGCAACACCGGCGGAGCCGTCCCTCCCCTTTCCCGCCTTACGATAAAGTGAGATATTAGGTGTTGCGCCAAAATAAACATGCCATATTAATCATGAATAAGTTATTTTATTGGCATGGTGATGGATACAAAGCTGGAAAGTGTTATAGTTGAAAAATATGTTTCAATTTCAGGTGAGTTCAATGAGCGAGGCCGTC
>JAZDKP010000188.1:0-2754 GCA_043802925.1 Fibrobacterota bacterium | reverse complement strand
GGTTCTTGCAATCATAGGAAATAACCGGTAGTCGCTCGATATTTGTAAAACGCAAAGTGTTTTGATAGCCCCGGTCAATTATCTATCTTTTGAACGACAAATGGTAGCCTGTTTTATACCACCAGTACACCCGTCGGGCCTCTGCCGAAAGGCACGCTATCTCTCGGCGGGTTTTTTATTTTAGGGGTCGGACGGTGAGTGGAAAGCTGAATGTTTTTGTCAGTTCCGTGCAGAAAGAACTCGAGGACGAACGCGTCATTGTCCAGAACCTCTTGAACACGGATACATTTCTTTCGGCCCATTGCTCTCCGATCCTGTATGAGTTTGAACCGGCATCACCGGACAAGGCCCTGGACGGCTGCCTTAAATCACTGGATGGCTGCCAGGTTTACCTGCTCATTGTCGCCGCCCAGTACGGTACCCTGGTTGGCAAACTCTCCATAACCCACGCGGAATACCGGCGCGCCAAAGCAAAAAAGCTCCCGGTTCTCGCATTTATTAAAGGAGACGGAAAAATACCGCGCGAGGAAGGCACCGCGGCCCTGCTTAAGGAACTTGAACACGACGGCCCCAAATACAAACGCTTCGGCAATGTCATTGATTTGCAAAAAGAGGTCCGTGCAGCCCTTGTAAAGCTGCTTAAAGACCGCTTTAGCATCAATCCCTCTACCGATGAGAATGAGATCGCGCGACAAACCATTGAAGCCACGTCCCAGTTCGAGTCGCAGACCCCAACGCGCTTGCCGTGGTCAGCCCTTGACCACGAGGTCGCCCGCCGATTGATTGCCGCCGCAGGGGGTAAGGACGCTGAAAAACTATCTGCTGCTGATATCCTTGCGGGAGCATCAGTCCGTGGGTTGGTCTGGCACGACGATCCGGCTCGTAAACATTATGCCACGGCGGCAGGCATTGTCCTACTGGCAAAAGACCCTTCAGCCGTTTTCCCTCAGTGCCGTATTCTGGCCGATGCTTACCGCGGCGCGGAACCTGATGGTGACCCCCATGACCATGAAGATATCCGCGGTCCTATGCCGACCGCGATTGACCGGGCCATTTCCTTCATTGACCGAAACACACGCCACCCGATGCGCGTAGTCGGACTCAACCGCGTCCGCCTTGATGAGTATCCCGTCGAGGCATTGCGGGAAGCCCTGGTAAATGCCGTTGCGCACCGCCAATATGAGGATGCCGGACGTAAAATCTTATTGGAGGTTTTCGCGGACCGCGTGGTTATCTCCAGCCCCGGCCTGCCGCCGCTACCCATAACCCTGGCCAATCTCCGCAAGGGCAAGTACCGCCCCTGTTCACGCAATCCGGTGCTGGCCCAATGCCTCTCCTATTTCCACAGGATCGAAGAACGCGGAAGCGGTTTCCGCCGGATGCGCGACCAGATGCTCAATCACGGGCTGGAGCAGCCGTTGCTGGGCACGGATACCGGCTATTTCCAGATCACCTTTCCCGGACCAGGGGACAATCTGCAGCGTGTCCGGGTTCCGGAGGCCAGGCTTGCGGTAACCCCGGCTATCGAGGCACAACTCAATGAACGGCAGAAGAAAATCATACAGCAGGTTCTGGCAACCGGGTCTGTCACACGACGGTGGTGCGTAACTACGTTCAATGTGGTCAACGACACTGCGGGACGGGACCTCAAGGGGCTCGTGGAATTGGCTCTGCTGTCTGCGGAGGGTAAGGGGCGCGCTGTGCATTACACGCTCCAAGCGCCCGCGGAATCGACCGGCAATCAACCGAAGTGAACATGTAACCGACCGATCTGAATCGACCGATAATCGACCGACATATTCTTGGAATCGACCGAAAAACAATAAAAATACTCCATCGAGTATAAACTGCACGTTCGCGGATTAAAAACGCGGAATAGGCCTCGGCCTCAGGTGCTTAATACAGAAGGGCCGACGAGTCAAAAAACCTTGTAGCGGTATGTACCGTTACAGCATTAGCGAGGTTTTCTCGTGCGGCCGTCTTTGTTGACGGCGCCATTTCTTTATTTCCAAACCCATTTTATGGAGGTTCGAAACAGCTACGCGAACCTGAAAGGGGGAGACGTAAAAGCGCTGGTGGGCGGGGTTCGGGAGCCGTTGCCGGTCTGCACGTTTGAAGAGTATCGCGCAGCGAGTTGAAAATAAAAACGTGGCAAAACGTGGCAAATTCGCACAAGGCAAGCGAGCCGGAAAAATAATGCCCCCTTATAAGTCGTTGTCACTTATGGGGGGCATTATGGTACACCCAATTGGGATCGAACCAATGACCTGCGGATTAGAAATCCGCTGCTCTATCCAGCTGAGCTATGGGTGCATTAGAGATTGAAAATGTCGGGGCGGCAGGATTTGAACCTGCGACATCTTGCTCCCAAAGCAAGCGCGCTACCAGGCTGCGCTACGCCCCGTGTAATTGAGCATAATATAATTAAAAAGACGGCGGGGTTGCCGCCGTCTTTCTATCGATGCGGAAGGATTGTACATGGTTACTTGACCAGGACCATGGCGCCTTTCTTGACCTGCTCACCCACGGTCAGGCGGTAGAAGTAGACGCCCGTGCCCGCCATGCGGCCGGCATTGTCCATCCCTTCCCACACCACCTTCTTCGTCAAACCCACGTTCCCGACCATGCCCTTGACAAGCGTCCGCACCAGCTGGCCGCGAATGTTGTAAAGGCTCAAGGCATACCGGACCTCGGACCGCTGCCCCGGTATGGCAAACCGTATCACGGTCGACGGATTGAACGGGTTCGGGTAGT
>JAZDKP010000187.1:0-2065 GCA_043802925.1 Fibrobacterota bacterium | reverse complement strand
TCAATGAGCACCTTGGGGTGGACTTTTTCCTGGATGTAGAGCGGCGGTGCGTGGACGACGAGATCGCTCCAGTCCTGCTCGTCCTTGCCGCGCCAGACGAGCTGCGGATCGAGGTCACGGTTACGTCCGGCCTTTTCTTCTTCCAGCCCGGCACCGCCGCGCTGATAGGCAACAGGTCGGGGGCTTTGCTCATCCTTCTCCATCACGGGTTGGAACTCGGCGGTGGGTATGTTCTTGCGCCGGGCCTCCTCATGAGTGAGGGTTTCAACGGTCTTGGAGGTTTCTTTTTTGGCCATGTTTTTTATCCTTGCTTACTAAAAACATGCTGCGTTGAGGCGGTTCTTTGGCCGTGCTGTTTCATGGAATCAATGATAACCGACTTGAAGCGTGAGGTGCTCCACGGAACTGCACACTTTCAGAAGGCTGAGAAAATTCTTGAGGGTCGGGTTTCCTTTTGGACCGAGCATGCGGCGTAGGCTCTTCTCGTTTATCTGCAATTCCCGGGCAATATCGGCGATGGATTCTGTAGCGTTCAGATAGTCGCGCAGCAGCGCCTTACCCGTTTCCATGTCGTCCATCAAGAAGGCGTTGGTCGCCTCAACGATCAATTCACCCCTGAAGGCCGGGTCCGACTTAACCCGTGCCATGACGGTCTCTCTGAAATCTCTTGTCAGCGGCATTTTCCCGATCTCCCTTTATGGTTGCTTCTTTCTTTTCCTATAATCCGTCCAGCGCTGCCTGGCTGTTTCGATATCCTGGGCTTGACGCTTCTTTGTGCCGCCCCCAACCAGGATGACCAACTCTTCGCCATCCCTGCCGAAATAGACGCGGTAGCCGGGGCCGTAATCGATTTTTCTCTCATAAACCCCGCCCCCGACACCTTCCACGTTCGATGTGTTTCCCAACCCTATCCGGGTCAGGGCGGTGGTTACCTTGGCGGCCGCACGACTGTCGAGCCTGTCAAACCAGTTCCGGAAAGGACTCGCGCCATCCACTGCGATATACTCGGCAATTTTCATGCGCCCTCTTATATGCTGTCAAGTAACACAAATGTTACTATATGTAAAGCTTATTCTTCCCGGGTTCTTTTTTCCGAGGTCATTTCACAATTCCTTCAATCATCTTGTTGAATTCAGCCTCCACCTTGGCGGCAAAGTCCGCCTCGATCTGATAGACCTCGGTGAACTCGGCAAAGGCCCAGCGGCCATATTGAGCTGTGTTATTCACACCGGGCACCCAGTAGGTGTCCATAGTTGATTTTTTTTCCTTCGCGTCCTCGCGCCGGTAGCCTTTGATCTCGACGATCAGGTGCAGAAGGTCGTCGTTGCCGTGACCGTCATCCACCAACACAATAAAGTCGGGGAGATATGTGCGCATCTCCGAGCCGTAGCGGTAGGGCACCTCAAGACCGAGATTATGATTCTTGACATAGGCGCGGACGCGCGGGTGAGACTCGGCCACGCGACAGAACTCTGCTTCCCAGTCGCTGTCAAGGATCACCCAGTTGATATGGCAGCGGCGTGAGTCGGTCTCCCAGCGGTCCATTTTGGAGGTGTTGAAATTAACGTAAGTCGTGGAGCCGACGGGGTTGTAGGGATCGAGCATGGCCATGATCGGGCGCCGGTCAACGAACGCACGAGTGATTCCTGCGATGATACGCTCGCAAGCCATGTCGGCCAGCATCTTGTATTTCAACTGCGCCGGATAGGTGCCGCCCTTGCAGACGAGATACCCTTCGAGCCATTGGCGGGCTATACGTTTGAGTTGCCCAAAGAGGTGGAGCTTAGGGTCTTCACCTGGGTCGCGCCACGTAATGAGTACGAGGTGAGACACCAGCTCATATAAAACCTGTGAGGGTCGAACGTCTCCGGTGTGAACCAGATTGAGATCCACTCTTTTACCAATGATTCCCGAGTTTTGGGTTTCCGTTGCGCCGACCAGGTCCGGGGTTAACTCCAGCACGGAGTCCTCGTTGAAATCGGCGGTCAGTCTTTCCTCGGGTAATTCGACGCGGTAGCCCACGACACGGGGGAAGCGGATTTCGAGTGGATCGCGTTCGGGCCGC
>JAZDKP010000186.1:0-24144 GCA_043802925.1 Fibrobacterota bacterium | reverse complement strand
CCCATCATTATTGTTAATGCGACGCGCGGGGAAACAAAGCGTGATATCATTGCACGGTTTGAAAAACGGTTTCCAACAACAGCGGAATGGGAAAGCCTGTTTTCATCACCCGTTAAAAAAGACCTGATCAGCGCACTGGGGCGCAATCGACTGGTCCTGTTGGTGTTTCAGGGAAAGGATCCGGGCATCAACGCGTCCCTTCTCGAGGCGGCCCTGAAAGGGCGCAACATGGTCTTGAAAATGAACGAAAAGGACTGCGCCATTGTTACGGTTGACCTGGACAACCCTGTGGAAAAGCACCTTATCAACAATGCCTTTTGTAGCCAGGAATCAAAACCACGGCCGGGGATTCTGGTGCTTTTTGGCAAAGGAAAAGGGCTCTACTTTATAGACAAGCCCGCGCAATACCAGGTGATACTGGATGCCGCGGTCATGCTCGATAAAACCACCAATACCGGTTCAAGCGAACTTCTGCCACGTCTTCTGCTTGACATGCCAAAGCCCTCTTTCTCCACCCAACCACAGTGATGCCAATGTCCTTCATCGTATTTTTCTTTGCCGAGCTGCGTTTCCGCATCAAAGGCTATCTGCTGGCCGTTGCGGTTGTTCTGCTCGCCGTTGCTTCCGTGGTCTTTTTTCATCATATCGCCCGCTCCGTTGAACGCTCCATCCAGATGATTACCAAGAACATGGGGCAAAACATCATCATCCTGAGCGAAAAAACGGATGCCACGGATTATTATTCCGCTTCCGGCAAGGAGGTCCTGCTCAACGAAACGGACGCGTCCACACTCGCCCAACACCCCGAAATCATCTCTACCTACTACGTGGCCATGCTCCAAAAAAGGGAACGGTTTCTGAATATGGATGTCATTGTGACCGGGGCCGGCGGTATAAAGGGGAAACCGGAAAAGGGCAAGAAGGAGAAAAAAGAAAATCCCTTTCCCAATATCCAGGGCGGTACGCTTTACCTGGGGTCCGAAGTCGCCCGTAAAACGGGTTTACAGCCCGGCGGACACGCGCAACTGCTCGGAAAAGAATTTACAATCGCTGGCATCATGGAAGAAAAGGGGTTTTTGGACGATATCCGGATCTTTATCAACCTGGCCGAGTATCAGCGGTTGACAAATCAGGCAGGCAAAATCACGGCGTTGCTCGCGCTCGAATGTTTATGCGGCAGCGAACCCTTAAGCATTCAAGAGGCGCGGATGGATTCCCTCATCCGAAAGCTGCTCCCCGGCGCCAAGGTCATTACGCTTCGCAATATCGCCATCGCCCGCTACGAAGCGCGCGCAGTGACCGAAAAGTACACCGCCATCATCCAGGCGCTCCTGCTTCTTTGCGCCTGGGCTTTTATTTTCGCGCTGACCTATTCCGAATCCGTCAAAAAAGAGCGCGAAACCGCGCTGCTGGCCGCGTTGGGCTTCGGCCCTTTTACCAGCGTCCGGTTGTACGCCCTCAAGGCACTCGCCCTTTTCATTCCCGCGATTGGCTTTGGATTTCTTCTGGGTTCGGGGATGGCAATCCGGATGGTTTCAAGTTTTGGCGGCGCCCATGTGCCCTTGGATTTTGCTTTCTTTTACCCGGTCCTTTTGGGCACGGCCATTCTACTGGCACTGGGGTTTGCGCCGGCCCTTTGGCACGGGCTTCGTACCGATCCGGTTGAGGTTTTGCGTGAAGAGTAATACAAAATGATTGTTGTAAAGTCACTTTCCAAGATTTATTCGAAAAAGGGCTCGCAAATCCGGGCCCTCCATGAGTTTGACTTAACCGTCTCCCGGGGCGAGTGGCTGACCCTTACGGGCCCCAGCGGCAGTGGAAAAAGCACGCTGCTCAACGCCGTGGCCGGTTTGATTCAGCCGACGTCAGGCCAGGTGTTGATTGATGGCGTTGATTTGTATGCGCTTTCCAAAGCATCACGGGCAAGCTTCCGCGGACAAAAAATCGGGTTTGTTTTCCAGGCCTTCCACCTTTTCCCCTATCTCACGGTACTCCAGAACGTGCTTGCCGGGGGCGGCCGATTTTCGCGCGATCACGCTTCCGCGCTCCGGCTTCTCGAACGGGTCGGTTTAAGCGACCGGGCCTTTCACCTGCCCGGCGAGCTTTCCGTTGGCGAAAAACAGCGGGTGGCCGTGGCGCGCGCGGGTTTTGCGCGCCCTTCCATTATTCTGGCCGATGAACCCACGGGCAACCTCGACGCCCAAAACAGCCGAATCGTGCTTGACATGCTTGCGGAATTGAACCGGCAAGGCGCCACGCTCATGCTGGTGACCCATAAGCCGGAGCAAGATATTTCAGCGGGCTCGCACCGGTTGCTGCGCCTGGAAAAAGGGACGCCGGTGTTATTTCCCTGATGTGGTTGTCATAGCTAATTTTTCCACATATTGCCGCTCACCCATCAATAATCTCGCAAAGTACACGCCAGGCGCCAGTTGCCCGGGGTTCCAGGAAATCCGATAGGTTCCGGCCCCCTGCTGGCCATCCACAAGTGAAGCCACCTTTTTCCCTTCCGTATTATAGACCGTCAGGCGAATCTCGCTCTTTTTTGAGAGATGATAGGTCAGGATCGTTGAGCCATTGAAAGGATTTGGCTGGCCTTTAAGGGCGGGAAAAATCGCTTTTTCTTCGGACAACCGTTTCTCAGCCGACGTAGAGCCACTCACCAAATCTTCGAGCGGAATTTTGCAGAACTTGATTTTATCCGTCGTGGTTGCACCGTCCATCCAGGCCAGTGGCACGAATCCCATTGGGCACACATAGGGGGCAACAAGATTCCGGTTGCCCTTGCCGTCCGCAATGACCGTGACGGGGTTGGCGGCAAATGTACCGGTCAGGCGATTATAGGGCAGACAAAGAATGTCAGTCCCGTTCGTCCCGATGTGGGTCCAGAAATTCAATACATAATCCCCGCAGATAGTGTTGACAACGTTGTAGATGGAATAAGATTGGTTCAAAACAAGGCCTTGTTTGACCCACGTTGAACCGTTATAAATGAATGAAATGAGGGTCTGGCTTCCATCATTGCTCATGGTGAGGAGATAGACATTGTTTTCATCCGAATTCAGCCGGAAAGCGGCTGCTCCGCTGCTGGAAGAGGGAGAGCCGGAAATACTGTTGACAGGGCCCCAGCTCGTTCCATCAAAATAGCGATATCGGAAAACATAGCCTACGGTCCAGACCGCCATGATGCCGGTCTTGTATTTCACCACCTGGGGCGCCTGGTTCATGCCCCAACCGCTGGCATCGGGCTGGTGATGGGCTGAATCCACCGCCACTAGCCCACCCAGCGGTTCAAAACTCAGGCCGGCGTCGCGCGTAATGAGCACGTGCGGGTATTCGTCGCCGATATTGTCGGTCCACTGGTATGCAAAAACCATGGTGTCCTCGCCAAGGGCGTATCCGCCGAACCCGGTGTAACTGCAGAAAAAATTCGGAACATGATTCATACTGTCCGTGATAACCCGGGCAGTGCTGACATTAAGCGCACCGTCCCGGTAACTGGCTTTCATAAAATAGCGGGGGACCACAATGCCCAACCGGCCCTGGCAACCCCAGACATAGGTCCAGTAAACATTGCCATTGAGATCTCCATAGATTCCATGGTGGTTGTTGGGCGAGCCGCCGGAGCCGTAAGTCCGCGTCAATGTCACGGCCTGACCGTTCCAGGTAGTGCCGTTGGTTGAGGTGAGAAGGTACAGTCCGCCGCTTATCACCATGATGTATTCACTGTCATTATGGATTCCGATATTTCTCGAAAATTCATGTGCAATGGGCGGGTACATGCTATAGGCGCCCATGGTCATAACGTCGACCGGAGTAATGGCCGCGTGCGAGGGCGGAACCAGAAAAAGGGAAAGAAGCAAAAAAGGCATTGTTAGAATACGCATAACTTCTCCTTGGAAAAAATCATTGGGTCTTTATTTGCTTAAAATAATTTTCCGGCTCAAGCTTTTATTGCCTGTCTTAAGACAGATGAAATAAATCCCGGAACCGCATTTGGCCGCGTTCCAAATCACGCTGCTGTTTTTAATCTGCTCCGAGAGATCGGCAACCTTTACGCCGCTGATGTTAAAGACAGCCATCTTAAGAGCTGCTCCTTTGAACGCCGCGCCCAGGTTGATACTTATTTTCACACTGGGATTGAACGGGTTCGGCGAGGCGGTGATGCCCGTATTGTCCGCTGTTTCGTCTTTTCCAGTTTCCGTCGCCACCTGATGTTCGGCCCACGGGTCCGCAAGCGTAATGTACCATTGGGGTTCCGAGGTGTGGCGGAGCACTTCCATTCCGGCATACTGGTTGTTGCCGCTTGTGGTGAGCCAGGTATGCAGCGAATTATAAGCCGTATCCGCGCCCGGGAGACCGGCGCGCCGGGCCAGGGTCAGCACATAATGATAGATTGTCTGATAATTGTGTCCCCCCTGCGCCATTGAGTAGCCCAAGGGCTCAAGGCTGTCGGGCCGCGTGCCGAAATTCCACCGCCAGAACTCGGCCCAGTCCGCGGCATAGCGGTAACCGCGGGCCGATGTATCCTTTCTTGCCGTGATGAGCCGGTAGGGGGCGATGTCCCATTTCAGGTAGTCCGGATGGTGCGTGGCCAGCCCGAGCTGCAGCCCGAGCGAAAAATTGCGCCACTTGACCGCATCCTGAAAGCCCCAGTGGACCATCTGGTCGAGTGTGATGATAAGATAGTTGTTCATCCAGGGGCTGAAGCCAGAGTAAATAGAATCGTAGGGAAGCGTTGTGTAAGGCAAATCGTTTGCGTTGAAATTAATATCTTCACTCGAAAGCCTGTATATATTGAAAATGTTTCCGGGGGCCGCGGACATGGTATCGATGCGGCCTGAGGCATAGAGCATGTTGTTATCCGCCTTCTCCCGGAAATAGGCGTGTTCGGGTGAGCTGTCCGGCGCGCAATACCAGGCCTCCGCAACATCGCGCAAGCTCCAGGCCGTGGCGCGTTGCCAGCCTTTGATGAGCCCCTTGTCGTATTCGCGGCTGTATGTAAAATGCGATAACCACATGCTGAAGGCGCCCCAGTATTGCGCTTCTTCCTGGTAGAAGTAGTCGCCGGTAATCATGTAGGGGATGATGGTAAGCGACGGCGTGTGCGCCTCTTCAGCGGTCAGGGGGCAGGTCATGTCCCCGCGCGTACAGGGCGACGGGAACCAGTAAGGGTCGCTTGCCCAGTTCCACGGGTTGCGGTTGGGATGGTCATCGATGGTGGCAAGCCGGCCCGTGTTGCGGTCGCGCAGGTGTGTGGGATAGCTTCCCGCCTTTTCACCGAGAAAGAGCGCGACCTCACGGGCCCGCCGGTCCTGGGAAAGGAGCCAGGCAACTGTCCATCCGGGCAGTAAACCGATGTCGGGCCGGCCACCCGCGGTACCCATTCTACCTGCAATGAGTGAGGAACTCATGAGCGCGTTGGTCGTGGCACCGTAGCCGTTGACCACCTGGGGCACCGGTTTTTTGATTGCCGCGTAATTGTTGACCGTTACAGCGGAGTCAATGCCCAGGGCAACGTCGTAGGCCGCCACGGTTCCGGCCGCGATCCAATAGTTGACATCATATTTCACGTTGATGTCCGGAGTCGGTGTACCCAGCCAAAAGACCTTACGCCAGCGTGCATCGTGCCAGTGGCGCAGCGTATCCTCGCCGTATACGTGCGTCGGGGATGTGTGACCAAGTTCCAGATCAAAATCATAATAGATGTTGCCCATGGTATTGTGCCAGCAGTTCTCCACCACCGTGGAAACGCGGATGCCGCTCCAGCCCGGGTAGCATCGCACCTGCCACTGGATGTTCTGGCTGCGGCAGGGGTTAAACGACGTATCGTTCAGCAGGAATTCCGTGCAAACCGAGCCCGAAAGCCAAGAAGGGAGCGTGGACACGGCATTGATAATTTGACGCGCGGACAAGCTTTTGGTGCTGTCGATGCGGGTCATTGCGGAGTCGCGGTAATCGAAAGTGAGCCGGGCATCAAAGTCAGTGGCCAGGAGCGCGACTTTGTCCATGGCGCCGGTGGAAGCCGTGGTTGAACTTGTCACGAGATCCACAGCGACGGATCCTTTGGCCGTTATGGCGGGTACAAGGAAGGAAATGACCGCGAAACGGACGCTCCCGTCCTCCCAGCGGTTTTTGACATCGCACTGCGTGGTGACCGGGTTCCCGCCGATTTTAGCGGCAACAAACTGCGACACATCACCCTTGGCGAATGGATGGCCGAAGGTGACCGGGAAACTGCTTGACGCGTTACCGTCAAGCTCCTGAAGCGTGACGGTGGTTACCGGTGTCTGAGCGAACAATGCTACGGCTAAATTAAGAATGCAGACGAAGGTTTTCATGTTAGCGCCCCACATTTTATAAACCGAAACAACCTATCGTCGGTTTTGTAAACTCTATCCATAAGTATATCTCTATTTTAAAGATAAATCAATTTCTATTAATATTACCTCGATACAACAATCTTCTTAATTTGATTGCAATTCAGCGTCTCCAGTCTTAAAAAATAGACACCCGGCGCGCATTTATTTCCATTCCAAAACAGCCGGTATTCTCCAGGATCCTTTCTCCCCTGCACCAGCGTCGTGACGATCCTCCCTTGCGTATTATAAATCACCAATCGAACTTTTCCGCTGCGTTCCAAACGGTATCGTATCTCTGTATTGCCGGAAAAGGGATTCGGTACATTTCCAATCACGAATAATGGTTGGGCTGTTATCATTGAACCTCTTTGAATGCCCGCGCCTTTCGACTCTCCGATGGTAATTGACACCGCCTTGCTTGCTTCATTAGAATTCGCATCGCGGCAGCGCACCGTAAAAGCATATGTGCCGATAGTATTGGCCATGCCGCTGATAATGCCGTTACTGTCCATGCTCAAACCCACCGGCAGCCCGCCGGCCGTTATTTCCCAGCGATAGGGGTAGGCGCCGAATTGCGCGTAGACCCTTGCGGAATAGGTTTGATCAACTGTTCCATCCGGCAGGTTGCCCGCAATAAATATATTCTGCGTTACCGGAACATCGTCCGGCAGGCCCATGCGAAATAATTGTCCGTTCCAGGCCAGTGGAACAAAATTAGGCGGCGAAATTTCGGGCACGGAAAGGGCGGCGGTGCTTGTCCAATACGGGACGCTTTGCGCCGCGCTCCATCCGCCGTTCCCGCTGATGTATTGATAATTCCCATTCTCAAACAAGAGCACGGTATTCTCACCGCACCGCGTGAGCATGCCATGATGTGCGTCCAACGACGTCTGCCAGCCCGTACCCGCCGACCACATCATAATTTTGCTCGGGCTGCTCAGTGACACAAACAGCCGGCCATCCAATGTGCTCGTGGCACATTCAAATGTCCCGCCAAGCGCTGCGGGTGCGCTCCATGCCGCTTTTGTCATAAACCGTTCCCACGGTATTTTATTCGTTGGCTCCTGTGTTTTATATGCGGCAAACATGGAATCCAGAACGTTTTGATGGCATCGTGACCAATACCACGTGCTGTTATAAGTCCAGAATATCGCCGCATCTTCATAACCCAGCGACGTGAGCTTGATGGTGCCGCCGCTATAATTGAGCGTGCCCACGGTGCCGGTCGCGCCGGCGCTTTGCCAGGTCATGCCGTTATCGTCCGAGAATTTTGCGTGCAAATCAACAGTGCTAGTCCCATAACGGTTATAATGATCCCATGCCGCCCAGATGCGTCCGCTGGGCAGACGAACCAAGCTCATTTTATCCTGCTGGCAATGGCGCACTTCACAATCAATAATGGCCGCCCGATGAGTAATAGTTCCGGCCGATATCGTATCTTTCCAAGGTTGGTCATAAGGTCCCTGTTTCCACTGCGTACCGTCAAAATATGAACGATAAAAATAGGTATAAGAAGGACTGGCGCCACCGGAACAGGCCAAAAGGTAAACACCCAGAACTTCGCCGGGGGCCGCGGCATACCCATTATGATGGGAGTGCGAACTGGTAGGAACGCTCAAACTGCTCCAGCTGGTTCCGCCATGGGTGCTGACGCTCATGTTTGGTGATAAAATACTGCCGATAATATTGTTGTCAAACGCAGCCATGGAACGGGAAGAGCCAACATTGCTGATGGTTACGGGAGTTTCCGTACCCGGAATTGCCGACCGGTCAGGCGTCATGGACGGCTCCCAAGGTGTGGGCCGGCTTGCGTGGCCATGATTATAACTTTTAGGTTCAGGCAGGCTTTGCCATGTATTGCTGCTCTGAACCAACTGGAATTGCGGAGTTGCTTCGGCAGATGCAAGCCGGACATTATCGAAATAAACTTTGGTATGGGTTTGCGCCCAGGTTACAAGAACATACATGGATGCAATCTTTGATAAATCCAGAAGTTTTGCTTGTTCCGCGCTTGCCAAATCATATTCAAGCGTGACCCACTGACCGGGTGTAATGTTGTATTTCCGCCCCATGCTAAGCGGAGAGGGCGTCATATTATCCTCGATTTGGATTTCAATGGTAGCGGCCGCCACCGTTGATTTTACATCGACCCAGAGTTTGGAATAACCCGACCAATCGCGCCCCAGCAATATCGGATGCCATCCGGAAGTTCTTATCAGTTTGGAATACCGGTAAAAACAATCGTAGTCGTATGACTTGCGGATTAATCCACTTTCAAACCAGGAATTTGAATCCGGAGAAAAACAGGAGCTTTGCGAACCTTCGGATGCTTCAACGGAATTAATATACCGTATGGTTCCGCCATAACCTGCCGGAGCATTCCAGCCGCCACTGGTATCCAGAACAACACCATCCCCTTCTTCCCAGCCGAAAAGACGATGTGTTCCGGTTTCCTGGGCAATAATATTTTGATTGAATATTCCGAGATTGAGAAGAAGTGAAACAAGTATAATTGAATAAACACTGTTTTTATGCATATTTCCTCCATAATTAATAATAAACATTAAGCTATAATACTACTTGGCAAAATAAACGCCACTAAATATGGAAAATTGAAAAACACCCTATTTTATTCCATAACAACAACTTATCTAAATATCTTTTATAAATTTTTTCTAAACCAATTGAGAAAGTTTGATATACATATTGATTCTATTATTAAGCACTTAAAATTTAAAATAAGCGGTTAATTTATCTTGTTGATTTTGATAATGTTATATATTTATTATATGTTTGTTTCATTTGAGACGACCTAACAAAATAGGATTTTTATGGACAAGTTCCTAAATCAGTATCAGATTACCGAAACGCTTCTCAATTATTTACAGGCTCACACAACATATCTTGGCGTAGTTTTATCCCTTGATGACCAGGGCATGATAAAAGGCATTCCGTATACGAATTACGACCTATACAGTTTTGATTTTTCATATATTGCCGGAAGCAACATTCGGGACTATTACTCGCTTCCGCCCCTTAAATCCATGACCGACCTGGCCATTCCGGTTTCCCGCAACGGTGACAGGCTGGCTGCGGAGATGTTTTTGAATACGCAACATTCTTTTCCCTCAAAGAATGTTTTTGAAAAATTCGCTCTCCTCTTCGAATTCCATTCCAAAATCCCTTTCTCTTTTCTTTTTTTATGGCGCGTGGAGAACCACGGTCTGGTCGGTATCGTTCAATTCAGTGATTTTGTCCGGCGCACGCTTTATTATAAGCAAAATCCACTTGTCTATCTGAACGGCCAGGGTAAAATCCAGGGGTTCAACCGTAATTTCTTTATGCTTTTCTCTTCCCTGGCCGACGACCTGCCGGAAAATCTATTGGGTGCCGACATCGAGAAAATGCTCCAACCCAGCCCCCTGGCCGCGATTGCCGGCCAGGCCGGCGTTTTCCAGAAAATACGCGGGGAAAAATGGCAGCCGCTTCATTCAGTCAACTTTTTGGAAAGCAGCGACGCGGAAACAAAACAGTTTCTCGCGCTTGACAATCTGCATCGAAGTGATCACGGCTGGGCCTGGCGGCCCGGGCCGCAGAATCGCGGACTGCTGCCCCTGTTGCACCCCCTGGACCTTATTGACAACGATATAAAACTGGAACTGCGTTTCAGCGCCCCGGCAAGGCTTCTGCCACGGGTGATTATCGGTGGGGACAAGCTGGAGGGGCCGCTCTTTCCTGATTATTGCGGCTATCTGCTCGGCTGCGATGAACAGCAGGAAAATTATATCATAAAAAAAGGCGGGGAGCGGGTGCATCATTTGCCCTGTTCGCAGACCACGCACAGTCCGGAGAATGTTCTGGAAGTGTTCAAACGCGGCGAACGGCTGGCCCTTTTCCTCAATGGCGAACTTCAGATCGGTTACGTGGACTTGAATGTCGAAGATACCCGCCACGCCTTTCAATATCTGCATGTCAGCGCGCAATCGTCCGGCACGGAAATCGTGCTGCACCATCTTGCAATTTTCACGCTGCCGCGCCGGAAAACCGACGAAGAAATGCCGAGCAATGAATGTTCGGCGCGGAACAAGACCGATGTCCTGCTTCGCTTCCAGCAGCTCAGCGATGCGCGCATCACGCAGGTTCAACGCACCTTCCATTACACGTTTGTCTTTTTCGACATCTCCCATTTTGTTCGCAACATCCGCTCGCTGCGCGAACAACGCGACCGCGCAGTGCTCGAACGCGACAGGTTCCGGGAACTCGCCTTGCGCCAGGAGGCGGAACCCGCTTCGTTTGTGGGGGTCAGCCCCGCCATCCTGCACATCAAGGAACGCGCGGCCGTGGCCGCCTCCGTCCAGGTCACCATCCTCATTGAAGGCCAGACCGGCACGGGCAAGGAAGTCCTGGCACGCTATATTCATGAACACAGCCCTTTTCGCATCGGCCCGTTCATCAAAGTTGACTGCTCGGCGCTGCCGGCCACGCTGCTCGAAAGCGAACTTTTCGGGTTTGAAAAGGGGGCGTTTACCGGTGCGGTGCAGTCGCGGCGCGGAAAACTAGAAGAAGCCGCCGGCGGTACGCTTTTTCTGGATGAAGTCGGCAATCTTTCCATAAGCGCCCAGGTGAAACTTCTTAATTTCTTGCAGGATTTAAGCATCGAACGGCTGGGCAGCAACAAAAAGATTAAAATCGAGACACGGATTATTGCCGCTTCCAACGTTCTCTTACAAACACGGGTGGATAACGGGCAATTCCGCGCCGATCTGTTTTACCGCATGAATACGGTCAACTTTAACCTGCCGGCGCTAAAGGAGCGAAAAGAAGACATCACTCATCTCTGCGCCTATTTCCTTGCCCGCTACAACGCCAAGTTCGCTCGCGCCATTTCCGGCATTTCACCCGACGGCTTCCAGAAACTGCTGGAATATCAATGGCCGGGCAATATCCGCGAACTGGAAAACGTGATACAGAACGCAGTGCTGTTCTGCGCGGAAAAAATGATCGCCGGGCACCACCTGAACCTTCCCACGCAGACGGCAACGCCCGTTCCAGAAACGCCCATGCTTCAGCTGCCGCGCAATCCGCGTCTTCTTGCGGGCCGGCATATTTTAGAATTGCTGAAAAGAAACCATGGAATCGTGGAACGCGCTGCCGGCGAGGCCGGCGTTTCCCGCGCCACTTTTTATCGAAAAATTAAAAAGTTTAAGATTTCAATAAATGAACTCTTTTAGCCATTGCCCGCTACCAGTAGTTACGTAAACAAGAGTCTTGTTATGGTTTACTTTACAACGTTACTATTGCCCTATTCTACCTTCTTTTTCTTAATAATCATGGGATTATAAATGGAAAAGCAAAAGGCATTTCTTTTGCTATATATTATTTAAGTATTGTAATAAAAGCCCATCATTTTGGTTATCAAGCAAAAAAAGGGGGGATTTCCTTGAAAGAAAAAACGCCCATTAAAATTGCCGCTTATGGCAATCTACGACAAACCTTGTTTTTTGCTGTATTGCTTTTTCCTGTTTTTGCGGCGGCCCTGACCTACCAGCAGGAATATATTTACGATACCACGGCCTATCCCGACGAATCGGCCGTGAACGTATGCGTCAGCAACAGCCGCTATCCCAACTGCAACACACTTCAGGACTGCATCCAGGACATTTTCAGGATAGAGGGGGCGCAGAACGATCACCAGAAGATGATGGCCCTCTGGAAATGGTTTGTGGTCCAGCTTTTTAAGGTCGGGACGGGCGGAATTCCCTCCTATCGTGAAAAATATGTTTATGACCCGGCAAAAATTCTTACCGTATACGGCGCCGGGGAATGCGAAATTTCAGCCATGGCCATGGTCGGATTATGGCGCGCGGCAGGATACATCGCATATGATCAGGCCAGTTCCGGCCATACCTTTGCCAGCTTCCGCTACCGCGACGCGGACGGCCTGATGCGCATGCACGACACCGATCCGAATTTCCAGAAGATATACTGGAACATTTCCCAGAACCGGCTTTCCCCCAAGACCATCCCGGTCATAAAGGCAAGCGCCGGTTTCGTGTACCGCCATATTGTCGCGCCCCAGACCGCGCACAGCCTGCGCACCTCCTTGAGACTGGGTGAAACCATAGAGCGCCGCTGGTTCAATACGGGCCACATCATGGACAGCACATCCCTCGGTCATGGCGTTGAGGCGGCGGGCGAGGAGCAGCAGCTCTTCAGCGCCGACACATCCCCTTCAACATACCAGATGAGTCTTTATGCCGGCTCCGCCAATACGGCCTGTTCCGCCCCGTCCGCGGGTTCGGCGATTCTCCACCCCGCATCAGCGGGGCAGCTCGGCAGTTTTATATACCGGATGACCTCACCTTTCCCCGCGGTTGCCTGCACGTCCAGAGTTGTGCTAGTTAAAACCGACAATTCCGACGTCTGCCGCCTTATGTTTTCCAAGGACGGGGGCGTCAACTGGACAACGCTTGTCAACAAGACCACAACCGGCACCGAAACGACGACCGTAGCCCTGCCGAACATCACGTGCGCATACACCCTGCTCATCAAGGCCGAATTCCAGACATCCGGGAGCCCGGGCCAGGTCGGCATGAATTCACTTGACTTTGCGGCTTACCGCCAGCTGAATTTCGGCATACTGCCGAAACTGCTTTTCGGCGCGAACTATTATAAAATAACGACGGATACCATCATTCCCGGATACGGCATCCGGGTGGAGGTGAAGTACAAAAAATTCCCGACCGCGACAACGATGCTTTATGCGATAGACACCTTTACCCGGTTTCCCTCCTATTTCAAGGTCACAATTGCCGGACAGCTGGATCCGGCCATGAATTCCATCCAGATGAAAATGGTTCCCTGCTCCGAACTGTTTGAGCGGAACGACACCATGGAAGCCATGTTTCATCAACCCTGTACGCTTCGGGGGGCTGCCGGCACCTATACCTCGATTGGCGCCGAATCAAGTAATCTTCAGGTCTCGGGGTTCTTCCCGCAGTCAACGCTGCGATTAACCAGCGCCCCGCCAAGCGCCACGGTGAACAATCTTTACAATGGGGGCGAAATAGCTCGGTGGACGGCCGCCGAGGAGCTGGGCGCGTACCCCCTGGCGGTGGATACGCTGATGCGTGCCTTGGGCTATGCAAATCCGGATCTGGCGCTTTTTCTCATGAAAGCGCTGGCCCAGATTGCAGACCCGAAAACACTGACGGGCATGCTTGCATACTGGCAGCGGGCGCCGAACGGCACCCCGGGGATGCGGTATGCACCCGATGTCTTCGCGGCAATCGGCGATACCATTGCCGTTCCCGACCTGGTCGCAAAAATACCGGAATGCCGCTTTGACCTGCGTTTTCATATCGCCCATGCGCTGGGATTTCTTGACTGTGCCCTGTCGAGGAGCACGCTGCAGGACATGGTGGTGAATGATCCGTATCGCGCAATACGCGAAATGGCCCAGGAATCAATTGACAGGCTGACAAACGGGATCAACCAGCGGCCCGTTTATCGCGGCAACGAAAGCGCCATCCTCTTTCCGAATTATCCCAATCCGTTCAACCCGGTGACGCACATTCCCTTCCAGGTCCCTTGGAGCATGGGGCAATCCGCGGATGTAAAGATCAGCGTTCATAATCCCGCCGGAAGCCTGATCCGGACTCTTTTTTCGGGCAAAAAATCGCCCGGGCTGTATATTCTTCCGTGGAACGGCCGTGATGACGAAGCGCGATCGGTTGGCAGCGGAACTTATTTCCTAAGGATGGAAGTAAATGAGACGGTGCTCCAGAAAAAGGCCATACTTCTGAAATAACTTTTTAAGGGGGAGATAATGCCCATACAATCCAGGCTCTTTTTCGTGTTCGCGCTCGGCTTTGCTTTTTCGGCTTTCGGGCTGGAGTACCAGCAGGAATGGGTCTTTGATTCGACGGTCCATTCCGACGAAGCGGCCGTCAATGTCAGCCTTTGCAACAACCAGTATCCCAATTGCTATAGTTTACAGACAGCGATTCAAGACATCTTCAGGCTCGAAAACGCGCAGACTGAAAACCAAAAGGCCCTGTCGCTTTACAAATGGTTTACTTCCGCCCTTTTTTCCAGCGGCACCGGGGGGTATGCTTACGAAAACGGCTCGATTCCCTATGACCCGGCAAAACTGTTGAACGTTTACGGCTGGGGCGCGTGCGACCAGGGAAGCTGGGCCCTGGTGGGCTTATGGCGCGCCGCCGGATACATCGCTTACGATGAATGCAGCTACGGCCATACCATTGCCGCCCTTCGATACCGAGATGCCGACGGCCAGATGCGCATGCATGACTGCGATCAGGCTTCGCCCCAGCGGCTTTATTGGAATGCGGCCAATAACTGCATGCGCCCCATCTCCGTTCCCATCATGCGCGGCATGATCTATCGCCATTATAACCACCCGCAAACCTCCCTCCGGCTCCGGACATCGCTTAAAATCGGAGAAACCGTGGAGCGGCGCTGGTTCAACAACAACCACGTGCTTCAGACTGCCAGCACCCTGGGAAGTGCGGTCCCCGGAGAAGAACAGCAAATTTACATTGTCGATACCGCGGCCGCCACGTATCAGCGGGCGTTGTATGAGGGCTCGCAGAATACGGCGCAATCACCCGCCGCATCGGGAAGCGCCACGCTTCATCCGGCGACCCCAAACCAGCTCAGCACGTTCATTTACCGGATGGCGTCGCCGTATGTCGGCGTCAACTGCACGCTCCGGGTTACGCTTGTCAAGACCGACCCGTCCGATGTCTGCCGAATCATGCTTTCCCGCGATTCGCTCGCTTGGAAAACGCGCTACGATCGATCCGCCGTGGGAGTCACGTGGGAAACGCTTTATGATAAAACGACCACCGGGGAAGAAACCATCACCCTGGTTCCAAGGTATATTTCAAAGTTTGGCGCTAACGCCGATACGTCCGCCTATACCTTTTTCATCAAGGCTGAATTTCAAACCGCCGGGACCCCCAGCCAAACGGGTTTGAATGCCATGACGATTGCGGCCTATCGCCAGCTGAACGCACGGGCTTTGCCGAGGCTGCGAAGTGGCAATAATTATTTGAAGGTCAATGCCGACAGCATCCTGCCCGGCTACGGTCTTCGCGTACAGATGAAATATTCCTACAATTCCCAGCCCTACACGGTGGTGGATACTTTCAATCAGTTCCCATCCTACTTTAAGATCAGTGTGGCGGGGAAACCGACCATGACGTCTTATCAAATGACCCTGGTTCCTTTCAGCGGTGTCCGCGGACAAAACGACTCCATGGAAGCCCAGTTTCATATTGCAAGCCCTTTAGGCGCCTCCGAGACCCTGGCCTATAGCATCGTCAGCAAGGCCATGGAAACAAACGTCCGGCAGGTTTCAGGCTTTTTCCCGCAAGATACCGTACATCTCTCCGGTCTTCCCACGGGCCTAATCTATAATCTTTTCAGGGCCACGGCAGAGAATCGTTGGTTCGCCGCGGAAACGCTCGGGTATTATCCCGCAGCGGTCGATACCCTCTGTTACGCGCTGCTCCATACGGCCAATTGGGACCAGGCGACCTTCATCATGAAGGCGCTGGCTCAAATCGGTGATCCGAAGGCGCTGCCCTCGGTGCTCAATTATTGGCAGAATTTCTGGGAGCTTGGAGCCTATAATTTTCAAGAAGCAGGGCCCGCCATGCGTTATGTCCCTGATGTACTGGCCGTCATCGGAGATTCCAGCGTGGTTCCGGCGCTGATGAGCAAATTCCCGCTGTGCCGCTGTGATTATCGTCTCCATATCGCGCATGCGCTCGGCCATTTGGGCGGGTCACAAGCGTTTGCCGTCTTGCAGGACATGATTGTGAACGATCCTTATCCGGCGGTGCGTGAAGAGGCGCAACTTGCCATGAACTATTTGCTGCAAATCGAGAAACCCGCCCCGCGCCGTCAGCCCGGCGGAGGTGTTATACTCTTTCCGAATTATCCAAACCCTTTTAATCCCACGACCACGCTTTCGTTCCAGGTGCCAGAAGGCATGGGGCGCAACAGCGGCATCAAAATCGGTGTTTACAATACTTCAGGAAGCCTCATCCGTAACCTCTTTTCGGGCGAAAGGGCGCCGGGGGCGTATACCCTCCAATGGAACAGCCGGGATGACGCCAACCAATCGGTCAGCAGCGGTATTTACATTTTTAAGATGGAAACCGCTGGGCAAGTATTGGAAAAAAAGGCCACCCTCATGAAATAAGTTTTAATGAACAACCCCGGAACAGAACTCCCGGGGGTATCGAAAATAAAGAAGACCCTTCCAGTGATTCACCGGAAGGGTCTTTTGGTTTCCTATCGCAGGCGGATAGGGAGGATTCCTTTTATTCCTGGTTGCCCATGTGGGGCTTGATGATGATCTTGAGGGCTTTCCCGCCTTCGAGCACCCGCCGAAACCCCTCGGCAATGTCCTTCAAGGCAAGCCGGTGCGTGATCAATCCATCCACGTCAATTCCATGGATGGAAAGGACATCCATGGCCTCCTGGATGTCCGGGGGGCCGCAATAGTAGGAGGTGATGATGCGGACCTCCTGTGTCCAGAATTGGTTGATTGGGATCTCAACGTGTTTTTCGGGCCCAGGCACTGCGAAAAAAACGAGGGTCCCGCCCTTATCGAGAGAGGCCCATGCCTGCTCCACCGCGCTCATTGCGGCAGTGCATAAGATAACGACATCGGCCTTTTTGCCGAGAGACGCCTTCAATCGTCCGGCAACGTCCTCCGTTGCCGGGATCGCAAAATCCGCGCCGAACTTTTCAGCATAGGCCAGCCTGTTTTTGTCGATATCGGTCGCAGCAACACGGCATTTTTTCAATTTCGCAAGCTGAACATGCAGCAGTCCGGACATCCCGCACCCCAGGACCAGGACGGACTGCCCCTCCTTGAGCCCGGCAAGCCGTTGGGCCCGGATGGCGCAGGCAAGCGGTTCAATGAACGTGCTCTGGTCGTAAGTAAGGGCCTCGGGCAGAGGATACGTTCCGTGTTCGGCCAGAATTTTGGGGACAAGAATATATTCGGCGAATGCGCCCGGCAGCCGTTCCTTGACTTCAGAGCATTGTGGGGAGTGGCCGTTTTTACAGTAATGACATTGACTGCAGGGCACTTTGGGCGCGATAAAGACACGATCCCCGGGCTTGAAACGGGTGACCGAGGCCCCGACTTCAATTACCTCGGCCCCAAGTTCATGGCCCTGTACAAGCGGCGCGCGGGGCAGGCGGTACCATTCCACCACATCGCTGCCGCAGATTCCGCACGCAAGGATCTTGACAAGCATCTCTCCGGGACCCGGCTGACGCAGGGGCGCGTCTTCGATGCGGATGTCCCGGTTGTTATGCCACAGGGCGACTTTCATGGTTTTTGTTTGGCCAGCGTCTGATAAAGCGCGAAAGCTTTTTCCGGGGTTTCGTTATTATGGACAACGGCCCGCACCGCCTGAATCATGGGAATGGGGGACTCGGACTGGAAGATATTGCGTCCCATATCGACCCCGGCCGCGCCTTCCTGGCACGCGCGATAGGCCATTTTCAGGGCGTCGAGTTCGGGAAGCTTTTTTCCGCCCGCCATCACGATGGGCACGGGGCAGGAGGCAGTGACGGTCTCAAAATCCTCTTCGACGTAATAGGTCTTGACGTAGTGGGCGCCGAGCTCCGCACAGATGCGTGTGGCGAGCCGGAAATACCGGGCGTCGCGCTTCATGTCCTTCCCTACCGCCGTGACGGCCAGCGTGGGGATGCCGTAGCGCGTGCCCCAATCCACCATTTTAGTCATGTTGAGGATGGAGGCCCGTTCGTGCTCGCCTCCGATAAAGACCTGCACGGCCATGGCACACGCGTTCACGCGTATGGCGTCCTCCACGTCCATGGCCAACCCTTCGTCCGAGAGTTCCTTGAGGATGCTGGTGCCGCCGGAAACCCGGAGTACCATGGACTTTGGCGTTGAGGCGGGAACGATGCTCCGGAGGATTCCCCGCGTGAGCATCAGCGTGTCTGCATAGGGTACGAGAGGAAGGATATTCACGTCCACGCGCTCCAGGCCCGAGGTGGGGCCCTGGAAATAGCCGTGGTCGATGGCGAGCATGACCGTCCGGCCCGACGTGGGGTTGAAGATGCGCGCCAGCCTGTTCTTCATCCCCCAATCGAGCGACCCGCAACCTTTCAGGAAAAAGGTTTCGGCTTTTTGGGGAATGTGGGTGTGGTAATTTTCCACTTTTTTTTCATTGTCGGCTTCGGGCATGTGATTTTCCTTTCGCGTGCGATTTGTAAAAAGAACCTTCACTTCCGGTATTGTACAACGCCGTCCACGAGCGTGAGAATGGGGTGGGCAAGCGGGATTTCCTCTTCCGGAACAGCCAGGATGTCTTTGGAAAGCACAGTGATGTCCGCCCGTTTACCGGGAGAAAGCGTGCCGCGTTCGTCCTCCATGAATCCGGCGTAAGCGTTGTCGAGCGTGTAGGCCTTCAGCGCTTCCAGGCGGGTATAGCGCTGTTCCGGATAAAACGGTTCGCCGTGCGGGCCGGTGCGCGCGACCATGGCGTGGATATTTTTCATGGGATTGATGTCGATGACCGGGGCGTCGGTACTTGCGCCCAGCCGGGTCCCATGATTCAGGAGACTGCGGTAAACAAAGGCGCCTTCCGCACACCGTTTTTCACCGAGCCGCTTCACGATCCAGGGAAAATCCTCCGGCACGAACGCCCCCTGCGCCATCACCGTCACGCCGAGCTGTGAGAATCTCGAAATGTCCGCGGGGTGGAGGTGTTGCGCGTGTTCGATCCGGAACCGCAGCCGGGCCGCGTCCGGATGCTGTTTTAAAAACGCCTCGTAGACGTCCAGCGCTTCGCGGTTGGCCCGGTCGCCGATGGCGTGCGTGCAAAGCTGACACCCGTGGTCGTAAGCGATTTGCGCGGCTTCAAGCAGTTCCGCCGGCGGGATAACGGGCACGCCAATGCTGTCCGGACGGTCGGTGTACGGTTCCAGCAACCATCCCGTGTGGGCGCCCATGGCGCCGTCCATGGTTTTTTTAATCGCCCTGACAATCAGCCGGTTCCCGTGAAAGCCTTGCCAGGCCTTCAGGCTTTTCCGCAGGCCGGCATTGTCTTCGCCGACCATGGCATACAGCGTGATGTTGAGCGCATCCGCGCGATCCATGGCAGCAAGCGTTTCGAGCTGCCGGAAGGGGATGCCGGCGTCATGGAAAACCGTGATCCCGTTTTCGAGGCAGAGCCGGAGGGCGGCGTGAAGGGCGCGTCTTTCCTCCACCTCGGCCTCGGCAGCGGGGCGTTTGGCGCGATCCGCGTCCATGACGTTTTGGATGAGCGGCATGGCGGTCTCGAAAAAGAGGCCGGTCAATTCTCCGGACGCGCGTTTTTGGATGCGGCCACCCGGCGGAACCGGTGTGGAAGGCGTCACACCGGCTTTTTCCATGGCACAACGGTTGGCGAGTAACGAATGCCCCGTGGAATGAACCAGCAGAACCGGGTTGTCGGGCGCCGCCTGGGTTAACGCGTCATGCAGCGGATAACCGTTTTCGCCGGGCTCCGGCGGGGAGATCCAATTTTCCTGATGCCAGCCGCGTCCTGAAATCCATTCTCCGGGACGGGCTTTTTTGACGGCGTCACGGACCATGGCCGTGATGTCGTCAAAGGTCTTCGCGCGCGCAAGGGGAAGCCGGGCCATCGTGTAACCCAGCTTGAGAAGATGGGCGTGACCTTCGATGAGCCCCGGGATCACCATGCCGCTTTGGCAATCGAGAACGGGGGTGTGCGCCGGTACGCTGGCGCGGATGGTTTTTTCGTCGCCCAGCGACGCGATACGGCCGTCCCGGATATACAGCGCACCGGCGAACGGTTTTTTTTCGTCGAGGGAGACGATTCGTCCGTTGAGAAGAAGCAGGCCGTTTGTTTTAGCGATGGCCTGGTTTATGGAATCGATAATTCGCATTATGCCACCAGGTTGTAGTTGGCGCGTAAACCCGCGATTACATCTGAAAAAGAACGACGAATTTTAAAGGGTTTAAGACTGAATGGAACTTTTTCTGTTTCCGTCAGGAATTCAGCCAAATCCTGCCCAACGGAATCCGGGAGATCAATCCTTTGGTTTTTTGGTATGATTTGTGAAAGTCGAAACACATCTCTTTTGTGTTTTTTAATATCTTCATCCTTGATGTCCTTCCCCTTCGTTTTTAAATGGGTCAGCACCAACCACGCATGGGCTTTAAAGGGGATAAGTATTTCTGCCGGGGCAACGGGCAACCCGGAAATTTCCGTTTTCCTTGAAAAGATGAGCTCATAATACTCCGCCTTCATAAGGATGGCTGACAAATCAGAGACCTCTTCAGGGGCGGGAATAGGTGTAATATATTGCGTAAGTTTGAGATTGATTGCCTCCGGTTTTCTTGAAAAGAGTTCAACAATTTCCGGATAATCTTTATTCTTTGGCTCCTGAAAACGATAAAATACTTTTTTGCCTCTGCTTTTCTGTATATTGGAATAGCCCCCATTCGCGACAAACTTTTTAAACGATTCGTAAAACGCCTGGTCTAAAACTTCGATATGCAGAACCATGTCAATGTCTTTGGTGGATCGGAACTCCGCGTTACCACTCTCCAAGACCAAAGAACAGGCGGTTCCGCCAATGATTACAAATGAATCTTTCAACGGACCGAAATGCTTTTGAAAAACTTTAAGTCCTTTTATCAAAGAAATCCTCCAGCATTGATTCAGCCTCACCGACAACCCGTTCATCCTCTTCGTGCATAATGCTAAGATATAACGATAGGGGGTCTACCAATTTGTTGTTTCCTAGAATCGCGGGAGCATAGCGCCAAATCTCAAATGAAACAGCTCCAGGTTCAGCATGCGGAGCACTTTCTATTCTTTTCTTTGAATTAAGCGACTTCCATTCCTCAGCGCTTATTGCATAAACTGGATTGTTTGGCTCAGCCAACATCGTTCTTTCTGCCAAAGCTGTTAGTCCCGCCTTTGGATAAGCCGGGACTTTATTCAACAGATGCAGAAACACAATCCTTTTCACCGGGCTACGAAGAACGGGGAGCGCCTTTTCCCAAAGTCCCTTGTTGCGCAAATCAAATTTAAGGCCTTTTTCGCGCCCTTTACTTTCTACAACACCCAATCCTGACACTTCAATTTCATCTATGGCGCGAGCGATGGTCATCGGTGAATAATGGAGCTTGGTGATGAGTTGGATTGATGAGTTAGGGCCATAATCATTGTTGATAATAGCATGAAGAAGTACAACCTGAGCAGAAGGACTGAGCAGGTGCTTTTCTTTGCGGATTTGCCTGAAGTGTTCCCGAAGGGCAACCCCCAAATCGGGCAGGTAAAGTTGGTTTCCAGGTATTACAAAAGGGACTTTGTATTCAATCAAACGCTTACGATTGTGGTGGGAAATTGTCCCACATACAAAGACAACTTCTCCTTGCCACTTATCCCTTATTATGCCCACATGCTTCTGTATGGATGCTGGGGTATTTTCATCTTCGTTCTTGCAGAGGATAAAAAGATGTTTTCGTTCGAGAAAAACCGTAGTGAATACATCATATAAATCGGCCAGGAATCTTGGTAAATTGTCAATCTCGCGCCACTTTTCGAGCTTCATTCTTACACCGAGCAACTCAAACAAGTAGTCGGCTAACGAGTGTTGTATTACATTCATAATCAGTAATATATCATTATTTATGCGTATTATCAATAGGTATGGTAATATGCATTAATTATGGTAAGAGAGTTGCCATTTCGCTATTATTCCATTGCCTTCCTCTTCTCTTCCAGCTTTAGATGGTATTTGCTAAAATATTTGGACAACTATAAAGCAAACGGAAATTCTGCTGGTGTAAAAGATTACAGGTATTTTTGGACTTAATAAAAAAGAGAAAACGGACTCTGGGCTATCGGTGTCCATCAGGTGTCCATTGTCGCTTATAACCCGAAATAAAAAAAGGACTTACACATGTTTCGCGTAAGTCCCTTTTGGCTGCCCGAGTAAGACTCGAACTTACGACATCCTGGTTAACAGCCAAGCGCTCTGCCAACTGAGCTATCGGGCAAGGTTTTGTAAAAATAATTAATACCGCGTATCAGAGCAAGACCGAATAACCGAAAAATCGGGCCTGAATCGATTCGACGGAGGAAGCGTCCGCTACTTCACCAGCGCGCCCTGCAGGCGCAGAAGCTCGGTCTCCGCGGACTTGGCGTTAAAGCGGGCGGTTACAAGACGGGTCAGGGCGCTTAAGTAACTCTGCTGCGCCGTGCCGAACTCGATGGCCGTTGTCTGGGCGAGGCGGAAGCGCTCGAGCGCAATCTTCACGTTTTCATCGGCGAGGAGGATGTTCTCCTCCTCCAGTTTCAGGATGTCCATGGCCTTGAGATATTCCTTCTGCGCGAGAAAATATCCGGACCGGATCAGAAGCCGGGCGCTTTCGAGCGAGGCCTGCGAATTCGCGAGCGTCAGATTCGCGGCCCGCGCCGCATGCCAGTCCGTGAAACCGTTAAACAGGGGGTAGCTCAAGGTCGCGCTGCCGCTCAAGCCCCGGGTTTCGGAGGAGGCATTGAGACCGTAGTTGTAATCCGATTGGCTGAGACCGTAGGCGCCTGTGGCGGAAAGCGAAGGCAGGAACTGCGCGTACAATTCGCGCCGTGAAAAGCGGGCCGCCTCCAAGCGTTTGAGCGCGGCCTGGAGCTGGAAATTGCGCACATCAAGTTCGGCCTCCGCGATGGGCACCCACCCGCTGTTGAAGGGAATGGTATCGACCGTGGTAAAGGGGGTCCCGGCCGCGCGCGCGAGGAGAAAGTTGAGCGCCGCCCTTTTCCGGGTGAGTGTGTTCTCCTGCGATAAAAGCGCGCTTTTCTGCGCGTTCAGGTCAAGCCGGGCCTGCAGGAGGTCGACCTTGGAAACGGAACCGAGATCATATTTTTTCTGTGCAATGGTGAACCGTTCTTCGGAAAGCGTGATGGTTTGCGCCAGCCCCTTCCGCTGCTGGACCGCACTCACGACGTCGTAATAGGCCGTGAGCGTCTGCGCCACCGTGCCTTGGAGCGCATCCCGGTAGTTCAGTTCGCTGATTTCTGAAAGCCGCTTGAGACGTCCCTTGACCGCGAACATTTTGAGGCCGTCGAAAAGGGTCCAGGAGAGCGTGAGTGACGGGTTCAGATTCGAGGTCCTGGCGTCCGGGGTCGTGGTGACGCCACCCGCGGCGGCCTCCTGCGAAAGCCGGTTATTTGAACCGCTGACCGTTACCGCAGCCGTGGCCTTGGGCAGCATGCCTGCCGCGCCGGGGAAATCGCCTTCTTGGGAAATGGCGGAGAGGTTTTTCGCGACCCGGATGTCGAAGTTGTTCCGAAGGGCGAGCGCCACAGCCTGTTCAGCCGTCAACAGTTCCTGCGCAAAAAGCGAAACCGCGCACAACAAAAGGAGGGCGGGAAGGAGAGCCGGATAAAACGCGTTCTTTTCCATTGGCGTAAAAATATATATTAAAAGCCATGTTATGGGTAACGTCTGTTTTACGTGTCAGCGCTCTTCTCCTGCTGGCCTGCGTACAGCTACACTCCACCGCCGTCTCTCCTATGCAGTACCCGGACATTTCGGACACGGCCTCTGCCTTTAAAATCAATATTCAGCGGTCGTACACCTCGCCGTTTGAGCTGTCACTGATAATCAAATCCGAGGAGGCGGCCCCCACCCTGAAATTCTACGAACGCATGCGGGCGCGGGACGCAAAAAAGAAAAAAAGGCGCTC
>JAZDKP010000185.1:0-7610 GCA_043802925.1 Fibrobacterota bacterium | reverse complement strand
CTCTTCGGCCATGGCCTGCTCGCCGTCGACCTTGGCGGCCTTTTCCAGGACCTTTTCGAGGGCCTTGATTTCCTTGCGCATTCTGGCCGCGACTCCCAGGACTTCATTGACAAGCTCCACCTCGGAGGCGATCGCTTCGGTATCAAGGCCGCTCACCCCGGAAAGGTTTTTGACGCTTTCGGAAATGACACCCGCATACTTGAGCGCGGCCGGCAGAATTCCTGTCTGGGCCATTTCCTTTGTCATCATGGCTTCGATGTTGATGGTCTTGACATAGGCTTCCAGATAGATATGATACCGGGACTTGCTCTCCTCGTCCGACAGCACTTTGTACCTGGAGAAGAGCTCCAGGGTCTCCTTGGACACCAGATGCTTCAGGGCCTCCGGCGTGGTGCGGTCGTTGTGGAGGCCGCGGCGGGCCGCCTCCTTGTGCCACTCCTCGGAATAGTTGTCGCCGTTGAAAAGGACCGGGCGGACCTCGGTGATGGTCTCACGAATGACGGCGAGCACCGCTTTTTTCAGGTCCTTTTCGCTGCGCTGCCGGGCCTCGATGCGGTCAGCCAGCACGTCAAGCGACTCGGCAATGATGGTATTGAGCACCACGTTGGGAATGGCCGTGGAAGCGGAGCTGCCCACGGCGCGGAATTCGAACTTATTGCCCGTAAAGGCAAAGGGCGAGGTCCGGTTGCGGTCCGTGGCGTCCTTCATGACCACCGGGAGCGTGGCGAGCCCGTGGTCGAGAATGTCCATCTTACTCTTGGAAGCCGAGGCGTCGTTCTCGATGCGGTCGAGGATGTCGACAAGCGAGGTGCCGATGAAGGCGGACATAATGGCCGGCGGCGCCTCGTTGGCGCCCAGGCGGTGGTCGTTGGACGCGGAGGCCACGGAAGCGCGCAGCACGTGACCGTACTTCTTGAGCGCGCGCGCGCAGGCGAGCAGAAAGACGAGAAACTGGAGATTCTCCTGCGGGGAATTCGTGGGCTCAAGCAGATTGTTGCCCGCATCGTCGCTGAGGGACCAATTGTTATGCTTGCCCGAACCGTTGATGCCGGCAAAAGGCTTTTCGTGCAGCAGGAGGGCCAGGCTGTGCCGCGACGCCACCTTGCGCATGATTTCCATGGCCACCTGGTTATGGTCCGTGGCCACCGAGACTTCCTCGAAAATAGGCGCAAGCTCGAACTGGTTGGGCGCCACCTCGTTATGACGGGTCTTGACCGGAACACCGAGTTTGATAAGTTCGTCCTCGACTTCCATCATAAAGGAAAGGATACGCGTTTTGATGGAGCCGAAATAGTGGTCTTCGAGCTGCTGGCCCTTGGGGGGCTGCGCGCCAAAGAGCGTGCGTCCGGCCAGCAACAGGTCGGGCCGCATGTTGTAAAGCGCCTGGTCAATGAGAAAATATTCCTGTTCCGCTCCCAGCGTCACCTTGATGCGTTTGGACGGGTTGCCAAACAGGCGCAGAACACGAAGCGCGGACTTTTCGAGCGCGCGGATGGACTTGAGAAGCGGCTCCTTTTTTCCGAGGCTGTGACCCGAATAAGACATGAAAATGGTGGGAATACAAAGCGTCTTGCCGTTCACGCTTTCCATGATGAACATGGGGGACGTGGGGTCCCACACCGTGTAACCGCGGGCCTCAAAGGTGGCGCGCAATCCGCCCGACGGGAAACTGGAGGCATCGGGCTCGCCCTGCACCAGCTCTTTTCCGCTGAAACGTTCGATAACCTCCCCGTCACCTGTAATCTGGATGAATGCATCGTGCTTTTCAGCCGTAAGGCCGGTCATGGGCTGGAACCAGTGGGTGAAATGGGTGACCCCGCGTTCAATGGCCCATTCTTTGACCGCATGGGCCATCACATTGGCCACCTCCGCATTGATTTGTTCATCGCCCGCCAAAAGCGACTTGTTGAACTGCTCAAATATATTCTTGGGAAGGTACTTTTTCATCATTTTACGGCTGAAGGTGTTGCTGCCGAATTTTTCAGAGAACAACTCTTTACCGTCGAGGGTGTGCAACGGCTTGCGCTCGACCATTGCAGTGACAATCTGATTACGGATGTTTTTCATATTTTGAAACTCCTTAAATAATGTTTTCTAAAGCTATTTAAACAAATAGCATACCATCCGATGTATAAGTACCCTATGTTATTGAAAATGAAAGAAAAACAAAAAGAATAATAAAAGTAAAGAGGCTGCTTCCGGGAAAAAACTACATTAATGACGAATATTAGAACAGCAATTATTACATTTATGTACTATTATTGCGTATCAACCCTGAATTTCTTGTATTCCAGGTGGTGATAATCGCATTTATAACCAAGTATGCGCTCCGTTGTACCCAAAAGACGGGCCGCTTTGGCCTTGTTCCCATGGGTGCTTTTGAGCGCATCAACAATCAGTTCTTTTTCATATGCATCGACCGCTTCCTGAAGCGTCCGGTTTTCGCGGGTCCCGGAAAATTCAGCGGTCTGCAGCGACGGGTTCAGGTGATACCCATGAATAACCCCGTCCGTTGAAAGCAGCACCGCCCTTTCCATGCAGTTCTGGAGCTCACGGACATTGCCGGGCCAGTGGTAGCTCATAAGCATGTCAAGGGCCGGGGTGGAAATGCGCTTGATGGCCTTGTTCTGCGCCTTGCAATATTCAGCGATGAAATACTCAGCAAGGGGAATGATATCGCTTTTGCGCTCGCGCAAGGGAGGCAGATAAACCGGATAAACATTCAGCCGGTAGTAGAGGTCGGAGCGGAATTCGCCCGCCTTCACCATCTCTTCGAGGTTCTTGTGCGTGGCTGCAAGAACGCGTACATCAACCGGCGTGGTCTTGACGGAACCGAGCCGTTCGATTTCACGTTCCTGGAGGACACGAAGCAGACGGACCTGCGTGGAGAGGGGAGCGTCACCGATTTCGTCAAGAAAGATGGTGCCCTTGTCCGCCATCTCAAAACGGCCTGGCTTGGCCGCTACAGCACCGGAAAAGGCCCCTTTTTCATACCCGAAAAGCTCGCTCTCAATAAGGCTTTCTGGAAGCGCGGCAAGGTTGACCTTAACAAAGGCTTTGCGCGCCCGGGGCCCGTTGTAATGGATGATGTTCGCGGCCAGTTCCTTGCCGGTTCCGCTTTCGCCGCGGATGATGACCGTGGTATCAGTATCAACAATTTTCCGGATGGCCTCCTGAACCTCCTGCTGGGCCCCCTTGTATCCTATGACATCATCCAGTTTAAACCTGGCGATTTTTTCTTCAAAATCCTTCATACAATTTTGTATGAAAATAGCATAATATCACCTTCAACAACAAGCACTTTTATGTAATTACAATAAGATTTGACAATTTCTCTATGGAAAAGCTATCTTAAACAGCTATAAATATGGAAAAGAACGAAAAAATCCTGCGGTCCCACACCTGTGGCGAACTGGATCGTGCGCATTGCGGAAAAATCGTGACGCTCTGCGGATGGGTCCATACCCGGCGCGACCACGGCAACGTGGTCTTCATCGACCTCCGTGACCGCTACGGAATCACGCAGGTGGTTTTTGAGCCCAGGGAAAGGCCCGAACTGCACCAGCAGGCCGAACAGCTCCGCCGTGAATGGGTCGCGGAAATTATTGGCATGGTACGGGAGCGGGACAAGGACCTCGTGAATCCCAGAATAAGCACCGGCCAAATCGAACTCGTTGCCCACGCGCTGACGGTCCTGAATAAAAGCGAGGTCCCGCCCTTTGCCATCGATGAGTGGAGCGACCCGAGCGAATCCGTCCGTTTTAAATACCGGTATATTGACCTGCGGCGCCATGAAATGCAGCGCCACCTGGTTGTCCGGCACAAAGCCTGCCAGGCGGCCCGCAATTTTCTTTCGTCCGAGGGGTTCCTTGAAATTGAAACCCCCATGCTGGTCCGCTCCACTCCCGAAGGCGCGCGCGACTATGTGGTGCCCAGCCGTGTCAACCCCGGCTGTTTTTACGCCCTGCCCCAAAGCCCCCAGCTCTACAAGCAGCTGCTCATGGTGTCGGGCATGGACCGCTATTTTCAGCTCGCCCGCTGCCTCCGCGACGAGGACCTTCGCGCCGACCGCCAGCCTGAGTTCACACAAATCGATATTGAAGCGAGCTTCATCCGGGAAGAATTCATCTACGACCTGGTCGAACGGCTCATGGCCGTTATGTTCCGCGAAGCGCTCGGGACCTCGCTCCCGGTCCCCTTCCGCCGTTTCACCCACGCCGAGGCCATGGCCCGCTACGGCTGCGACAAACCCGACCTCCGCTTTGACCTGAACCTGACCGATGTCACGGACATCGTAAAAACGTCCGACTTCACGGTCTTCAAATCCGTCATCGAAAAGGGCGGCATCGTCAAATGCATTGCACCCAAAGCGGACTTTTCAAAAGGCGACCTCGAAGGATACATTGCTTTCTGCCAGCAGCACGGCGCCAAGGGCATGGCTTGGATGAAGGTCACGGAAAACGGCCTCGAGTCCAACATCGTCAAGTACTTCAGCGCGGAGGTGCAACAGCAACTTCTGGATGCGGTCAAGCCCGAAAAGGGCGCCACGCTCATGTTCATCGCGGACAAGCCCAAAGCCGCCCACGATGTCATTGCCCGTCTGCGTAATGAACTCGGCAAAAACCTCGGCCTCATCGCCAAAGACCGCTTCGAGTTCTGCTGGGTCACGGACTTCCCCATGTTCGAGTACGATGAAAAGGAAAAATGCGTTACCGCCGCCCACCACATCTTCACCGCACCCAATGCCGCGCAACTCGACCTGCTCGAAACCGAGCCGCTCAACGTCACGGCGCGAAGCTATGACCTCGTCTTAAACGGCATCGAGGTGGCCTCCGGCTCCATTCGAATCCATGATTCCGAGCTCCAGAAACGCGTCCTGCGCGTCATCGGCGTGACCGAGGAATCAGCGCAGCATAAATTCGGCTTCCTGCTCGAGGCCTTCCGGTACGGCGCCCCGCCCCACGGCGGCATTGCGCCCGGACTCGACCGACTGGTGGCGCTCATGTGCGGCTTTAACGACATCCGCGAGGTCATCGCCTTTCCCAAGACCTCGTCCGCCACCTCGCTGCTCGACGGCTGCCCCTCGCCCCTGGACCCGAAACAGCTCCGCGAGCTCAAGCTGAAATCATTGGCGTAGTCCCACGCTTCAAAGAAAGGGCCTGCCGTGAAAAACGTTCTGATTTTCCTTCTGTTGTTGCTGACAACCGCCGTGTTCCCTAAAACAATGGTGATACCCATTGACAAGGAAATCGAAGACGGCCTTGTCACGTTCATAAAGCGCGCAATCAAGGACGCGGAAGCGCAAAAACCCGACCTCCTTGTTTTCGAAATCAACACCTTCGGCGGGCGGGTCGACGCCGCGCTCGAAATCGTGGAGCTGATTTCCAGTGTCAAATGCCGCACCCTTGCCTATGTAAAGGAAAAAGCCATCTCCGCGGGCGCGCTCATCGCCCTCTCATGCAACGACCTGGTCATGCAGGAAAACACCACCCTCGGCGATTGTGCGCCCATCATGATGGGGGAAAAAGGGCCCGAGATGATGGGGGAAAAATTCCAGTCCCCCTTACGCGCCAAGTTCCGTTCGCTCGCCAAAAAGAATAATTATCCCATCAAACTGTCGGAGGCCATGGTCAGCACGGACCGCGAAATAGTGGAGGTCACCTATTCCGACGGCACGACCGCAACACTGACCGGCGTGGAGTATACGGACCTCACGGATGCTGAAAAAAAGCGCGTTGCCAAAAAAAGAACCGTGGTGGCCAAGGGCGAACTGCTCACCATGAGCGCGCATGAAGCCGAAGTCCTCGGTTTTTCGCGAAAAACGGTTAAAACCCTTGACGAGGCCGTGGGCTTTCTGCGGCCCGGTGAAAAAGAAATTACACGGCTCGATAAAAAGCGTTCCGAAAACCTGCTCATCTGGTTCAACAAGATTGCGCCGCTTCTTATTCTCATCGGTCTGGCCGGTATTTATATGGAAATCAAGACCCCGGGCTTTGGCCTTTTCGGCATCATCGGTATCGCGGCGTTTCTCATTTTCTTCAGCACCAAATACATCGTGGGTCTTGCGGACCATGTGGAGGTTCTCCTGTTCATCCTGGGCCTGGCTTTTCTGGTTGTGGAAATATTCGTGCTGCCCGGTTTCGGAATTTTCGGCGTACTCGGCATCGGGCTTATCCTTGCCAGCGTACTCCTGGCCATGCAGTCCTTTGTGCTCCCCAGCCCGAAAATTCCCTGGCAGGCCGTGGAGTTCAAGCGCAATCTGCTTCAGGTCGGCGTGCTGTTTGCTCTCAGCGTCCCCCTCTTCATACTCGCCATCTTTTCCGCCTCCCGACTGGTCATGGGCACCGCCCTGGGCCACCACGAATCCGAGGCTTCCTCGCAAGGTTTTACCCCGGCTGACGACTACAGCGCTCTCCTTGGAAAAACAGGACACGCGCTCTCCCCTCTCCGCCCCGCAGGCGCGGCCGATATCAATGGCCGGCGGTACGACGTGGTTTCGGACGGTGATTTTATCAACACCGGTGAACCCGTGAAAGTCACGGATATTGCGGGCAACCGCATCATGGTTAAAAAAGAGGTGTAAATTCAATGCAGACCCTGTTGATTATCCTTTGCATTTTGTTTGGTTTCGGCCTCATCATCGCGGACCTGCTGTTCATTCCCGGCGGCGTGGAGGCTGCCGCGGGCGGCGCTTTTATCATCGGCGCCTGGGTGGCGGCCTATAAAGTCCTCGGCCGTGACACCGCCATGCTGCTCATCCTGGGCACGTTTATCCTGGCCGGATTGCTCACCTGGCTCTCCATCAAATTCAAGATATGGCGCGCGTTTGTGGCCAACGGTTCGGAAAACAAGAATGAAGGCTTTTCCTCCTCCAAAGTGGACATGAAAAGTCTGGCGGGCAAAACCGGTGAAGCGGCCACGGTGCTGCGTCCCGGTGGAATCGTCCTCATTGAGGGCGAAAAATATGACGCCGTGGCTGAAAGCGGATTCATTGAACAGGGAAAACCGGTTGCGGTAACGGGAACATCCACCGGTCAAGTAGTGGTTAAAGAGAATAACGCACCCCGATCTTAATATATTTTACTTAATTAAACAAGGAGCCATCATTATGGATTACCTGATTCCCGCCATCATCATCGGTGTACTCATCTTTTTCGGCATCTTCTTTTACCTGGTGCCGGTTCGCCTCTGGTTCGAGGCGTTTTCCTCGGGCGTGCCGGTCACCATGGTCTCCCTGGTGGGCATGCGCTTCCGTTCCATCAACCCCTATTACATCATCCGGCCACTCATCAGCGCACGCAAAGGCGGCATCAACGACCTCACCACCGCGCTCCTGGAATCGCATTACATGGCCATCGGCACCAAAAACCCGAACGTGGCCCAACGTATGCACAACCTGGTCAAAGCCATCATCTCCGCGGAAAAGGCCAACCTCAAGCTCACCATCAAACAGGCCATGGCCATTGACCTCGCGGGCCGCGACGTGGTGGACGCGGTGCTCACCTCCGTCATTCCGAAAATCATCGAGACCCCGCTCATTTCCGGCATCGCCAAGGACGGTATCCAGGTCAAAGCCCTGGCGCGCGTCACGGTGCGTACCAACATTGACC
>JAZDKP010000184.1:0-8805 GCA_043802925.1 Fibrobacterota bacterium | reverse complement strand
ATATGCATACACCTTTTTCGACGCTTCCACAGCTTCAACAAGAGCCACGGCTTCAGCCATGGTCTGGCAGGCTAAGACTTCGCTCATGATATGGCGGCCTGACGTTAGAAGGCGGACAGCATAAGGTGCGTGTTCATTGGCGTAATTGGCCAGCACCACGGCATCCATGTCATGGTTCATGAACTTATCAAAATCGCGGTAAAACACGGTCTTGACGCCCGCATCCTTGATGAGTTTCTTCGCCCGTGTTTCAAATGGGGCATAAAAATCGCAGATAGCGGCGAGTTCAGCATCAGGGTTATTAGCCAACCCTTTTATCATGGTAAAACCGCGTCCCGCGCCGAATACACCGATTTTGAGCTTTCGTTTGGCGGCCATGTCAGGCTCTCCTGTTTTGAATGACATTTAAGGTTTCGGTCAACAATTTACCAGTTAATCCCGTTATTTCACCTATCAGGGCATTAATTCCTTCTGCTTTCAGCCGCATGACCAATTGCAGATCCTTTTCATATATGTGCCCATCAAGATCAGAAGGCGTGAATTTTAATCCTGCGTTTAAAACTGTGAGAATTTTATGATACGGCAGCCCTGCTTCATGGCATGCCTTAAGCGCGCCCACTACGCGATCCTCGGGTCCCAGTTTTCTTTGAAGGTCGCGGCCAACCCGCTGAAGCGTATCGCCCAGCGCCTGATTACCGAAACGGTCGAGTAATTCTTCTATGTGGGCGTTGATATTTTCCGTATTAAATTCACTGGGATACGTTTTAATAAGCCATGCACCAGCCTGCCGCATGACTTCCCTGGTTCGTTCCCGTAAACCTACGTCTTGCACCGCTTCCCAGGTATAAACCATCTGCGGAGCAGTCTCAAAGGCAAAGTAGGCCAGGGCCGCATGACCCAGATTATGGATGAAGGATTTGCGGTCAACCCAGGCCTTCATGTTCTCTTTTGGTGAGAGTCCGGCAACTTCGGGCACACCATTTAAAAATCCACGTTTATCCAAAATGAGCGTATTATAACTCTCCGCATAAACCGTGAGGGGATCCTGTTTCCGAACGCTTTCCGGAACAACCGGTACCATTTTTCCAATGCTGGTTTCGACTAATCCCAGTCTCTTATCCAATGGAAAATCAACCGGCAAAAGTCCTTTTACCCCATTTCGTGTAATGGCTGCGGCATCACGAAGGTTTTCGCATAAAATAATGTCGATGGATTTTCCGCGATTGGTAAGCGCCTGCGCCATAACAGGAAACAATTTAGGCAGAATAGCCGGCCCCACAGCAGTCGCGCAAATGTCAGCATCCGCCATTTCACGACAAACCGCTTCGATATCGGTTGAACGGATGGCCCTGACATTCTTGACGACAATATCCGTGCTGATTTTGTCCCGAACCGCGACCGTATAGGCTTTTTTCTCATTCAGTGCGGCAATAAGACGTTCATCGACATCCGCAAACACCACCACGTAACCAGCAGCGGAAAAGAGCTGGCCCGTAAACGAACGACCGATATTGCCGGCTCCGAACTGTAGAAGCTTTTTCATGCCACCTCGACAGAGGAACGGGTTTTATTAGACTCAAGGGCTGCAGTTAAAAGCGCATGGCTCAAGGCGGTTTCATCAGGCGTGACATTGCCAAAAACGTGTTTCGACCCACCTTCACTGAATTCCTCACAAAAAGCGCCAATCATCTGCTGCAGCGCATCGGAAAAACCGAATTCGAAAATACCGCCGGTGACCGATGGAATAAAGGACTGGGAACCGATATCCAGCCGGGTCCACCCCTGCTCCTTACCTTTGGTTTCAAGAACAAAGAAAGCCTTTGGGTCGGCTGTGGTGAAACGGGCAGAGCCTTCGGTCCCGTAAACTTCCAGATACCAGGTATTGGTCGCCCCCGGAGCCATGCGCCGCGTTTCAAAGTGAATGGAGAATTCCTCGTCAGTCCTGGAATCCAACGCGCGGCACAGGAGAAGCGCGTTGTCCCAGGTATCACAAGCCACGGTATTACCTTTCCCGTCGGGCCGGGTCCTGACCAGCTTCTGAAGGTCTGCAAAAACCGACACGGGTTTCCAACCCATTCGGAAAGGCACGTGCTGGGTATGCATACCCAGGTCACCCATGCAACCGTAATCGCCGTTTACCGACGCCATACGCTTCCAATTAATGGGCTTGTTCTGATCCATGTCGCTGCTGTGGTGAAAGCCACTGCGCACTTCGATGAGTCTGCCGTAACGCCCCTCACGAATCCATTCGATGAGCCGTTTGCAGGCCGGAAAATAAGGGAACTCAGAGCTGCTCCGCACCACAAGATTCGGATTCCGTTTGACTGCCTGAAGAATGGCGTCATTCGCTTTTTTGTCTATTCCAAAGGGTTTCTCACCCAGCAGATGCTTCCCGGCATTCAAAATATCTATATAGACTTTTTCATGCAAGCTGTGGGGAATGGCGCAATAGACCGCATCAACTTCCTTGGAAGCCAAAAGTTCCTTGTAGTCTGTCACGGCCAGTGTGACGCTGGGTATGTTGTTCTTGAACCAATCGAGGGCCGCGGGATTGGTGTCGCATACCGCGGTTAAGACGGGCATGGGCGCCTGCGTATTCAAATGACACCAGCGCGCCACGCTGCTCGCAAACTCCTTGCCCATGAGTCCGAGACCGATGATGCCGAAATTCAGTGTCTTGCGTTTCACAATCATTCTCCGGTTGTTGCTGTTTCCCGATCTACCTTTGCAGGACAAGGCGTTTTGTCATTTTTCTGGAACCATCGAGATATTTGACCACATAGACACCGGAAGGATACTGCTCCGCATTCCAAACAAGGGTTCCATTTTTTAACGCCTGACCGGTTAAATCCGCGACCTTTTGTCCCCGGGTGTTATAAATCATGAGACTGGAGCACTCTGTTCCATTGCGCGGGCTCGTAAAAGTCAGTGTCACCGAAGGGTTGAACGGATTCGGACTGACACTCATGTTTTCCAGGATATTCTTGGCGTCATTCATCGCAGCACCGGTAATGCCGGACGGCACAAAAACGACATCCCGGAAATAATTCTGATTACTATATACCGCCAGCGGTATCCCGCCCGGCACAAGGCTGACTGTTCCGCTTCCAATGACAGTCACCAGGCTGGCATTATTAATGGGTGCGGCAAATCCTTGGAGTGTATAAGAGAATTTGTTGGCTGTGCTTACAGACACGGTATAATAATCGCCGGCTGCAATCGCAACCGGATTGGGAAGCGAAAAAGTCTTCCATCCCGCGCTGCCTGCCTGAATGTTCCAATGAAAGGGACCCGCGACCAGAGCCTGATCGGCCATTCTCCAGATTCGTACGACATGGTCGCCGTATTCGTCGGCCTCCGCATAAATCCGGGCTTTTATGATTCGCCCTTTAACGGTCGTCTTGAACAGGGTGCCCAGTTCGTAAAAGCCCGTTGCAAAAGCCAGAGGCACTTGATTGGTAAAAATAGTCTCCGTCGTATCCGCAGTATAAACGGTAAGACGACAGGTGTCTGATTTTCCATTCAGACTCGCCACTATGTTTGCCATTCCAACCGTTGTTCTGCTTTGTATCATTCCTTTGATGACGCTTGCAATCAAAGTATCGCTGCTTGTCCAGACCGCTTCGGTGTCGACAGCCCATGAAAAAACGGTCGAATTTTTATGGTAATAGGCGGTGGTATGAACACGGAAACTGTCCATGGGCATAAGCTCCAGGGAATCCAAAGAGAGGCGGATGGAATCCAATATTGCGGTGCTTGGCGCAACCCGGACCGTAACCGTGTCATATTTTGAACCCAAAGTTGTCTGCATCAGAACACGGATGCGCGCAATACCGGTTGAACATCCCTTCACGACATACCGGTTTACGGTGACAATAGAGGGGTCGAGTGACATGTAGCTGCAACTGGTTGTGACGGTATCGATACGGCCGGTGCTTCGAGCCGCAAAAACTGAGATTTGGGTGGACAGAAAAGGTTCGATGACCGAGTCCCTGACAAATGCGTCCAACGTGGTTACTGGAAGCGTATCGTTGAGGGCCGGATAACGGTTGAACGAACCATTCATGGCAAATGATAAGCGCTCCTTCAAAACACCTGCGCTTAGGTTGATTTGAACAGCCGGTGCACGATAGCCTGCTTCGTCTCTGAGCGCGGCTTGTGGATTGTTACCCGTGCCGTAAATGAGTTTGGCCGGGAGTTTGACCGCTCTTTGAAAGCGGAGCGACACCAGGGTGTTTCCGGAATCAAAAACCGCAATGCAAGGGTTAAGACTGTCCGGATCAGCCAGGGCGAAATCAGCGGCCTGGATACCGGACAGTTTCTGAACTTCTGCAAAATGGGCGATGACACCGTCTGTTCCATCGACCACCGCGGCATCCAAAACAGGTCCGGGCCAGTTGTTTTCTTTTCCATGACGGAACTTCAAAAGCGCCTGGCCTATCTCTGTTGCCAGGTCATTCCGACTGCTTAACGACAAATGCACGACATCCCCAAGCGAACGGCCGATGTCGGGCATCAGAATTGCATTGGAATCCAGGGCGACAAAACGCTGCTGCGCATCACGGATGGGCGGATAGGCGAGATGATAAGGCCCGTCTAGATCGATGGTGACATTACCAAGCTGGCAAATGACGACCGTCATGTCCGGATTTGACCCGGCTATCCGAACACGCCTGACAAGGCTTCGGAGCGAATCCAGATAGGTATCGGAATTCATGAGGTCGTCCCGGCCGTTAGCCTCACCCTGGTACCAGATGAAAACATCCGTCGGAGCGCCCGTTGATTGCAGGTTCTCCTGCAGCGCCCCCCATGATGCCGTACCCTCGTTCCAGCCCCGGATGGTTTGGCCGCCGACTCCCGAACCCGTGAAGTTCACAGAAATGCCTTCCGAGGCCATCATCGGTATGCAGACGGACTCGATGTTCTTCCCGCCCAGAAGATTGACAGCATTGGACTGTCCCGATAGCACCCAGTTTTCCGTGACGGCCCCGGCGCTGACGCTTAAAAACGCCAGGGTCGACACAGCAGCCGTCATCGTTCGAATTATGTTCATGGGACGCTCCTGAACATAAGTCTCAGTATCCGTTTTCCTTCTCGACTTCGGCAATGGATTCTTCAATGATGTCCATTCCCTTCATGGCATAAGCCTCGTCCATAATGAGCGGCGGGGACATGCGCAGGATATGACCCGCAGGTATCCAGGCCAAGCCTTTTCGGAAAGCCTTCTGATACACCCGTCTTCCCGCTTCGTTAAAAGGCTCCTTGGTAATTTTATCCTTCACCAGTTCTATTCCTAACAGGAAGCCCTTGCCGCGCACATCGCCGATAATTGGATGGGCAGCCTTCATCTTTTCCATGCGCCGCATAAAAGCAGCTCCCACGGTGCGGACATTCTGGAGGAGTTCCTCTTCTTCAATCACTTCGATGCTGGCTAGAGCAGCGGCGCAGGCCATGGGATTCCCGCCATAACTGCTGCTGGCCGATATCTTGTTGAGGGAATCGGCGTATTCTTCCTTGACTATCATGGCGGTCACGGGAAAACCGTTACCGAAAGATTTTCCAAAAGTGATAATGTCAGGCACGGTATTCCAATGGGATAGCGTCACCCATTCGCCCGTACGACCCATGCCTGCGAGCACTTCGTCGGAGAACAGGAGAATCTTCTTCTTGTCGCAATAAGCGCGCAGTTTTGGAAAAAAGTCATCGGGGGGAAAGAGCGACCCGCCCCAGCCCTGGACCGGTTCCAGTACAAACGCCGCCAAATTACCCACAGTGGATTCGCGGATAAATTCATCGAAGAAGCTGATGTAGGCGTCTGTATCAATGGAGCCGTCGGCCTTTTTAAACAAGGGACGGTAGGGATTGGGACGAGGAACCATGTAAAAGCCCGGGGCGCGTGTTGCACCATAAGAGAATACATCGCCGCGCACCATCTGGGCACACGACACCGCGGCCATGGTCTTGCCGTGAAAATCCCGGAAACAGGAAATAAACTCCTGTTTACCCGTTATAGCCCGTGCAGCACGAATGCCTGCCTCAACAGCGGCCGTACCATCGCTGTAGAACTGCATACCGTTCAATTTTCCCGGCAGGATAGTAGCCAGCTTTTCTAAAAGCTTCTCCTTTATGGGCGTAGTGAAATCGTGGCAGTTCATGAGTTTTTTGGCCCAATACGCCACGGCTTCAGATACTTTAGGATGGCAGTGGCCCAAAGAGGTCACATAGATACCGGATGAAAAATCGAGATAGCGGTTGCCGTCCACATCCTTTAGCATGATGCCATGGCCTTCTTCGAAACTCACGGGAAAGAGCGTGACCTGTTCGGACAGCCCTTTCATATAGCGTGAAGCGCTCTTATGCAGAGCCTGGGATTTGGGGCCCGGGGTCGCGGTTATCAGATGAGGGGTGCCTTCTGCGCTTGCTTTCCACCAATCCTTTGCCATGGCATGTTCCTTTCGGGTGTCAGTGCTGCTATGCGGTAATGACGGTTATGTTCTGTTTTCTTAAACGTGAAATGATTTCAGGCTGAGCCCGGTCATCGGTGATGAGCGCCGTGAGCCGCGTGACAGGAGCAAAGCGATATAGGGAATCCTTTTCCAATTTGGATGAATCACAGACCAGGTAGGATTCGCGCGATTGTTCCATCATTTTAAGCGAAACCGCACCCTCCCGTTCATCATAAGCCGAAAGTCCGTTTTCAAAGCTGAACCCGTCAGCACCGATAAAGGCCTTGTCTGCCCGATATTCGGCAATAAACCGTTCGGCCATGGCGCCCTGAGTGGCATGACGGGTGTTGACCACCTCACCCCCCAAAAAGATGATGCGTATTTCCGAATCGTGGATGAGTTCGGATACGACAGGAAGCGAATTGGTTATGATACGGATATTTTTTTTACCAATGAGATGCTGCGCTATCTGGAACGGTGTACTGCCGCAGTCGATAAACAGTGTGTCATTATCAGTAATCAATTCAGACGCTTTTTTCCCAATCGCCTTTTTGGCGACCTTGTTGATGCCCATCCGCTCCGCAAAACTGAAAAGCCGATCTGATGAGCCGGATTTGACCGCTCCACCATACCTGCGGACAAGCACTCCTTTTCGTTCCAGCAAAGCCAGGTCCCGCCGAATGAGCAACGTTGAAGTGTTCGGCAATGGCTAAAACATTGACACGCTCTTCTTTTTGGAGGGTTTGAAGAATGAAGTCTTTGCGGCTCAATTGTTTCATGTTGTTTGCTTTATCCTAAATCGCACACAAACGAACATTCATAATATAGCGTATTTTATTTGCTTTAGCAAGACAAATCTCGTAAGATACTGATATTATATGTGTTAAAAATACTTCACGATTGGCTTTTTATAATAAAATGACACGCCATTTCGGGAGAGTAGATAGGTAAAAAGTATCTTTACGATGTCAAATCATCCATCGCCAGGCCGGAACAACGCGGATGGTAACGCCATCCCTCTCGATGGTCCGCTCCTCATGAGTGGTTATCACCAACGCCTCCTTGATGCCAAAATATTTCGCCGCAGCCGAAAGCGGCGGCACCTCGCGTTCCAGCACGCTCTCGTCCCCCAGTTTCATGCACGCCTGAACAGCGATGACTGGTTTGCCTCCCGAATCCACGCCGATGAAATCGACTTCCTGGCGGCGTGCCCTGGTGAGAGAATAGTTGACACGGGGGAGCATACGCCTAAGATGAATGTATATCATGTTCTCAAAGGCGCGTGAATATTCGCCGTCCCATGCCTGGCTGTTTTGCATGGCCAATCCCCAATCGATGCAATAGCACTTGCGATAATTCCGGCTGATTTCGGTCTGCGAATCGCTGAACACGGGAGCGCCGAAGAGAAACCAGGAATCATCGGCCCAGGTCATGTAGTCCGCAAGATGCGATCCGGTTGCCGGAACCCCGCTATGCCGGAGAAATTTAAGCGCGGAGTTCTGTGTGAATGGCTTCCCGCACTGGGAAAGAAGATACCGGTAAAAGGCGATACACTGTTTGGGACGCGAAACATCGTACCGTTGGATGATATCCTTGAGTATCATGGTATCGAAATACTCCCGAAGAAGGGCTTCGCGGACCGGCGGAGCGGTTTGCACCACCTGCGGAAACGCCCCCCACTTCAGGTATTCGTCAAAAGCGGCCAAAGTCCTTCCACGTCCTTCGCTCGAATCGACCGAAGGAATAGCGTGAAACCGCAGGAATTCCCGGAAAGAAAGCGGATACATCACAGTTGAAAGGGACTTGCCCCTGAGGGTTGTCGGGATATCTGTTTTCAGCATTCGTGAGGACGAGCCAGTTACAATCACACGCCAGTTGGGATTGCGCGACAGGTCAACGACAAAGTCTTCCCAACCCTCGACACGATGAATCTCATCGAAGATAAACAACAGGTGTGTTGCGGGGCCGGCCGCTGGCGTCATGCTAAGAAAGGTGTCCCGAATCGCTCCCAGATCCATAGCCGCCATTCCGCCGAAATGAGGATTGTCGAAATCAATCGCGCATACGCAATCTATACCCGTCAACCATCCCGAGCGAATAAGTTCATTGATCTCCTGATAGCACCTGAAACTTTTCCCGCACCGCCGGGAGCCGACAAGTACCGAAACTACGCGTTCTGCTGCCAGTACAGAAACATCCCTTAAGATATTGACAGGAATGCCTTCTGCTCGTAAGTCGTTGATTTTACGTCTTATTTCTGATAGTGTTGTTTCGTAAAGTGACATATAAACCTACGTCAGGCTAATTAACAAAGCTATTTGAATCTTGTTTAGGCTTAAATATATATATATTTGAATCT
>JAZDKP010000183.1:0-3667 GCA_043802925.1 Fibrobacterota bacterium | reverse complement strand
TTTCGGCAACGGCCCTGCTCTGCATGCCGTTCCTCTCTTTCGTGCTCCGCGAGAACAAACAGACGGTCGCTAAAACCATCGCCACCCGCGATCGCGAAATCCAGATATTCGCGGACATCACCAAAAAGCTCAACTCCACCTTCAAGCTCGAAGCGCTTCTTGAAAGCTTTGTGCGCGAAATCTGCGAAATCCTCGATGCGTATTCCGCGGCGCTCTACATCGACCGAAAGGTCATCAAGGCCGGCCGCTCCTCCGAGGGTAAAATTTCAAACGACCTCGTCTGCGAGGCCGTGCACGGTTTCTACCCGCCCGTGGGTGCGGTCAACGAACGCGCCATCACCAAGCTTGAGTTCCTGCACAAAATCATCATGTCCGCGCCCGTCAAGTCCGGCGACGGGGTGGTGGGCCGCGTGTTTGAGACCGGCAAGGCCGGATTGCTCTACGACCTGGACACCAACCCGGACTTTGTCCAGACCATACCCAAAGTCGCGGTCACCAAAACCATTATTACCATGCCGCTCTCACGCCAGGGCAGTGTGTATGGCGTCCTTCAGGTGGTCAACAAAAACGACGGGGACAACTTCCACGAAAACGACTTCCGTTTCGCTGAAATGATTGTGGACCAGGCCAGCCTTGCCATTTACAACACCTTCCTGATGCAGGAGCGCGAGCGCAAGCTCGAGACCGATATGGACCTCAAGGCCGCGCAGGAAATCCAGCTTTCGCTCATTCCCAAGGACATCCCCGCCACCCAGACCCTCGACATCGCCATGCACTTTTCGCCCACCCAGCAAATCGGCGGCGACTACTACGACTTCATCCGCATCGACGACACCCACCTGGGCGTCATCATTGCGGACGTATCGGGCAAGGGGGTCACGGGCGGACTGGTCATGAGCGTCATGCGGACCATCATGCGCATGATTTCCGAGAACAACTACTCGCCCCGGGCCGTCCTGACCGAGCTCAACCACGGCGTGGCCATCGCGGTCAAGGAAAAGCACATGTTTATCACGGTCATGTACTGCATCTTTGACGAGGCCGGTAAAACGGTCAAGGTCTGCCGCGGGGGGCACAACCCCTTTCTTGTCTGCAAAGGCGCCACGGGCGAAATCCAGATGCTCAAACCCGAAGGCATCGCACTGGGCATCATCGATTCCGCCACCTTTTCAAAACTCACCAAAGAAATCGAGGTGCCCTACCAGAGCGGTGACAGCTTCTATCTGTACACCGACGGTGTGGTTGAGGAGTTCGACAAAAACCGGCAGATGTTCGGGGAGGAGCGGCTCAAGGCCTATATCGCAAAAACCAAGGACGATCCGTCCGAGCCCGTCATTGCCGGACTTGTCAAGGCACTCGACATATTCCGCGGTGAAAACCAGGAACAGCATGACGACACGGCCATGATCCGCATCAAGGCGTTATAAAAAACATTTGAACTCCTGCGATGTGAAAATCTATACTTTCAATCCATAACAACTTACACGACAACCGGCAAGCAATAACCATGGCCGACACCGATAAAAAGATCCCTGAACAGGCGTACGACACCTCCAAGTCCTACAACCAGCTCGTATACGGCCGCTATATTTTTGTGGCCAAAATCGTGGGCGTGATCGCGGCCATTGTCCTGGGCGCCTACCTCATCCTCATCAATATCGGCCACTCCCTGAACGAGACCAAAAAGATGCTGACGGTTGAAGAGTACCTCACGCGTCCCGAAGCAAAGCGCGCCATTTTTCGCCAGGACGTCCGCTTCATGCTGCTCACGGAAATGCTCCGATACAAGACCGACACGGTTCTGGTCGTGGTCAATGACCCCAAGTATTTAGCGCCACAAGACAGGGGTGTCTATACGTTCCCCGAAGAACGGCTGATATTCGGATGCCGGCTTTTTGCTATGGAGCTCATCCTTAAACGCGCGCTTCTCGAAATGCAATACCCTTTCCTGTTTACGCGCGTCATCCTGGCCGATTCACTCAAAGCCATGGACCTTTCGCGGTACATTAAAAAAGAATCTTTTTTCCCCCTGTATATTGCTTCGACCCTTAAACCGGTTTATACCATAGCCGATTCGACCGTCCCCGGTAAAGAGCGTAAAATATTTTTACCCGACTCCATTGCCGCCTATTTTACCGACCTGTATGCCAAGCATAGCGCGGAACGGCTCTTTTCAAAATATGTCGGGGACGGGCCCAACGGTCCCTATCTTTACCTTTCCGCTAATAAATTCATGGCGCTTCCCGATTCCGCAAAAATGGAACAGCGGCGTGCGTTCCTGAAGCTTTCCGAGGCTGACCAGCTCAAGGTGCGGAACGTGGACCTGGCCATCACCGGTGATTACGGCTGCGTGGGCATCGACGAAACCCCGGGTTTCTATTTTTCCACCCTGGTCGAGCGCAAACTCCACGAACTCGAATGCACCTCGCAATTGTCCCCCATGCTCGACATGACCACGTTTTCCATGCTGTATCCCATGGCCCGCGTCCACACGTTGAATTTCATTGGCGAAAGCGGGGCCCGCACGCAGAACGCACTCCTGTTGATTGCGCTCAAATCCGGCCGCGCCCCTGCCCTTTACACGCTCGAACAGAAAGACTGCCCGCGCGCCCTGGTGCAGGGTATGTTCGCGGACCTCACCGATTATCTCAAGGGGTGGGACCAGTTCAAGAATTTCCCAAAGTTCCCCATGAAAAACTCCTCGCTCAACGGACGCTACTTCGGCATTCCGCGTAAAACCATCAATTCCGACATGTTGGCCTACCGCCGCGACTGGCTCGAAGAACCCGGTGTCATCGAATGGATTAAAAAGAAGGGCTGGATCCACCCGGTCGATCACCGTCCCTATATACCTTTTAATTGGACCTACGACGATTTTCGCACTGTGCTCAAGCTTATGACCGACAGTGATCCCACGCACAAGCGCAGGGGTTTTGTCACCTGGCCGCAGTCGTTTCTTTACCTCGAGGCCCAGTCCCCGTTCTACAGCCTCGGCGAGCAGTTTCTCAAGCCCGATCCCTCACGGAAAAACACCTGGGTCTTTTACGAAGACAACCCGGTCATCCGCGATGGCATGAAAATCGTGCACGACATGTTTTGGATCGACAAATCCGTGCGCTGCGGTGTCGAAATCAACTACGCAAGCGCCAACGACGACTTTAGCGGCGGCCGGGCGGGCTTCGTATACACAACCTCCACCGGTACCCCCTATGCGTCTCTGACACAAAAATATACCGTTTTCGGAAAAGCGCGGTCCTACGGTGAAATCGTTGGCATGACCTCCCGGCCCGGTTCCGGAAAGTTTCCGGCCATCGACATCCCCGATTGTGCCCTGGCCGGATTCAACCCGTTTCTAACGCCCGACCAGCTCAACCTCGCTATGGAATGGGTCAAGCAGAAATATTACGGGGAGTTCGTCAACAACAGTCTCTATTATGAAGTCAAGGAAGCGCGCACCCTGGGTTCGGAAAGCATCGTCCTGCGCAATGCCCTGGCGTCCCCCTATGTCATCGACTTCACGAGCCTTGACATCGACTTCCGTTCCGCTTTCCCGGCCAATTACGTCGAATATTACGACATGCTCCGCACCACGCAGGCGCTCGAACCTCCGCCCAATGCGGAGGATGTGGGCCTCCTGCGCCCTCCGATCCGCGAGCTTCAGGACCAG
>JAZDKP010000182.1:0-5761 GCA_043802925.1 Fibrobacterota bacterium | reverse complement strand
TCCCCCGCAACCGTGAATACCTGCGCCGCCTCGCAACATGCCATGAACAGGCGGGCGACCTGGTCCGCGCGCGCGATACCTGGCGGACGCTGTACACGCTCGCCCCTTCGGACGCCGGGTCCCGGGACCGGCTCCGCGCGCTCTACCGCCTTCTCCGTGACGAGGATGCGCTTAAGGCCCTGCTCGAATCGGAACCGGCCCGCACCGCGGCGGACGATAACGCCTTCATGGACCTCCGCAACCTGTATGCGGCGGAACGCGACTCGGCCGGCCTCTTCCGCCTTTATACGGCGCGCCTCCGAACGCGACCCAACGACCGCTTTCTCCTCGACGATTTCGGCCGCGTCGCGCTCTTTTTCGGCCGTCCGGACCGCGCCGCGCGTCTGATGACGGATTTCCTGGATCGCGGCCATGACGCTGATTTCGACGATCGCCTCCGCTTTACATTGCGCTTTTACGATGGCAACGGCCGTTCTGACTCTGCGGCCTCGCTCCTCGACCGGCTCATCCGCCTGGGACGAACGGACGACCCGGACTCGCGCAAGGAACTGGGCCGGCGCTGGGTGGCACTGGACCGGCTCGACCTTGCGATTGCGGCCTACGAGGCCCACCTCAAGCAGCACCCTTCGGACCTGGAGGCCGAAACCGCGCTGGCCACGCTGTATGCCTGGAACAAGCAGGGCGCGGCCGAACTGTCGCTGCTGGAACGCCAATACCCGAAGCGAAAAAACGACCCCGCCTACCTGCGCCTGCTCGCGGAACGCTACACCTGGGCCGACAGCGCGGACCGCGCGCTCGCCTGCTACGAACGGCTCGACAGCCTCGCGCCCACGCACGGGAACGAGGAAAAACTCATCGCCCTCTACCGCGGTCGGAACCTTTCCGCCCGGCTCATCGCCTGGCTCGAACGCTATCGGGCGCGCACGGGCGAGTTCGCCCTATCCGCGCGCGTGGCGCTGCTGGCCGAAAGTTACGCCGCTGCGGGCGAACGCAACAGGGCCGTGGCCCTCTACCGCCGCCTGTCGCAGGACGACAACGCCAACCCGGGCTGGCTGCTCCGCATCGCCGAGCTCTACAACGGGTCGGGCGCAATTGACAGCGCGGTTATTTATTACGAAAAGGCCCGCGCACGGACGCCGCTCGATTCCACGGCCGCGATGCTGCTCGGAGAGTACTATTTCTGGAAGGGGGCCGATGACCGCGCGTTCGCCTGCTTCATGGAGGCGCAAAAGGCCGCGCCCGGCAACCGGAAGATCCGCTTTTATCTCGGCGAACTGCTCTTTAAGCGCGGGGACATGAAAAAGGCCCTGCCCCTGCTCAAGGACGCCTATGAATGGATGAAGGTGCAGGACCCCCGCTCGCGCGACCGTGAACTCTTTTTCGTGGTGTGCGGCCGGCTCAACAGGACCGACGACCTCGTACGTGAAGTCTACCGCGTCGATTTCCGGGAAGCGCGCTTCCGCGACTATTTCACGTCCGTAATTTACGGGCTTTTCCGCAACAACGACTACGCCTCGGCAAACGAGCTCCTGGACTTTTACGAGAGCGGCCGCAATCCGGTCACGCCCGCGCTTACACGCGTGCTGACCGACGAGGCCGCGCTGCTTAAATCAAAGGGCCGCTGGGACATGGCCCGGAAACTGATGGCACGATGCGAAACGCACTGAGGATCCTTATGCTGATGGCCGCACTGCTGCCCGCGGCCGTGGACCCGCCGGTGGACCTCACGCTGTGGAATATTCCAGCGGAAAACGGGGTAAAATGGGTGCTGGGCGATTCGCTCGTCACCGCAAGCGGCCTGCGCACAGACCAGGCCTTTGCCTGGGCGACCCGTCCGCTCTCCGCATCCGTGCGCGCCGGAGTCGGCGCCGGGTACGGCCGCTGGTTTGACACGGACGGCGCAATACGCGAAACCGCGGGCCGCATCGCGGGACGCCTGCAAAAAAACTGGGGCGCGCAGGCGCTGGCCCAAATTTCGGCCCGCTATGCAACGGATCGCAGCGTGGGCGGCGACCTTGTGCTCACACGGATGGGAACGCGATGGAGCGGAAGCGCGGACCTGTCGGGCACGACCCGCGACAACGAGTCCCCGGAGCTTTTCCGCGACACCACGGCATCGGCCGGAAGCGGCCTTTCGCTCACGCTGGCGCTCACCCCCCGCGCCTATCTGATAAACCGGGTTGCGGTCAAACGTTTCTGGCTGCCGGACCGCGGCCCCATCGGCACGCGCGTGACGGACGAACATGCACTCGCTTTTTACCTTCTAGGCGGGCCGGGCGCGGCCACGGGCCCCTGGTTTGAGGACCCCGACGCGCTTCTGCCTTACCGGTTCAACCGCTCGCTCATCGTTGAAGCGGGCAACCGTTGCGAATGGTTTCAGACGCAAGCCGTGGCCCTGCAAACCGCCACGCTTATATTTTCGCTCCCGCTCTCAGGCCGGCTGGTCCTGTGGGGCAGCGCCTCGACCGGCACCGAACTCTTTGCCGAAGAGGAGGCGGCCAGCGCGTTGAACGGCGACGCCTCAATGTTTATATTCTTCAGCGTGCGGAACGCCGTTAAACTGGGCGGCGGCGCGCAAACGCAGTCCGGCTTCGGCTTCACCGGACGCAAAAGATTTTTCCATGCGTCATTTCATCACAATCTATAGGAGGAATCAAACCATGAAGCGACCCACACTCCCGGCCCTGCTCTGCACCCTTGCCGCGACCCTGCTGGTCTCGGGATGCGCGATGGAGCGCGCATTCCTGAAAAAAGACTATTCCGCAGCCGGCACCGGCCTGGCCGTGGTCTTCCCGTTCGAAAATCTGTCGACGAATGCGGGCGGCGGCGATGTCGCGACCGCGGATTTCATCACCGAACTCCGGCGCGCCTCTCTTTTCCCGGTCACGGAAGCCGCGCTTCTGGCACGGCCCGCGGCCAACGCGGCCCAACCCGTGCCCGACCTCGCAACGCTGCCCATGGACCACAAATTCGAACTGGCAAAGGCCGCAAACGCGGACGCGGTCATCATCGGAAAAGTCACGGAGTTCAAATACAAAAGCGGCCTGGGCGAGGAGCCCGTGGTGGGCCTGAACGTGCAGATGATCAAGGTGGCCACCGGCGAAGTGGTCTGGAACGGCAGCATCTCGGTCACGGGCGGCCTCTTCTCCTTTGCCGAGCCCTCACTCAACCGGTATGCGCAAATAGCGGCCCGCCGTCTTGTCTGTTCCATGAAGTAACGGGACCCATGAAAAAAAGAATCGCGGTCCTGGACGGCAATGGCGCGCTGTGCGCCCATGTCCGCAACCTGCTCGGGGAGGCGGACGTGGAATTTCTGCCCCTGCAGGCGTCCTCCCCGGAGACGGCCGCTTTGGCGCTGGCCGCGCTGCGACCTCTTGACGCGCTCCTTTTCGACTGCATGGGGCAGAACGGACTGGGACTGGCCACGGCCGCACAGATACGCCGGGACCCGGACTTTACGCAATTGCCGCTCCTGGCCTCCACCGCGCTGCCCCTCACGCCCGCGCTTTCAGCCCGTTTTCTGGCGAACAACCTGATTTACCTCCGCCGTCCGTTTACCCGAAGCGATCTCGAGACACTTTTATTCGGAGCTGTTCACATTGAAGAAAGCATTGAAAATTTCAATTGAGGTGCTGATCGCCCTCCTCGCTGTTGCGGCGGTCAACCTGCTGTTCCTGCCCAAGAACATGGGGTTTGCGGGCGTCAATCCCCATCCCTACTGGATTCCGGTGCTGCTGTTCGCGCTGCGTTATTCGGTGGCGCCCTCCGTGGCCGCGGCCGTTGCGTTCAGCCTGCTCTACGCCGGACTCTTTCTGCTTTCCCCGTCCGGCGGTACGTTCGAAGAACTCCGGGACCTCGGGAATCTGCTCGTGCCCCTCTCCTTTCCCTTCGCGGCCCTGGTCGTGAGCCTGGCACTCGACCGGCGGAACCAGGTCGCGGTCTACCTGAAGGCGCGCCTTGACGCGGCATCCAAAAAGGAGGCGTCGCTCGCAGGCGCGCTCGAAATGCAGCAGAAGCTTAACCAGGAATTTGAGCAGCGGCTTCGGCGCCAGGGCAATACGGTGCTCAAGGTGTTCGAGATGAGCAAGGCCCTCGACAGCTTCGAGGCCCCTGAGATTGTGAACGGCCTCCTGGCCGCGCTGAACACCCAGCTGAACATCCAGCAGAGCTCCTTTTACCGGCTCGAGGGTGCGGACATGGCGCTCCTGGGTCGCTTTGACGGGAGCGGAGAAAAGGCCGTGCTGCCCGAACGGACGTCCCTGCCGCCCATGGTCCGGCGGGCGCTCGAGGAACGGGTTCCGGTCTGGCAGAACGGCAGCCTGCCCAAGGGCGATTCCGGCGCCTTTACGTCGCTCCTGCTCACAGGCCCGGTCCTGCTTCCGGACGGAACCCCGTACGGCGCGGTTTGCGTGCATGCAGTCCCCTTCATTGCCTTCAACCGCGAGATGATCTCGCTCTTTGCGCTCCTGCTTGAATGGGCGGGACGCAACCTCCGCCGCGCCATCGAACTCGCGACGCAGAGGGAAAAAGAGATTTTTGACGTTAATCTTCAGGTTTACAAATACGGTTACCTGCACCGTCTCGTCGCGCGCGAAATGGACAATTACCGGCGCCACGCCAACCCTTTTACCGTGCTCATTATTGCCTGGAAATGCGGCCACGGTTCCGATCCCACCGCGGTCCGCACAGTGGTCCACGCGCTGATGTCACAGAACCTGCGCGCGAGCGACATCCTATCCGCCTATTCGCATGACCACGCCTTTGTCATACTGCTCACACACACCGACCGCGAGGGTGCGGAAAAATACACGGGCCGCATGGTCAAACAAATCGCGGCCTTCTGCGAATGCGGCGACAACCGGAACATCGAGATCACCACCTCTCTGGCTTCGGTCGAAGCGGAGGACAAGGCGCCGGAAGACATCCTGAAGAGGGCCGAGCATGGCATTGTCCGCTAAACCACTCTACGGCGCTGCCGGGCTGCTCTGGTTTGCATCCGCAGCCCTGCTCTGCGTGCACGGCTGGCCGCGCAACGGGGTCTTCCTCTTTGCCCTGCTCCACGCGGGTTCCGTGACCGCGCTCTTTGCAGCATTCTTACTCGAAGGCCGGCCGGGCACGCGCCTCTGGAACGGCAAGGCCGCACTTCTTGCGCTCTGCCTGCCCCTGTTTGGCCTTCCGGTCTACTGGATTGTCTCACGCCGGCCCGCGCACGCGGGCGGCCCGGGCGCGCTCCGCGACTACGAGGACCATGTCAAATACCGCCGGCCCGCCGCCGATGCCGCGAATGCGGACGCGGATTCGAATGCGCGCCTCTATTCCGAAAGAGTCAATCTTCCGCCGTTCCTCGACGTCCTTTATTCCCCGGGCAACGCCGCGGAAAAAATCCGCACCCTGCACGCCATGGCCAAGCTCCCGGGCCGCGACACCGTGGAAGGCATTCGTTCCGCGCTAAACGACCCTGCGGCCGAGGTGCGCTTTGCGGCCGTCTCAGCGCTCAAAAAAATCGAGGCACCCATCCTCCGCGACATCCAGCAGTGGTCCGAGCAGCTCCGCAAACGGCCGGACGATGCGGACACCCTCGTCAATCTCGGCAACCTGTATTACAATTACTGTTACATGGGGCTGCTCGACAAGGTCAACGCGCTCCACTATGCCGGGCTGGCGCTTTCCGCCTACGAACGTGCGCACGCGCTCGCGCCTGGGCGCACGGACCTCTGGCTCTCTATGGGCAAGGTGCGCCTCCTGATTTCCGACACGCCGG
>JAZDKP010000181.1:0-17152 GCA_043802925.1 Fibrobacterota bacterium | reverse complement strand
GGGGTCACCAGCACGGGTTCACTCGAATTCGGCGGCTCAAGCGCACAGGTGTTCATTCCCAAGGCCGGGGCCATCTTCCCGGACATCATCCAGAACGGCGCGGGTGGGACCACGGTGACCACAAACGGCATGTATTGCGCGAACTTGGTGCTCACGAGTGGGACGTTTAATCTAGGGACAGGTGTAAGGGATTCTGTTACAGGGAATGTGTCGGGAAGCGGAAACCTGAACATGGCGGCGTGTACGCTGCAGGTGAGTGGGAATGTGGATATGAGTTTGATAGGGACGCTGACGATGGGGACAGGGGCATTGCATTTTGTTGGAGCGTTTGCACAGATATATACGCCTAAGTTAGGAACTTCAATTTATAGAATATTGCAGAATGGTACGGGTGGGACAACGGTGCAGCTAAATGGAATAAATGTAAACAATAGTTTTACTGTCACAACAGGGAACTTTGATCTTGGTTCTGGTTTAACTCATTTGGTTGCAAGTATTACAGGAGCTGCTACGGGTCATTTAGATATGGGGCTGTGCACATTAAAAGTTTGGGGTGGCACCGCTGATTTTCGAAGTTTACCCGTTGATGCCGATAGCGGTATTATTATGTTTACAACATCCGGAGGAAACCCGATATTTTATCCAAGGATTGCTTCGAATTATAAAGGACTTGTTGTTGCTGTGGGCAGTATTAGAACTCTCAGCCTTGCAACTAATGGACTGTTGGTTGATGATGTTTCCTTACAAGGAGGAACTTTATCTTTAGGTGTTGGCTTAAAACATGCAATTAAGAATATTTCCGGGATAGGAAACCTTTTCTTCAATAATCCCTGCACCCTCCAGGTTTCCGGCAACGCGGACTTCGGCTCAATCGGCACGTTGACCCCCGGTACGGGCACGCTTAAATTCACGGCGGCCAGCGGCACGCAGGTGTTCACCCCCAAGGCCGCGACTACGCATCCTGCTATTGTACACGACAGCGCGGGTACGCTCCAGTTGTCCACGAACGCGCTGTCCTGTAACAGCTTTACACAGAACCGGGGCAAGCTTGATTTCAATGGCAAGAACCTTACCACGGTCAGTCTCGGCAACTTCACTGTCAACAACGGCGACTCCGGCACTTTTTTGAACCTGAGCGGGTGTACGCTCACCGTTGCAGGCAACGCCGCGTTCAACGGGCAGGTGACCAACTACCTGAATATGGACTTTCCGTCGGACTGGTATGTCAATGCCACCGGCACTTTGACCGCCCAGCGCGCCAGTCTTGCCCACAGCCGCGCCATCGGTTCCGTGGGCAGCGCGAGTGATTGCAGAGACCGCCTCAATAACTTCAACTGGAACTTTGCACTTACCACCATTGACTCCATGTTTGTGAAATCCATTGACCTCATGCCTGCGTGGAAGATTGCTGAGCGCCAGGCCTCCTTAAGCGCGCTCCGGCTTATCTTTCGTCATCCGAATACCGATTCCGATACCCAGAAGGTCACCAGCTTGTCTTTTACCATGACGCCTACGAACCCCTCTACGGTCATTGCCCGCAAGGCGCTCCGGCGGATAGGGGCGGGAAGCGACTTCTTCTCCAGCACGACCATTGAGGGAGCCAATCCGATGGTCTTTGATCTCTCGAGTTCACCCATCACGGTGCGTGCGGGCCAGAGCGACACGTTTGACGTCATGTTTGACGTCATCGCTGCGCCAGCCACTTCCGTGAAATTCTCGCTTGCCGCGACCTCGGATATCGTGGCCCGGAACTACTATTCCAATGACTCGGTCTCGGTCAAGGGGGATGGTGTCGCTTTCCCGCTCGCTTCGGGCACCGGTACGGTGGACAATACCACAAACACGCCCAGCGCCAAGTTTACGGATGGCGTTATCACGGACTGGACTGTGGTCGCGGAACGCATCGACACCAAGACCGCGGACGAGTTCTATGTCACCTGGGATAACGTGAATATCTATTTCACCTGGAACGGCCGCGACCTTTCCAGCGCAGGCGATCTGTTCATCTATCTCAACACAGCCACGGGCGGCGCGGGAACCACCTGGAACTACGCGTCCTATGGGACGCATAATTTCCCATCCGGTTTTATGGGTGCCAACTACTGCCTCTATTATGACAATAGCGGCGCCTATGGTCTGCGCAATGGCGCGGCAGCTTACGGTGCCCTTACGTTTAACGGTACGGCCTCCGCATCAGGCAGTGTGACCGAACTCACGATTCCGCGTTCGGACCTCGGAAACCCGGACACTATCCGCATCATCCCCATCGTGCAGAACGAGACGGCCGGCGACATCGTTGTGGCCCTGCCCTGCGACAACGTGGGTCCGCGTGTCAAGAATCCGACCGGTGCGCCCAGCCAGACTTTCCGTTCCTGGATGCGGGCCGCCACGGATGTCGAAGGACAGACCCCGGTCCAGATCATAAAATTCGACAGCATTGGTGTGGATTCCATGCTGGTAAAGTCAGTGGACCTCATGCCCTCGTGGAAGATCGCGGAACGGCAGACCTCTTTGAGCGCGCTCCGCCTCATTTTTACCCATCCCAATACGGATGCGGACACGCACCAGGTGACTCGCCTTTCATTCACCATGGCGCCAACCAATCCGTCCACCGTCATTGCCCGCAAGGCGCTCCGGCGCATCGGCGCGGGAAGTGACTTGTTCACAAGCACGACCATTGAAGGTGCCAATCCCATGGTCTTTGACCTCTCCAGTTCGCCGATTCAGGTTCGCGCGGGCCAGAGCGACACGATTGATGTCATGTTTGACGCGGCAACGGTCCCCTCGGTCGATACGGTCAAGTTCACGCTGGCCGCTGCTTCTGCCATCACGGTCTCGAACGTCTGGAGCGGCGATTCCGTGGCGGTGCGGGGTAACGGTGTCAGTTTCCCGCTTGCATCAACCGCAGGCAGTCTTGATAATACCACCAATGCGCCCAGCGCCAAACTCATTGACGGCAATGTCGCTGACTGGACCGCGGTTGCGGAACGCATCGATACGCGCACCACGGACGGTTTCTATATGACCTGGGACCACGATAATTTCTACTTCGGCTGGAGCGGACGCGACCTGTCGAACGCCGGCGACCTGTTCATCTATATCAGCACCGGCACAGGCGGTGATTCCATGACTTACGATTATGGGTCATACGGCCGTCACCGCCTGCCCGTGAATTTTAGAAACGCGAATTATCTTGTCTACTATGTTGACGGTACCACCCAGGGGCTGCGCGATGGTGCCAACGGTTACAGCGCGCTGACGTTCAACGGCACCATGTCCTCCACGGCCAGTTTCACGGAAATCAAAGTGCCGCGCGCGGACCTGGGCAGCCCCGACTCCATCCGGGTGGTGCCATTTATCCAGAAAGAAGCGAGTGGAGAGGTCCTGGCCTCCGTGCCTTATGCGGGTGTCAGCGAATTTGTACATAATCCTGTTGGATTGGTGTCGCAGGTTTTTCTCTCCTGGATGAATGCCGGGAGCCAGGTCATTGACCAGACGCCGGTCCAGATTGCGATGTTCGACAGCTCGCCCAATCTCATCAAGCCCACCTGGGTCTATCCGCTGGGCAGCACGAACTATGCGGCAAACATGTCGTTCGGAAACTCGGCGGTGTATGTGGCCCAGGGCGGGACGACCAAGAAGATGATCAAGTTGAACAATATCATCACCGGTCCCGCCAACCTCGTCTGGTCCACTGCCACTTACAGCGGAACCCCCACGGCCGCAGCCGCGGTTTATGATGCAGGCTTTCCGGTGGGCGTCACCAAATCCGTGTTATTTTTCTGTGAAGGCAACAATCTGCACATCGGTGTTGACGAGGCGGGTTCCTTTGATGAGGTCGCCTGGTCGCCGGTCAACATCGGTTCGCTCTGCGGCGCGCCCAAGCGTTCCACGCCGCCGGACAATGCCAACGGATTTTACGCCTATATTGCGGCCGCAGACGGCAAGGTGCATAAAATCGAGCTTAGGACCGGTACCGAGGTACAGACCTCATCGGCCCTGAACGTGAATCCTTTGGCCGGTCTTTCTGTAACCGCAACGATGATTTTCGCGGGCTGTACCAACGGCAATCTGAAGAAATTCAATACCAGCCTCGTGGAGCAGAATAATGCGGCCCTCGGTTCCTCCATCGATTTCCGCATCAATTACATAAGCGGGTTCACTGGACGCGTTTATGCGGCACCGACAGGGAATTTCCTCTATGCCCTCAACGCCAGTCTGAGCCAGCAGTGGAGCAAGAACTTGGGCGCGCCCGTCACTGCATCGCCCTATATCCCGTCCGGAACCACGCCTTTCCGGCTCTATACGCCGAATGGCAAGGGCATCAGCTTTGTGCGTGACGACACCGCTTCGGCCACCATCAGCTGGACCTATAACGCCATCGACACCGTCCGCACAGACCCGAATGCTCTTGGAAACGGCGTTTATTTCAGCGCCAAGGATAAAAAGAATTACGCCATCAATATTACCACAGGCGCCATTATCTCCGGGTGGCCTACGGCTGTGCTGGACGGTGAGAATCTGTCCATGGTCATTGTGGACGCCACCACCAATTCGCTGCTCTACGGCGGCGGGGACGGGAAGGTCTACCGGTACCCGAAGCAGTGATTCCCCTCATACGAACCCCGAGCGGAGTCGAGGGGTGAGTGCAGAACCTAAAGCACCGTGTCCTTCAGGAAATTCCGGTCATCACGTTCGGGATAGTCGATGTTGAAGTTGAGACCGCGGCTTTCGTGGCGCAGCAAGGCGCAGCGTACGATGAGCATGGCCATCTGCGCCAGGTTGCGCACTTCCAATAGCGGTTCGCTGATGCGCGTCCGCTTGTAATAATCCTCCACCTCGGTCCGGATGGCCTCCAACCGCCGCATGGCGCGCTGGAGCAGCTGGTCGGAGCGCATGATTCCCACAAAGTCCCACATGAGGGTCTGGATTTCGCTCTTGTCGTGGACCAGTTCGATGACGAGTTTGGGGTCCAGTGTGCCGGTCTCGTCCCATTCTGGGAGTGCGGGAGAAGGTCCGGGCACCTCCTTCAGCAGGGCCTTCGCGTCTCCGGCCGCGCGTTTGGCAAAGACCACGGCCTCAAGCAGCGAATTGCTGGCCAGCCGGTTGGCGCCGTGTACGCCCGTGTGTGCGCTCTCGCCGCAGGCGTAGAGGCGGTTCAGTGTGGTACGGGAACGGTCGTCCACCACAATGCCGCCGCACATATAGTGGGCCGCGGGCACCACGGGGATGGGGTCCCGGGTGATGTTGATGCCGTATTCGAGGCAGGTGGCGTAAATAAACGGAAACTTGCGCTTCAATTCTTCGGCCGGGAGCCGCGTGGTATCGAGATAGACGCAGGGAAGCCCCTTTTCCTTGAGCTCCATGTCAATGGCGCGTGCCACGATGTCGCGCGGCGCAAGCGAGCCCATGGGATGGCGTTTTTGCATGAAGTCCTGGCCGTTGTCATCGACCAGCACCGCCCCGAAACCGCGCAGGGCCTCGGTTATGAGGAAGGAACGGGCCTTGGGATGGTAGAGCGTGGTCGGATGGAACTGCATGAACTCGAGGTTGGCCACTTTTGCGCCCGCGCGAAAGGCGATGGCAATACCGTCGCCGGTGGCGATGTCGGGGTTGGTGGTGTGCTTGTAGACGCAGCCGCACCCGCCCGTGGCGATCATGGTGCAGCGCGCCCGGAACAGTTCCACCCGTTTTTCAGCATTGTCAAACGCATACACGCCGAGGCAGTTTTCGCTCTTGCTGCCGGGCAGGACATGGTGTTCGGTCAGGAGCTCCACGCAGGTGAAGCCTGGCATGATGTCAATGGCGGGGTGCTGCTGGGCCGCGGCCAGGAGCGCGCGTTCAATTTCGCGTCCGGTCAGGTCCTGGGCGTGGATGATGCGGTGGCGGCTGTGGCCGCCCTCGCGGCCGAGGTCAAACGCCGTGCGGCCGGCCTCTTCGCGATGGCCGGTGAACTGCGTGCCAAAACGGACCAGTTCCATGATGGCGTCGGGCCCGTTCTTGACCAGCAGTTCGACGCGTTCGCGGTGGCAGAGCCCGGCGCCCGCCTCGAGCGTGTCGTGAACGTGCGCCTCGAAGCTGTCGTCCGCTGCAAAGACCGAGGCGATGCCGCCCTGGGCATTGTTGGTGCTCGAGTCCGTGGCCGCCTTTTTCGTAAGCACGGCCACCCGTCCCGCGTCCGCGCATTTGAGCGCAAAGGTGAGCCCTGCAATGCCGCTGCCGATGACAATAACATCGTACTGGCGCATAGTAAACCCTTTATTTCACGTTCTTACGAAGGTCCGACAATTCCTTCTGAATGCGCTGCCGGAAGCCGGAGTCGTATTTCGCGGCGAGGAGCGGTTTCGCCAGGGCGTCCGCCTCGTCTTTGCGCCCCAGGGCATAGAGGATGAGCGCAGTTTTGGATGTCACTGCAATCCGGTTCACCGGTACCTCCTCGCGCAAACGGTATTCCTCGAGCAGGGGACGGGCAAGAGCGAGCGCTTCCGAATAAGCGCCCTTCCGGTATAATATATGCAATTTAATCTGCCGGAACACAGGGTTCGCTGGATAGTCCGCAAGCACGCTGTTGCAGAGTGCGAGCGCTTCGTCTAGCGCAAAGGTGTCGTAATCGATCCACAGAAGTGAATGGGTGAGTGCGAACCGCATGGTGCGGGCCGTGGCCTGTCCTTTCCGGAGTTCGCGCAACCCCTGTTCCCGCTGGTCGCTGATGAACGGAAGCCATGAAAAGCTTTTCAGCGCGAACGAGGACCAGTAATGGTATGATCCGAGCATTCCGAGCGCGTCGCCCGAGATCGTGCCTCCTTCCAACAGTCCGCGGAAGATCTCTGCGGACTTGCGACCCATGAGCGCCGCTGCCAGTTTCCGGTCCTCGTGCATCAGCATGACTGAAAGTAGCGCATAGGCCGAAGCGCGGTAGTAAATGGAAAGCGGATCCCTGCGGCCCTCGGTGAGAAGCAGGACCCGGTCCAGGGAACGGTGGCAGAGCTGGAAGGAGGATGTGTCGTGCAGGTCATAGTAGCGCGCGGTAATACAGACGGACTTGAAAAACTCACCGGCCGGAGAGGACGGAGTTTTTCGCGACATTTCCTGAAAACGGGCCATGGCCGAATCATACTGCGCCCGCATGACGCAGTCGAGGCCCGCGGTGATCTCCCGGTCAAACCGCGGGTCCGTCAGTTCGCCGGAAGCGCCGCTTGCCAGAAGCAGCAGGCTAACGGCGGTTAAAAGGCCAGTCCAGATTGCTTTCATTTCCAAGATTGTCCTTGACGTTTATCTGCAGGAGATGGCTGCCGCTTCCGATGCTGTCGAGTGGCACGGTGGTCAGGTCCTGTTCGTAGTCATATTCGTTGAGGCGCCACTTCCCATCGATTTTTACGGTGATATTCCGGTCTGAATCCATTCCAGCCCCCTTGTCCGACAGGGCGAACAGCAGGCGGTCGGCGGTGACGATATTGCCGTTCTCAACCGGGGTTTTCGGCACAATCTGCGGAGGCACGGTATCCTTGAAAAGAGCGAACGGGATATTTTCCTTGATGCGGCCGAGGTAATAGCTTTTTTTCGTGTCGTAGTCATCGGACAAAAACTGCCATTCGCCATTTCCTTTGGATGTAAAGAGGCCCGTGTGCGGCTGCAGTGGGGCCTTGATGCCCACGGTGACAGGGCGATCGTAATAGACAATTGCGGGCGAGACAGCATAGGCAGCGCCTTGGAACGAAATCTCCTTCCACTTTTTACCGACAAGGCTGTCCGGGCAGGTCGAAAGCCAGAGAAACGTCCGTTGGAAGACCGACCCGGGAGCGGCTTCCAGAAAGGCAAGGCTGTCCGGAGCATTTATGCGCACGCTGTTTGAGAAGTCGAAGGCGCCCACGCGGAACTCCCTGCGAAAGACCTTGAAGGCATTGTCCTGTCCTGGGAATGAAAGCGTAAAACCCAGCTGCCTTTCACCCAGGAAGGTTGTGCGGAAGCGCAGGACATACTCCCCGGGCGCGTTGGAACGAAGCAAGGGTGTTGCGACCTTTTCATTGCCCGCATCGACTAAGATCTCCGGGTCCGCAGGGACGTTCCGGTCCGCGTGGATGCGAAGCTCGAGCACGTCATATTTGGCATCCAGCGTCATTGCGGGCGGCGTTTGGCCGGGTGTTGCGGAAGCGCGCAACGGTGCGGGCAGAAGCGTACGCCGGCTGAAGAGGGGTATGGACCGCAGTCCAATGCTGTCAACCGCCGTGACGCGGACAAAGAGCGGACCCGCGGGAATCGCTGCGTTCACGGGCAGGCGGTAGCTGCGTCCGTTATCAAGGACCTCTCCCGGAAATGCCTTCCAGGCCTTCCCGTTTTCTGAAAATGCGAATTCAAGGCCGCGGACAGCGCGGCTTCCTTTTTCCACAAAGGCTAAAAACGCACTCCCTTCCTTCTCCGTGACCTGGTCCAGCCGTTCGATGACCGGTGGCCGTATAAAAAAGAGGTCAAAACGCGCTTCGGCCGTGTTGCCGAAGTAATCGTGCGCACTGATTTTTACGGCATGGCGGCCTTCCCGGATGCCAAAACGTCCTTCCCCGGGAACGGCCAGGAGCCCCGCGCCTTCTTTGAACGCGCCGTAAAACGGGAGGTGGTTGCCCTTGTCAATGTACAGTTTCAGGAAAGTGCCCTGCCCGGTCCGGATGAACCCGAGTTCGTTTTCCAGGTGGACCTGCTGGGTCTCGTCAAAGCGGAAGGAGTCGCGCGCCGAGGAGAAAACAAGCGAGTCGTCCAGAAAGAGCCGGACCGTATGGACGCCAAAGCGGTTGTCCGCGCCGTTGGCCTGATCGTAGGCCTTGAGCGCGAGCCCCACGCTGCCGTAGACGGTGAGCGGTTCCGCGAGACCGTATCCCTCTTTGCCCGCGGTCGAAAGAGCGAATGTGCGGGGTTCGTCCGAACCATTGACAACAGCGCCTGACGCAAGCGGGCTTACGGCCAGGGCCTCCAGCACGGGCGCGCGGGTGTCGCGTACTGGAAAGTTCCGGCCAAGTCCGTTCTGCGGCACATTGCCGGCCGAGCGGACCTCGTAATGAAGATGTGGAAAACCCACCCCGGTCTCGCCGCTTTTCGCGATGACCTTCCCCTGTTTGACCGGGATTTCATTTTCCTTAAAATACAACTGGATGGCGTAGCGTTCCTGCCGGTACTGTTCGATCCGCACGCGCGCTTCCACCTCCGGGCTGAATTCGCTCAAGTGGCCATAGACGCGGGTCGTGCCATCCTTCAGTTGAACATAGAGAGCCTTGCCGTAGCCTTTGGTGGCCATACTGATGCGGAGGACAAAGCCATCCCCTTCGCTTCGAATAGGGATGCCAATGCGGCCCCAGGTCTTCATGTCAATACCGGAATGGAAATGGCCGGGCCGGTAATCGGCAAAGGCCGAGGTTATGGCGGGTTCGCATTCAAGCGGCCACGCGGTTTTTTTATGGGCTGCGGGTGTGAGCGCGGCCAGCAGCAGAATCAGGCAGAGGGCGGCTCGCATGTAAGGGCCTTATTCAAACAGGGATTCGCGGGTGTCCCAGCGCAGTACCGTTTGAAAGCGGTAATCGAGTGAAAGCTGAAACAAAGGGCCTGAGGCATTGTTTCCGGCAATATGGAATTGATTGGATGTCCACAGGTATCCGGCCTCGGTCCCCGCGGAAAGCCCGTTCCAGTTGACCCGTTCCCATTTAAGCGCCAGCGTGTGTGTTGTCTCGACCGTGCCGTGCGGCATCGGTTCGTCCGCCTTGTCGTAGGCGTCCCAGGTGCCGTAGACGCTGTTCAGGTCCCCGCGACGGGTAAGGTCGTAGCGCATCCGGACCGAGGTATAACGGCCGCATTGCCGCGCGGACCACAGGTGCAGGGCCTCGGCATCGGGCCCCAACTCGTCCCCGAGTACGCCGCCGTGCGTGTTCGCGATATAATGGGTGGGCCATCCGCCCATGTGTTTGTATACATAAGAATTGGCGCGCGTATATTCGGCGCCCGCGGAATATACATCGTTTAGTTCCGGGCATTCGGCGCCCAGGACAAAGGCCACGGCGTTCTGGACCCCCTTGGATATCGGGTCGCTGTCAACCTGGAAATCATCCGCCAGAAACTCGAAGTAGAGGTTCACCTTGTCGCGGACGCGCCATTCACCGTCCGCGCTGAGAAAAATGTTTTCACTCTCATTGGAGTGGGTGAAGCCGAACTGGCTGAAGTAATACAGATAGCAGGGAAGGAGATAATAGAGTTCAAAGGGACGGTGTTCTCCCGCATAGACAATTGATTGATTGATGGCAAGGTATGCGTCCGGCGTGATCTGGAACGAAAGGCGCATGGCGGAAAAATAGCGATCCCATCCGATGACCGGGTTCAGCTTGGCCGAAAGCGAGGTGGCCTTCAGGAATCCGAGCCGGGCCCAGGCCGAGACCATGTTGAGCGAAGGCTGGTGGTCGGAGAGGAGGAGATGGTGGAAGCGTCCGGGCCCCCACTGGGCGCTGTTGCGGCCGAACAGTGCGCCAAAATGCTTTCCGGACCAGGCGAGATAGGCCTGGGGCATGTCGGCCGGGACGCTCTTTTTAAACTGGCGGTCGAGTTGGTCAAAGCGGGCCGTGTCGCTGCCCCGGTCCGCCTGCACGCGATCCACAAACGTGAAGTTTCCGAATGAATAGACCAAGCCCAGCGCTCCGCGCGCAAAATAATCTGTGGAGTCCGCTTTTTCTCCGGTCCCGTTAAGTGAGAGCGATATCCGCAGACGATGAGCCTTTCCCGGGGTGCCGCGGTCGCCCAGATACGCGAGCGCAATAGTCCGTTCCGTGCGTTCGCGCAATGACAGCGCGGCCGTATCGAGCGCGGAAAGCGCGTTAAATGCCGCATCCGCATCGTAGGGCCGTGTAGCGCTGTTCAGGGCCGGGATCCGGCCGTTCCGGACAAGGAAATCAAGCGGCCGGTAGACAGGGTGGTCGAGCGGCAGGAACTCACCCAGCGCAGCGCCTGAAAGGAAGGCGAACGCGAGGCATAGGCGGCCCAGGTCAATTTTCAAGGGTGATGGGGTCGAATTGGATTTTAAAGGAGCAGAGTTTTACTTTGTGCTTGTTGCAGATGTCCTTGAGCAGGGACTCGCGGTTGCCGTTCACAAAGGGTGATGAGATGATGATGCGGTCCACGCGGTGCGCGGCCACGATGTGTTCGAGGCGTTCGATGCCGCCCATGACCGCGTAGCCCATAATTTCACGGTCGTGCTTGGCCGGGTTGTCGTCAATGAAACCGATGGGCTTGAAGTCGAGGATGTCCTCCTTGATGAGTGCGGACAGCACCACTTCGCCCCGGTCACCCGCGCCATAAATGAGCACGCGTTCGCCGCCGCTGATTTTGGTGAGCTCGCGTTTCTGGTAGGTGGCGTAGAAGTTGAAGAGCACCCGGCTGGCGCTGATGAACAGGAGCAGGAAAACCCAGAAGACGAGGAAATGGTACGCGGGCAACTGCATGGATGGCTCAAGGAACGCCAGGGCGAAATAGGAGAGGAGCGCTGCGATGGTGACCCCCTTCACATACTTGCCGATGGAGTCCAGCGTGATGTAGCGCCATATCGCGCGGTAATAACCGAACATGAAAAACGAAGCATAGCAGCAGAACGTGATGACAAGGAGCTGGTTCCGGAAAAGGGCCGGGTCCTGGGTGATGCCGATCGTGCCGTTAAAAAGTACGCGCGTCATGAAAAAGGCCAGCAGAACGAAGCCGAAATCAAGCAGCATTTCGAAAAACCTCTTTTTGCTCATGATTTTCACCATGAGCGGCATGGTTTGTTCGGGCTGGAAATAGAGGGCGTCGTAGAGCTTCTTTTTATGGCGGTAGCGCTCTTTTTTCATGTTGATGAGTATGGTCTCGATGTACCCGAGCCGCCGGACGCCCGTATAAATGATGACGCCGAAAATGAGAAGCAGGCTGGCCGCGATTTCGTTCTGTGCCGCTGTGAGCAGAAAAGCGATGGCGCCGAAGAGGATGCAGATGATGTAGAGCACGATGACGGTCTGCCGCTGGTTGAGGCCGGTGGACAGCAGGCGGTGGTGCACATGCTCCTTATCCGCGGAGAAAGGGTTGCGGCCCGTGATGATGCGCCGGAAGAAGGCGAACAGCGTGTCGAAGATGGGCAGCCCGAGTGCCACCAGGGGAATGATGAGTGAGGCCGTGGTTGAACTGATGACCGCGCCCTGGATGGACAGCGTGGCGAGCAGAAAGCCCAGAAAGAGGCTGCCCGTGTCCCCATGAATATTTTGGCCGGGTTGAAATTATACTTGAGGAAGGCGAGCAGGGCGCCTGTCAGGGCCGCGGACATGATGACAATGGCCGGATGGCCGAGGGTGAGCGAGATGGCAAACATGGTCACGGCAACGATGAGGCTGATGCCAGCGGCCAGCCCGTCGAGGCCGTCCGCGAGGTTGATGGCGTTGGTGACGCCCACGATCCAGAGCACCGTGACCGGGTAGGCGAGAAGGCCGAGGTTGAATGGCTCGCCAAAGGGGTTGGTGATACGGGTGATTTTGAGTTGCATGGCCACCACGAAAATGGCCACCGCAAACTGGATGGCAAACTTGATTTTGGCGTTGAGGCCGTATTTGTCGTCGAATAGACCCAGCGCCATCATTGCGAGCGAGCCCAGCAGGATGTAAAAGTATCCCTTGGAAACGAAGAGCGTATAAAACGCACGGGGATTGTAAAGCCCGAAAATACCGAGTGCCGCCACGGTGCCACCCACGATGGCCAGGCCGCCCATGCGCGGAATCGGGTTGAGATGGATTTTTCGGGTTCCCGGCTTATCGACAATGTCGAATTTAACAGCCACTTTATGGACCAGCGGAGTGAGTCCGAGCGTGACGGCCAGCGCGATGCTCGCGATGCTAAGATACAGCAAGAATGGGTGTTCGATGATAATCATGGTGATTTAAAATCATAGTAATATAATACATTAAGCTATAAAAGAAGCAATGTAAATAAGAGTTAAGCGCTTGACTTGAAAAGGGTAATAAAGATTTTTAAAAACATTGTTCAAGTGTGCGCTTCATTGTTGCTCTCGGGATGTCATAAGTTTTATTTTATCTATCTTTACGGATAATAGGTGACATAGCCAAGTGGTAAGGCAGTGGTCTGCAAAACCACTATTCCCCGGTTCAAATCCGGGTGTCACCTCAATTTTTTAAAAGTCCTTGTTCCTGCCAGGCCATTTTTAAGGAGTTAATTTCATATGATCATGGAAAAATTGCGTAGCGGAAAGTTTGTCAAATGGGTGATGATTATTGTTGTGGTCACTTTTGTTGGAACCATCCTTTTTGCATGGGGCATGGACCTCGACGGCTCAAGCTTTGGCAAAACCGCAGTCGGTGTGATTGACGGGAAAAAGATACCCTTCAACACCTTTAACGAAGACCTGAACAACCGCCTTCGTTCCGAACGGCAGGACACTTCGGTTTCGTCCTACCGGCTTGCCATGATGCGCGAAGAGCTGTTCCAGCAGCTCGTGGCCCAGGCCATCCTTGAAAAGGAGATCCGGAACCTCAAACTCGCGGCCTCTTCCGAGGAATTGATTCGGTATTTTCACAAAAACCCGCCCCCGGGGCTCACCAACAACCCCTATTTCATGACCGACAGCCTGTTCGACACCACCAAGTACTTTAAATTTCTCGATTCCCCCGAGGCCTACGGCATTCCCGGCATGGTGTACCTCGAGGAATATGCCTCCAAGTTCACCATTCCCACCAGCCAACTCCAGACGCTCATCAGCAGCGCGGTCAAGGTCACGGACATCGAAGCCAAAGACCGGCTCCAGACCCAGGAGGAAAAGGCGGACATCGAATATCTGTTTGTTTCAGCGGAAAATGTACCTGCGGCCGGGCCCGTGGTCACGGACGCTGAAATCCAGGCGTATTACAGTGCCAATCCCGATTCGTTCAAGACCGAAGGCATGGCTGAGTTTGAATATGCGGTGTTGCCCAAGCAGGCCTCTGCAGAGGACGATTCCCTGGTCAAAAAGGAGATTGTTGAACTGCACAAGCGCGTGCTTTCCGGCGAAAGCTTTGAGGCCCTGGCTTTTGAACATTCCGAGGACGCGTCCGCCAAGGACAGCGGCAGCCTCGGCGAATTCGGAAAAGGCATGATGGTCCGGCCTTTCGAGGAGGCGGCCTTTGCGCTTAAACCCGGTGAAATCTCCGCGCCCGTGCGCACGATGTTCGGGTATCACATCATCAAATTGACGGCCCGCAACGACAAGGAAGCTAAAATCAAGGCTCGCCACATCCTTCTCAAGGTGGCGCCCTCCGTGGCCACGGTCGACCTGCTCAAAGAACGCGCGGACACGCTCGGCGAGCGCGTCAAGGCCGGCGCTTCCCTTGCGGACCTGGCCAAGCGTGAGGGACTCGCATATTCCAAGACCGGTCCGGTCCAGAAAGGCGCGCCCGTGCCCGGTTTCGAAGGCGAAAGCCGGTACCTGCCCGGTCTCGATCACCTGGGCTTTGGCAATGCGGAAAAGGCCGAGGATGTCCTTGAAAATGACAACGGCGTCTACCTCTTTCATCTTGTTAAATACTACGGTGCCGGGACCGCCCCGCTGTCCGTCATGCGTGACAACATCGTTGCGCGGCTTTCTCTGAATAAAAAAAAGGCCGAGGCGCGGAAAAAGCTGGAGACCGTGCTCACGGAAATAAAAGCCGGCGCCAGCCTCAAGGCCTTGTCGGAAAAAGACAATGCCCTGGGCTATATGCAGCAGAACAGCGCCACGCGGGTGGCCTATCTACCCCATCTGGGCGCCTCTTCCATTGCCATCTACAAGGCGTTTGCGCTGAATGAAGGGGAATGCACCCCGGTCATGGATCTTCCTGCAGGATGTGCGGTCATTCAAATGATCAAAAAATATCCGGTCGTCATTTCGGATACGGATCCCAGAATTGCCTCCACGCGCAGGGAGCTCATGGACCAGGGACGGTATCTTATCTATGGCGATTGGTTTGAGCAGAAGAAGAGCGGCATCAAGGTTGAGAGCAACCTGAGCACCTTCTATAACCAGTAAAAATAAACGGTCAGGGATTTGATTTTTGTTGTGTTTTTGAATATATTAGTAGTAGGTATAAAAGGATGAAAAACTGCATAATCCTGCTAATTTTAACGGTTTTTCTGGCCGGTTCGGTCAGTTTCGTTTATGCAGGCAACAAATCCACCAATAAGAGCTGGTCCAAGATAAAGGATATTTTTAAATAAAGAATTCAGTCGATTAGCTGTCAGCTAGCAGCTTTTAGCCGGAAGCGATGAGAGATACTCATCGCTTTTTCATTTTATGAATATACGCCTCGACATCGAATACGACGGTTCCCTGTACGCGGGCTGGCAGGTGCAGAACAACGCGGTATCTGTCCAGTCTGAAATTGAAAAGGCGCTGGCCACAGTGTTTCGGAAACCGATCCGCATCACCGGTGCCGGACGTACCGACACCGGGGTCCATGCCGCGGGCCAGGTCGCTAATTTTCAGGTCACGGAACTGCCGGTGCCGCTCGAAACCCTGCGCCGTTCCCTCAACGGCCTGCTTAAAGAGGGCATTGCCATCAAAGCAGTGCGGGAGGTGCCGGATGATTTTCATGCACGCTACTCCGCGCGGCTGCGAACCTATATCTATTCAATCTCCAAAGTTAAACGCGCCATCGACCGGCATAAGTATTTTTTCCTGTCCTATGAGCTGGATATGAAAAAGGTGCGACAGGCGGCCCGCAAACTGCTTGGCGTGCACGATTTCAGATATTTCTCCATTGCCACCGGAGAAAAGTCGACGATTTGCGATATTAAAAAACTTGAAATTCATGATACCGATGATGAAATTCAGATTACGCTCTGCGCAAACAGATTCCTTCATAAGATGGTCCGGATGATTGTGGGGCTGTTGATCGATATCGGCCGCGGCAAGGTCGAACTGTCCTATATTGATGAGGTGCTGTCCGGAAAAAAAGTGAAGCGGAAAAAAGGGTTTGCGGCCCCGGCCCACGGGCTTTGTCTGGTCCGAGTCGATTACGAATAATTGATGGGCGAGAGCGCCCGCGGCGGCCCCAGGATTTCGGCCATCAGCACGGCCCGCTTCAATTCACCCGCTTTCAGATAACGCCGCTCCGTCGCGGTCCCAACCGGGATGACGGACGGCGCATTCCCACTTTCCTCGCCGTTCCGTATCCGCGTGCGCTTGTGATCGAGCAGGCCTTCCTTTTCGAGAATAGAGGCCTTGTCGAGCATGGAAGGGGTGTCGAACAGGGTAGCCTTACCCTCGAAAATAGAACGCGTCTCGTAGTCCTTTTTACTGTCAAGTAACGCTTCCCGGTTCATCATGGAACCCTGGGTAAAGGGCCCGGTGACCATGGGCCGTTCCACGGGTGAGGGCGGAAGTACAGGCTCGGGTTCGGCCGGAACCTGTTCTTTGCCCTGCAGACGGGCAAAGAAATCAGCAAGGATCTCGTCGGGCTCGGCCATGTGGCGGGGGGGCGGTGGCTCGTCATCGGGCTGTACCGCCTCCATGGCCTCCTGCGGTTCGGCCTGCGGGTGCGCGGCCTCCTCCCGCTCCCATCCCTCCATCTTTTCCCGGGCGCGTTTTTTGGCCTGCATCTTTTTCAGCAGGCTGCCCACGATATTGATGACAATGATCAGGAGGATGAGTTTGGTCATCGACATTTAGTTGCTCTTATCGTGCGCAATGGAGGAGCGCATGTCCGTGTCCGCGGTGATATTTTTCATCCGGTAATAGTCCATGATGCCAAGATTGCCTTTTTCAAAGGCCGCTGCGATGGCCAACGGTATTTTAGCCTCGTTCTCCACGACCTTGGCGCGCATTTCCTGTTCGTAGGCCACGGCCATGGCGCGGCGTTCCTCCGCCTTGGCCTGCGCGATTTTCTTGTCCGCTTCGGCCTGGTCGGTCTGGAGCTGGGCCCCGATGTTTTTGCCGATATCGACGTCCGCGATGTCGATGGAGAGAATTTCAAAGGCCGTGCCAGAATCAAGCCCTTTTTTCAGCACGGTCTTGCTGATGGAGTCCGGGTTTTCGAGCACATATTTATGGGAATCCGCGGAACCGATGGTGGTCACAATACCCTCGCCCACACGCGCGATGATGGTGTTTTCGCCCGCGCCGCCCACGAGGCGGTCAATG
>JAZDKP010000180.1:0-13915 GCA_043802925.1 Fibrobacterota bacterium | reverse complement strand
GCGACCCACTTTGGGAGTGTCACCCTATTTCGACGAAATCAAGAGGTCATAAACTGGCGGTTAGGACAACATGTGGCTTACCGTAGCCGAAGGGGAGCGGCACAACGGCACCGCGGGAACCGGCGCCCGTATCAAGATTGAGCCCGGGTCAGGCGTGTTCAAGCAGCTTGTTACCACTAACGTTAGTTATACAAAAGTTGAATGGCTTGAGCTGGATGGTACCCATACGCAGGGCTATACCTATGGCATTGGCGTAAATTATCCGGCAAATTATCCAAAGCTGACCCATCTTATTGTCCACGATATGACCTATTCCGGCATATCCATCAACGATTACGTTTCAGGCGCATTAATCGAGAACTCCCTGGTATATAATGTGCATCAGCTTGCCGGGGACCTGCAAACCGGCGCCATCCAGACCACGGGGCCTGCGTCGCAGGATACCATTCACATTCTCAATACGACCATTTATGGATGCGTGACAAGGGCCGGCGTGGGTTGTCGTCATACGGATTCATGGATAGTTGACGCACGAAACGTCATGTCATTGGGTAATTATGCAGGCGATTTTGCCGCGAACGTGAATTATTCGGGTACGTCATGCACGAATCTTTCTTCGGACAACAGCGCACCCGGTACAAGTTCACTTCTCAATAAAACAGCGAGCGCGCAGTTTGTGTCCCTTGCGGGCAAGGATTTCCACCTGGCAAACGCTTCGGACGCTGCAAATGTGGGGACCAACCTGTCGGCTTACTTTACAGATGATATTGATGGCGTGACGCGTACGGGTATGGGTGCCTGGGACATCGGCGCGGATGAGCTGCCGTGCCAGTATTATACCAGGGCGTTCAAATCCGGGACAAATGAATACAGTGTTGGCGCTCTCGCACCCGTGAATGCATCCGTGTCCAACATTACCGGTAATGGACCCTGGACCGTATATTTCAACGATTCACCGAATCTTTCCCGTATTTTCATTAACGATTGCTTTACTGACGGCTCTTGCGCTCAGCACAAATGGAAGGTCACGGCTGTTAATAATACAGCTAAAACGGTTACGGTGACCAACAGCGAGTATGGTGAAACAAACGCCGCGCCTTCGCCGGATAATATCCATCAGACCACGGTAGGGCGGTGGTATGGCACCCTGCAGGCGTGGGAAGACGCGCGGCAGGGCGACCTTGTGGCTGACACGCGCCTGGAAAAGGGCGTGTGCTCCAACGACGGCAAGTTCACCCTTGCGAACACTTTCACCATCGCCGCTTCCAAAACCAATTCGAGTTATTACATGTGGCTGACCGTTGCGGCAGGCGAGCGGCACAACGGCTGGGCCTGGACCAGTACGGCCAAGACCACCTATTCGGGCTGCGCGGCCGAGCTTGGCGCCAATTACATCAGCGCATTTTCCATCACCGACAGTTTTACGGTCATCGACGGATTCATCATCAACGGCAAAAGTTACGAGTACGGTTATTCCGGGATAACCATGTCGGGCGCGGGTCATAAATGCACGGTCAAGAACTGCGTTATTTTCAACTTCAATGGAAGCACGACACGAACGGGTATTAATTTCAATTATGTAAATAACGGCAAGGCCCACAACAATATTGTTTACAACTGCGACTGGGGGATAAAGGTAGGTTTTACCAACGAAGCTTATCTCTATAACAATACGGTCGTGGACTGCGATTTCGCTGGTTTTCGGGCGCAATATACGAACTACTCGGACGGCGTTCTGAAGAACAATATCGCCTGCCACAACGGCACGAACGGGGATTATGTTGCAAACACTGGAACAGCCTTCAACAGCGTCAACTACTGCCTTTCTTCGGATGCCACAGCCAACAACTGGGGAGGTACCGGCAACCGCGTCAGCCAGTCCTTAACATTTAAGGATTACGCAAACGACGATTTCCGTCTGGCTGCAGTCGATGCTGCCGCTATAAATTACGGTGATTCCACGGGTTTGTCCCAGTATTTCACCACGGATATCAAGGACACCATTCGCCATTACGGCGCCTGGGACATAGGCGCGGACGAATTTCCCTGTCCGTCCTATACCCAGACCTTTAAGTCAGGCGCAAATGTTTATAACATCGGCACACTGACGGCCCTCAATGTGACGGTATCAAATATCACCGGTACGGGTCCCTGGACGGTTGCATTCAGCGGCTCACCCGATTTGTCACGAATCTTTGCAAATGACCGTTTTAAGGATGGAGGCTGCGGAGAATTAAAATGGATGGTAACAACGGTGGATAACACAGCAAAGACTATCACTGTGGCTAACAGCGAGTATAGTGAAACGAACGCCGTGCCTTCGCCGGAGAACATCAATCAAGCCACGGTAGGGCGGTGGTATAATACCCTACAAGCATGGGAGAACGCGCGGCAGGGTGACCTGGTGGCAGACAACCGCCTGGAAAAGGGCGTGTGCTACAAGGACGGGATATTTACCTCTGGCCTGACCATCGACGGTTCCACCACGGACGCTACGCACTACCTATGGCTGACCGTTGCGGCAGATGAGCGGCACAACGGCATTGCAGGGACCGGCGTTGTTGTCAATCCTTCGGCATCCACGGGTGCCATCGCCATTGCCGACCCGTACAGCGTTGTTGAGTGGCTCGAAGTCACGGACTGGGGCGGAAGCGGAAATAATAACGTCGCCATTGGCGCCGGTACCGGCAGCGCCAATTCCACGATACGCTACTGCATTGTCCACGATGAGTACGAAAATAACGGTGGTACTGCAATCAGTTCCAATCAAGTCGGCTCCAAGGTTTACCGGAACCTCATCTACGAAACTGGTACTGCGACAGTGCATTTCGGTATTGCTGGAACCGGGTGGGGCAATATGAGCGTTGTCAGCAATACAATATACAACACCGGAACCGGCCTTTACCGCGACAATGACGGCGCCTTCGGCCCATTTTATGATAATATTGTCATGGGGTGCGCCACTGCCAACTTTACCAACATGACAAGCGCCACAGGCGGCTATTTCCTCACCAACGACACCACGGCCCCGGGTACGGGCAATCTGACCGGTAAAACAGCGGCCAACCAGTTCGTGTCCCTGACCGGCACCTATGACCTGCACCTAAAGGCCTGGGCGGACGCCATAAACCACGGTTATAACGCGGGAGCGCCCTATAACGCCGATATCGACAGCGTGGCAATATCCGGCGCCTGGGACATTGGAGCGGACCAGTATATTGATACAATGCCCCCTGGAATCAATGTTACCGGGCTTGTGAACGGTTACTGGTATAACACGGCCCGTACGCCGGATATTACGGTCACGGACGACAAAGACCCTGCTCCGGCCTTTACGGCCATTTTGAACCGGGTAACGACCCTTCAGGCAGGGGATAGCATAGACGTTCAGGGCTATGACACCCTCGTCATCACAGCCCATGACTGCAAGGGGAACACGGCAACAACGACCATTGCGTTTAAGATGGACTTTGTTGCACCGCTTGCCTGGTCCACACCCACGGGTGGGACGCATTCGGCGGGCTTTTTCAATAACGCCGATTCGACCATCACCCTGCATGCAAGCGACTCGCTTTCCGGCATAAGCCATATTTTCTACACACTGGATGGCACGGCTCCCTCGGATGCTTCATCCGTCTATCAAACGCCTCTTGCCAATATTCCGCAGGGCATGACCTTGAAGTTTTATGCGCGTGATAATGCCGGTAATGCCGGCGATGTGGTAACAGAGTTGTTTGCGGTTGATACTTCCGGCACCCAGGTCAATGCCTATAACATAGGCAAGAAGCCTGATGTTACGGTCACGGTCGATACGGTCAAAGCTTGCGGGGCCGGTTGGACGGTGGTATTCGACAACAATCCGGACCTGTCGCGTATTTTCATAAACGACCGCTTTACCGATGGCGCCAGTCCACAGCTGAAGTGGAAGATTGCGGCCGTGTTTCCAGAGGGTGATTCCATACGGGTGGTCAACAGCGAGGCCAATAACGCTGTTCCAAGCGCGGCGCATGAAAATACGGCGACGATAGGCCGCTGGTTCAATTCCATGCAGGCGTGGGAGGATGCGCGGCAGGGCAACCTGGTCACGGGCAACCGTATTGAAAAAGGCGTCTGTTATAACGACAGCGTCTTTACCTCGTCAGTGACGATTTCAGGTTCGACAACGGATGCCAGCCATTATATGTGGCTTACGGTTGCGGAGGGAGAACGGCATAACGGAACAGCCGGCACGGGTGCGCGTATTTGCATTAATCCCGGCTCTGGCGTGTTCAAGCAGCTCGTTTCCACTAGCAATAGCTACACACGCGTGGAATGGCTGGAATTGGACGGTACGCATACCCAAGGGTACACCTATGGCATAAGCGTAGGCTATCCGGCGAATTACCCGCGCATCAACCACCTTATAGTGCATGATATGTCGTATTTTGGCATCGCTATTACGGATTATGTGTCCGGTGCGCGGATTGAGAACAGCCTTGTTTACAATGTCCAGAAACTGGCCGGAGACCTGCAAACCGGTGGTATTGAGACAATGGGACCGGCATCCATGGATACGGTCCATATTTTCAATACAACCATTTATGGGACGGTCACCCGTTCCGGCATCGGCTGTTCCCAACCACAAAACTGGGTCGTGGATGCCCGGAATGTTGTTTCCATGGGCAATTATGGTTCGGATTTCGCCTCGGGCGTGAATTACCCGGCGTTGTGTGTGACGAACCTTTCTTCGGACAACAGCGCACCCGGTACAGGTTCACTTGTCAACAAGACGGCAAGCGTGCAGTTTGTGTCCCTGGTGGGCAAGGATTTCCATCTGGCAGACGGTTCAGACGCTGTTAATGTGGGGACCAGCCTTTCAGCCTACTTCACCGATGATATTGATGGCGTGACAAGGAGCGGGACGTGGGACGTGGGAGCGGATGAGAGGTAGCGGGCGTTTTGGCGGTCTTCTAAGACAGGGTTTGTTGCGCTCGATTGGAAACCCACCCCCGTTCCCCCTCCCTTTTTCGGAAAAAGGGAGGGGGTTGCATCTTGCACGATAATTGAGTCATCCCGGTAAACTTCAATAACACCTTGGGGGAATTTTTTTGTGAAAAACCAAACATCCGAATTCTTTTTTTTCACTCTTTTCCCAAGGTTAACGTTATTTTCTTTTGCGCCACAAGCCGACCCCCTCCCTGCCGTCGCGGGAGGGAGGGGGAAAAGGGGGTGGGTTCCCTCTGTGAAAATTTGAAAGTCTCCCCATCATATATTTATTTTATCCGTTCCTGAACACTCACCATTGTACATTCAATCCTCGAAGGAGATTATTCCATGGCCAAAGGCAGCAAGATCGATGCGTTTGCGCAGGAAGTCGATCTCATTCTGAATCTCGAGGTCGTCCACAAGGTCAACAAACTCGGGGGTTACGGGGCTAAAAGCGAAGTCATCTATTACGGCCACCCATCGGGCTGCGCCTCGGTGCTGGTCGACAGCCAGAAGAACGCGACCGCGACCTTTGTTTCAAATGGCGGCGTGGGCTTCAACCTCAAACTCGACAACGGCTGGGACGTGCGCGTGCTCGACAACCACTTTGACATGTCTGAAAAGCGGGAGATGGGCGTTCCCTCAAACAACGTCTGGATTGATGTGGCGTCCAAAGGACGCAAGTGCATCGCCTCGCTCATGAACCCCCAGAATAACATCAACTGCGCGCCGGAAAGAATAAAACTCGTCAAGTTGGGCGATCCCAACCGCGCCATGTGGTACTGCGCCTGGTTCAAGCCCATGCCCGGCGTCCGGTTTGTCACGGCCGTCAAACTCTCCCTCGTCTATTCCGCGTCCGGGCCGGCTGTCCTGCGCCGGATATTCGTCAAAAACCTCTCCCAAAAGCCCCTCAAGGCCACGCTCTGGACCTTCTACTTCCTGCACGGCACCCAGCGCTTTGTGTACAACAAGGAACTCTGGTACGATATGGGCCTCCCGGTTTCGGACACCGAGCTCATCATGAACGCCACGGTGCCCTACAGCGACGTGCTCCAGATTAAACGTCTCTCGAGTCAGGTCCAAAACGCCAGGCCCGTGTCCGCCACCTGCGATTATGCCACCTTCGTGGGCGACACCCGTTCGCTCTCCACAATGCCGCAAGCCGTGCTCAAGGGAAAAATGCTCGAAGGCGGGGCGGGGCGCAAACTCAACCGCTTTGCCACGGCTGCGGTGGGCGCCAACCAGTTCGCGCTGTCGCTGAAGGGCGGTACCGTTGCCACGGTCCAACAGTCACTCCTGTATGTACTTGATAAAAAAACCATCGGCAACTTCCGCGCCAATGCCGCCTATGTCCAACCCACATACAAGGCCATGGTTGAACGCTTTACAGCGGCCAGCAAGGCGCTCATCCAAGAAACCCCGGGCCCGAGTGAATTGGCGGAAAGCGGGGCCCCAAAGGCTGTTGAAAGGGGCCATCCCCATTTTGAAGTCACGCTCCCGACCCAGCGCGTCATGTCAGAATACGCCAATTCCGTGTGGATAGGCGTGAAGGAGTTGTACGAAAACTGCCGCGCGCACGGCGCCAGAATGGCGGACGGCATTGAACTGGGTACGCGTGACCGGGGCCAGGACATGTGGCCCAAACTCAAGGAAGACCCGGGTCGGGTCCGGGCCGACCTCCTCCATGTCATGAGCATGATGTACCACACCACGGACGAAAACCTCGAGGGCGTCCAACGGTTGACCCTGCGCCAAAAGCTCCACGGCATGTTCCCGCGCCAATACCCCAGCCAGTGGCTCGACCGCACCAAGGAAGTCCCGAACGACAACCGGCCCTATACCGACAGTCCGCTCTGGCTCATCAATTCCATCAATATGTACCTGCGCGAGACCGGGGATCTTTCGCTCCTGCTCGAAACGGTCAAAACCGTGCGGCTGACGGACCCGGACCACCCCATTACGTCAGGGATAATCGGGAACGACCGGGAATATAAAGTCATCGAGGTCGTGCGCGAGGTGCTGGCCTGCTTTGAACGGCACGCCAATGATTCGCCCTACGGCATTTCGCAGATACTCTATGGCGACTGGTGCGACCCGGTGGACATGTTCGGCACGTCCGTGGTCTGCGACGACAAAACGCGCGGCCACGGACAAGGCGTGCAGACGCGGCTGACCGCGCATGTTTTCCTGACCGTGGTGGAGACGCTGGATATTCTTGACTCCAAAAAGGTGCAGGCGCTTCTTGCTCAATCGGGGACTACGATTGACCGTACCCGGCTCGAGCGTTTTGCAAACCGGCTCCGCGAGAACATGGTCAGGGTGGCATGGGAAGACACGGGCGCGCCCGGTTTTCCGGCTGCGTTCCTGAACGTCATCCACGAACTCAAGGTGGACGGCAGTGTGCCCGATTACGCGGCCGGTGAAACGGGTTACACGCTCGGTTCATACCTCGGAAAGGACTTTGACGGCATCCAGCGCCGCGAGCTGGGCTCCCAGGCCTACGGGCTCGAAATGATGGTCACGGAGCGGCCCTACCTTTCGCGGCCGGCCGATACCGATGTTATCGTGAAAAAAATTCTCTGGCTCTTTGACCATTTTTTCCAGCGGCCCAAACTCGGTCTCACCATGTTCACGGTGCCCATTGCCAACAACGCACCGTCCGTAAGGCTTTGCGGCCGCATGGGCATGCTGCCATCCGGCTGCGCTGAAAACGGCGAATACCATCACTGTCAGGCCATGGCGCACCGGTTCCGTCTGTCCGCTCCGGGGCAGGCCGACGCGGTGTGGGAAAATTTCAAGCCCATGATGTCGGCCCTGCGCGACGAATCCATTGCAGGCCCCTTCGAAACGCCTTCCACTTCCTATGTTTCAGACATCCATGACCCGCACTTTGGCAAAGGCATGTACTTCGGCCTATCGGGCTCCGTGGACTGGATTGTGGAGGTCTTCCACAAAATAGCGGGCATCCAATTCAACCTGCACAATCCGGAACGGCCCGCGCTGACCGTGACTCCAGACCTGCCCCGCGCCCTGGACAATCAGTACACGTTCCGCCGCGTCATCCACTGCGCCACGGGCCCGGGCCTGTACCGCGAGGTCCCGCTCACGGTGGAAATCAAAAAAGAAGGCAAGGGAAAGACGTTCCTGTCGCAGAGCGTGAAAATCAACGGCCAGGCGCAGTCCGCCGCGGTCGTACGGGAGCTTTCGGGAGTAAAGGCGCTGCACATTGAAATCATTGGAAACTTCGGAGCGTAACTATATATTAAAGGAGATTTTCCATGGGACGCGTACTCATTATCGGCGCAGGCGGCGTGGGCAACGTGGTGGTGCGCAAGTGCGCGCAGGCGCCCGAGGTGTTCGAAGAGATAATCCTGGCGAGCCGGACGCTCTCAAAGTGCAAGGACATCCAGAAGGACCTCAAGGCGCAGGGCGTGAACATCAAGGTCGCGCAGGTGGACGCGGACAAGGCGCGTGAAACCGCAACGCTGATACGGAAAACAAAGCCGGACCTCGTGCTGAACGTGGCGCTCCCGTACCAGGACCTGCCCATTATGGACGCCTGCCTTGCCGCAGGGGTCGACTATCTCGATACCGCCAATTACGAGCCCAGGGACAAGGCCAAGTTTGAATACAAATGGCAGTGGGCCTACCAGTCCAGATTCAAAAAGAAGGGCCTCATGGCCCTGCTCGGTTCGGGTTTTGACCCGGGCGTGACCAATGTCTTCTGCGCGTATGCTCAAAAGCATCTGTTCGACGAAATCCATTATGTGGATATCCTCGACTGCAACGCGGGAAGCCACGGCCATCCTTTTGCCACCAACTTCAACCCGGAAATCAATATCCGCGAGATTACGCAGAAGGGCAAATACTGGGAAAACGGAAAGTGGATCGAAATCGACCCCATGTCCGTGCATTTCCCCTATGATTATGCCGAGGTCGGGCCCAAGGAGAGCTACCTGCTCTACCATGAGGAGCTGGAGTCCCTGGCTAAAAACCTGCGGGGATTAAAGCGCATCCGCTTCTGGATGACCTTTGGCCAGGCTTACATCAACCATCTCATGGTACTGCAGAACGTGGGCATGACCCGCATCGACCCGGTCTTGTACGAAGGCAAAAAAATCGTACCGCTCCAGTTTCTCAAAGCCGTCCTGCCCGACCCGGGTTCATTGGGCGTCAATTACACGGGCAAAACCAATATCGGCTGTCTCATGAAGGGTGTGAAGGACGGCGTTGAAAAGGTCTACAACATCTACAATATCTGCGACCATGCCGCATGCTGGAAAGAGGTCAAGGCACAAGCGGTCTCGTACACCACAGGCGTGCCTGCCATGATTGGCGCCATGATGATGATGACCGGTGCCTGGAAGGGCAACGGTGTCTTCAATATGGAACAATTTGACCCGGACCCGTTTATGGATAAATTAAATACACATGGGTTGCCGTGGGTGGTTGAAGCGGTGAAAGATTACGAGAAAAGATTGCCCATTTAACTCACCCCCCTTTCCCCCCTCTCTCGCCCCTCGACTCCGCTCGGGGATCGAGAGAGGGGGGCCGTTTCTAAGACTGTAGGATGAATATCAATATTTCTAAAATTCCGACCCCCGCCTATATCGTCGATACGGGCGCGATTGCGCGAAACCTGGCGGTGCTTGATACCGTGCAGAAACTGACCGGGTGCCGAATTCTTCTCGCGCTCAAGGGTTTTGCCATGTGGAACCTGTTTCCGCAAATACGCGAAACCCTCCAAGGTGTGGCCGCGAGTTCCGCAGATGAGGCGCGCCTGGGTGCCGAGGAATTTGGAAAAGAAGTCCATGCCACGGCTGCGGCATTCGCGGACTGGGAGATGAACGAACTGGTGAAGCACTGTGACACCATCAACTTCAACACATTCACGGAATGGAACCGGCACAAAGCCAAGGTCCGGGGTGCGCAAAGAAAAATCAGCTGCGGCATCCGCATCAATCCCGAATACTCCGAGGTTGCGACCGAAATTTACAATCCCTGCAGCCGGACCTCGCGTCTGGGCACACGACTGGCCGCGTTTGAGGGGAACGACCTTGCGGGCATCACGGGCCTCCATTTTCATGTGATGTGTGAGCAGAATGCGGACGTGCTGCAGCGCGTACTCGTGCATGTTGAGGAGAAATTTGATAAATATCTGAGGCGCATGGAGTGGGTGAACATGGGCGGAGGGCACCACATTTCACGGCCGGATTACGATGTGGATCTGCTCTGTGCTGAAATCATCCGCTTCTGGAAAAAGTACCCCAACCTGAAAACAATCTACCTGGAACCCGGGGAGGCCATTGCGCTCAATACCGGCATCCTTGCAGCAAGCGTTCTCGATATCCAGCCCGGCGAACCGGCCCGCGCCATTCTCGACGCCTCGGCCGCCTGCCACATGCCGGATGTGCTCGAAATGCCCTACCGGCCCAACATCGTTGGAGCGGGAAACCCCGGCGAAAAGCCGCATACCTATATTCTGGGCGGCGCGACGTGTCTGGCCGGGGATGTGATAGGGGAGTACTCGTTCGACCTGCCGCTAAAACCCGGGGACCGGCTTGCGTTCCTGGACATGGCGCATTACACCATGGTCAAGAACAACACATTTAACGGCATCCGGCTGCCGTCCATTGGCATCCATGACGCCGTGACCGGCAAAATCAAAATGATACGGGAGTTTGGGTATCAGGACTTCAAAGGCAGGTTATCGTAACACATCCAGCGCCAGCTGGACCACGCCAAAGGGCGGCATTGTGTAAACGCCCTGCATTCCGGTTTTGCACTTCGCTAAAAGTTCACGCGCAATTTTAACGCCCTCTTCCATGCCCGCTTCCTTGGTTTTTGCATTCTCCATGCGTTTACGCAGGTCCGCTGGGATATTCATTCCTGGAACTTCATTGTGCAAAAACTCCGCGTTCTTGAATGAATAGAGGGGGAGAATGCCAAGCAGGACCGGTATCTTCTTGATACGTTCAAGCCGTTCCATGAAGCGCTCAATGTAGGCCATTTCAAAGACGGGCTGGGTCATGATAAAATTGGCGCCGGCTTCAATCTTTTTTTCCAGCCGTCCCATCTCCTCGTCAAAATTGGTGGCCCCGGGGTTGGCGCCCACGCCAATGAAAAAGGAGGCAGGCTTAGGCCCGATGGGGTTGCCGATGAGGTCAAGACCGGTGTTGAGCCGTTGCGCCATGGCTGTGAGTCCGATGGCGTCAAAATCAAACACCGCCGTGGCGTCCGGATAGTCGCCCAGTTTGGGCCGGTCGCCGGTGATGCAGAGGATGTTGTTCATGCCGAGGGAGGCGGCGCCCATAAGATCCGCCTGCATGCCGATGATGTTGCGGTCGCGGCAGCAGTAGTGGATGATGACGTCCATGTCCACGGCCTGCCGGAACTGGATGGCCATGCTGATGGGCGACATGCGCGACGTAGCACGGGGCCCGTCCGCGATGTTGACCGCGTCCACGCCCGCCTGGTGAAGCAACCGGACCGCGGCAATCTGTTTGGAGCAGTCCAGTCCTTTGGGCGGGTTGACTTCGACGGAAGAGACGAATTTTCCGGCCGTCATCTTTTGCGCGAGCGTGGAGCGTTCAGCGAGGGGCACGGTCTTGAGCGCGGTTTCAGTCCTGCATTCGGCCCGCATTTGCACCTGGGTCGCGGTCAGCCGCGGCTGGATGGAAGTGATGACATTGCGCATTTCCTTGATGTGCGAAGGCCCGGTGCCGCAGCAGCCGCCGACCAGCCGCGCTCCGGCCCGTATCATACGGCCCGTGTATTCGCCGAGGTATTCGGGTGAGGAGAGGTAGAGCATCCGGTCACCCACCTGCTCGGGATGGCCCGCGTTGGGCATGCACGACACGGGTTTGTCCGTGTTCTCCAACAGCAGCTGGAGGGCCCAGAGCAGCCCGGCCGGGCCGGAGCCGCAGTTGAGCCCCACCACGTCCGCGGCAAGGCAGTTCAGCCGTTCCGCGGCGCGAAGGACCACGTTGCGTTGGGAGAGGGCTTCCTCGTCGCTGCCGGACAGAGGGTGCTCGTCAATGGCCAGAAAAATCTGGGCCACAACGGGCAGTGATACGCATTTGCGGATGGCCTCGGTCGCGGCCTCCAGTTCGTAGAGGTCGCGGAAGGTCTCGAGAAGGATAATATCCGCACCGCCATCGGCAAGGGCGCGCGCATGTTCGGCATACAGATTCGCGGAATCACGGAGCGCCATGCTTTTCCCGAGCGGGCCGATGGAACCCGCGACATAAAGACTGCGGCTGCCCGCGGCCCTGCGCGCAATTTCCACACCCTTCCGGTTTATCTCAGCCAGCTTGTCGCCCAAGCCAAAGGCGTCGAGTTTGAGCCGGTTTGCGCCAAAGGTATTGGTCTCGAGCATGTCCGCGCCTGCATTGACATAGGAGGTGTGGACCGCTTCGATTTTATCGGGCGCGGTCAGGTTGAGGCTTTCGTAGCACTGGTTGATGAAAAAGCCGGCCCGGTAAAGTTCGGTGCCCATGGCGCCGTCCGCAAGGAGGATGCGCTCTTGGAGGGCCTGAAGGAAAGGCTGCATGGGATGTCTCCAATTGAAATATGTGGATAAAATAATATTTTCATGGAATGGGAGGGGAGGCGAAACCCATTCTTGACTTGCATTGTCCCGCATGTTTATTTTGATGAGCGAAAAAATGTGCCCGTAGCTCAATTGGATAGAGTATGTGGCTACGGACCACAGGGCTGGGGGTTCAAATCCCTCCGGGCACGTTTTTTCGGCCTTATCCTTTTTTCACGGGCTAAGGCCCTTTTTTTTGACATGCGGGGCGCAACATGGACATGCACTCCAGCCACATGCGCGAGGCCTTCCGTCTCGCCGAACGGGCCTTCGAAGAAAATGAAGTGCCCGTGGGCGCGGTCATCACGGTCGAAAACCGGATTATCGCCAAAGGGTACAACCGCGTGGAGTCGCTGAACGACCCCACGGCCCATGCCGAGATTCTTGCGCTGGGCGCGGCGGCCGAATACCTCGGCCACTGGCGGATGGAGGAGGCCTCCCTTTATGTGACGCTGGAACCCTGCGTCATGTGCATCGGCGCCATTTTGAACGCGCGCATCGGGAACATCTGCTTTGGCGCCTACGACCCCCGCTTTGGCGGGTGCGGCAGCCGGTACGACCTGGTGACCGGGAACCCTTACCTCCGGCAGGTCAACCTGCTGGGCGGCATCATGCAGGCCGAAAGCGAGACGCTGATGAAGTCGTTTTTTGAAAAGCTGCGCGAGCGCGACAAGGAAAAGAAAGCTGCTTTGAAATAATCGGAGAGGTGCCAGAGTGGTTGATTGGGCCGGTCTCGAAAACCGGTGTACCCTTTATTGGGTACCGAGGGTTCAAATCCCTCCCTCTCCGTTTTGACTCACCCCCCTTTCCCCCCACTCTGCTGGCAGAGAGGGGGGCTGGATTTAATCAATAGCAGTATCCGTGTGAATAAAACATTCCCGGATCTTATTTAATACGCCAACAATGTCATATTCCACCGCTTCATTCACAAATCGGATTACACGGTAGCCGTTCTGATGCAGGAACTGGTCTCGTTCCCGGTCCTGTTCAATGCGACGGGTCTGCATGTGAACCAATCCATCCAGTTCGATGATAAGCCGGCATTCTTTACAGTAGAAATCCGCGACCGCCAGAGGCTTCCCTTTTTCAATTGAATACCGAATAGGCTGCTGTCGGATAAATTTACGACCGTCCAGTTTGCGGTTTCGCAGATATTCCCACAGCAGTTTTTCAGACGAGGTCTGATTTTTCCTCAGACTACGTACAAGTTCTGTCAGTTTTGGCATTATGTAATGAATCCTCCCCGCAGCAAGCTGCGGGGTATCGAAAGGCAAAGAGGCTTTCTCTGTCATTCCCGCGAAAGCGGGAATCCACCACCTGATGATGGATTCCGGGTCAAGCCCGGAATGACAAACAAGC
>JAZDKP010000179.1:0-2612 GCA_043802925.1 Fibrobacterota bacterium | reverse complement strand
GCACAAAAAACAGACGGCCGCTTTTTCTTGTTTACATGGAATACTGCAATACATATTCCGAAGCGTTAAGACGTGAAAGGTATTTCAAGTCTGGCCCGGGAAGGGCATGGCTTAAAGACCGCGTTCAGTCGGGGCAGACTGTTCCGCCGGAGGCGGATGTGCCTCAGGCATAAAATCTGTTGGCTAACGCCTTCGGGATTCTCCGCCATTAGCGGACCCGCTTCAGGCGGGGAATCCATCCCCCACCACCATCAATAATCACGGCCTCAAATCCTCATATCATCCCGTAAACACGAGGCTGTTTCCTATTACCCGCTTTTTGTGTTGTGCGCTTATTGGCCTTTGCCTTCTTTTCCCTGCCAGCCCCGAACGATGCGCGAAAAGCATACATAAAGCATACACGCTCCCCTTTTGCCAGTTCGCTCACAAAGGCACGGTATCGTCCGGGGGCTAAGGGCTAAGAGGTCTTTCTTATTCGCAAGCGGTCATCCATAACGGTGACCAGACTGTTGTGTAAATTCATGCCCCGGATTTTTTCCAAGGCCGCTTTGAGCAGGGGATGCACATGATACACGCGTTGGTTCTCAATCCGCAACCGGATAACGCCGTGATGCTCTTTATCGGCCAGGTCCCGGATATCGGCAAAGTCGCAGTTATACGTCAAGACGACTCGTTGTTCCTGCTGGGCTTTTTGAAAGATGTCCGTGTCCGGAGCAGATTTCAATCCGGCTTCATTCACACCGATGACGTCATGTCCCAACTCGCGTAAAAAAAGAAGGGTGGGTTCCTGAATGTTTTCGTCGGCTAAGATGCGCATCAAGCAAAAGTCGGAAGGACTTCCTCGTCGTTCACCAGGGCTTCCGCATATTCCAACGCGGCATGAATGTCGTCCTGGGTAAGTTGCGGATAACCAGCCAAAACTTCATCTTCCGTCGCCCCATGAGCCAGCAGATTCAGGATGTTGCTGACCATGATGCGCGTGCCGCGGATGCAGGGCTTTCCGTGACAAATATTCGGGTCTATGACGATACGTTCTTGTGTAACGGATACTGTTGTCATAGTTTTACTATCCTGCATTAACCGTAGTTGGTCAAGTCAATATTCGCAATAATTCTTTTTTCACCTTGCCCCAGGTCTTGGCGTTCATCCCCTCGGCCAGGGCCCGGACTTTGTCGGCTTCAATCATCCGGGCCGCTGGCGCGGGTAAGGCGGTGGGCGTGGTGTCGCCCATGACTGACGGCAAGGCGCAAATGGCTCGCGTGGCAGCGGCGCGGTCTTCGTGAATGTAATGCCTGGTCATGCTCGGATTTGAATGCCCCACAAAGTTTTGCATAGTCCCCAGTGGCGTACCGGCGGCGGCGTTCATAGATACGAATGAATGCCGCATGCTATGAAAGCCGACTTCCAGAACGGCCCTTTTACCTGTCCCAGCGCCGGTGCCGGGCTGGTAGGTACGGATGCCGCAAGCGCGAAAATGCGCTTGAATACGGTCGGTGACTTGGTCGCGCTTTACTCGGTACAATGCGGCCATTTCCGGCATGATGTCGCCGGTTCTCTCTTTTATCGGTATTTCTTGGAGAATACCTGCAAGGCTTGGATGAATAGGGATGCTCACCTCTTTTCCAGTCTTGCGGTTTCGGTTTAAAATGTAATTGCGCACCAGGTCAACAGCCCCCCAATCCAACAGCACGGCGTCGGCTAAGCGCAGGCCGCAATATATGCCTATGGCCAACAGCGTCCGCAATTCCCCTGTTGCTTGAGTGCAAACTCGGATCAGTTCCTCGAAGGTCAATTCCCTGCGGCTTTGCTGGACGGCTTTTTCAAGTTGAATTTCGGCAAACGGGTTGCCGGTCATTTTTGAGGTCTTCTCCTTCGCCAGTACACGGAAAAACCCCCGCAAAAAAGTAATGTGCCGGTTCGATGTTGATGGAACTACGGCCTTGCTCAGGTTGTTTGCATAGTCGGCGGCGTCCTGTTCGGTAACATGCCGCAACTCGACGGCAGCGGGGCGATTGACAGTCAACCATTGTTCAAACCGGTTCCATTGGAAACTGTACTGCTGCAGGGTTTGCGGTGCAGGTCTCCGGCGTTTTCGTGATGCCTCGAATACGGTCCATGCATTTTTTATCAGGATGCCCGGTTCTTTATCCTCGACGCGCGCCAGGTTGGCTTGTGCTCCTGCCATACGCTCGACAAGATTTTGCAAAGTGGCGGCCTCGCTCTCCATGCGGAAAGGCGCAAGGATTTCATCGCGGACGCGTTCGGCTTCCCTTTTTGTGCCGGTGCTTCTCTTAAATCGCTTGCCGTTCGCTTGCCAGGCTACAACCCATATCCCGCCTCGCTTAAACAGATAACCGGACACTTTTTTCATTGACGGCCCCTTTCGTTTTCGCTTTCATACGCCTAATACAAACGACCTAACAAAGTTGACATAACTGTTTTATTTTTCGTGGTGACCAAGAATATGTTGTCTTCTGAACCGTGCTCCAAATGGCCTCGATGTTCTCGAACCAACGGTTGGTGGTAGCCTCGTAGCGAACGCGCCGCCAGATGCGTTCTTGTGGGTTCAGGCCTGGCTGATAACGGGGCAAATAGTTAAGGTGTATTTGCGT
>JAZDKP010000178.1:0-6205 GCA_043802925.1 Fibrobacterota bacterium | reverse complement strand
GGCGTTACGCCTTGATATGTGTGGATTCGGCCTGGGTCATTACCTCGCCACCACCACTAACTCTGCAATACACTTACCGTTTAATTCACAATGCAGCAGATCCCCTGTATTCAAAACACCGACACCCGCCGGAGTACCTGTCAGCACGACATCGCCAGGTTCCAGCGTAAAATTCTGTGAAGCAACTGCGACGAGCTTTGCCACGGGAAACAACTGCATTTGTGTGCTTCCGGTTTGCCGCCGCTTGCCATTTATATCCAGCGCAAATTCGATTGCCTGCAAATCCGGAAATTCATCGGCCGGAGAAAAATTGCTGAGCGCGCAACTGCCATCAAATGCCTTGGCAATTTCCCACGGATGGCCTTTTTGCTTTAGCGAGGCCTGAATATCACGCAAAGTTAAATCCAACCCAAGGCCAATACCGGCAATGGCATCACGCGCATCACGTTCATTAATGGCGGTGCAGGTTTTTCCAATCAATACGGCCACCTCAACTTCGTGATGGCACTCACCGCGATCCGACGGAATGATCAACTGCTTTTGCATCGATACCACCGCAGAACCGGGTTTGATAAACCACAACGGCTCTGCAGGCACCGGATTATTCAGCTCACGCGCATGGTCAGCGTAATTGCGGCCAACGCACACGACCTTGCCAACACCGTATCTGGTTTTGCTGCCGGAAATCTGAACATAATGCATGTGATACACCCTCACCGTGCCTGAGTATTAACCTGGAACACATTAAGATAGGCGGAAAATCTTCCTGAAATCAAGCAAAAAGAATAACGCTCCGCGGGGGTTTTCTGTTCGGTCCGTCACGTCATCTCTCGGCCAGAGGTACAAGCGTCCGCAACATTCCCAGGTTTCCGGAACCTCCTCCGGAAGAATTTGGGCCACCTGCGGAGAGGGCTTTGGCGGGAGTTATTCCGGCATCAGGCTGGAAAATCAGACATACGCTGCGTTCAAGGGGTTCGAAAAATATCCGGATTGATCTGGTACTTTTTCATACGGCTATATATCGTGGGCCGGCTCACCTTCAGGGCATCGCATACGGCAAATATGTTCCCTTTATGTCTTGCCAACGCGTCTGTTATTTCGTCTTTTGAAAGTTTAATCTTCCGAACGGATTTTCTTTGCTTTTGGGATAATGCGTCCAGCACTGAAATCCCGGTTCCCTGCGATACGGTGATATCAATGTCTTCCGGCTGGATGGTTTTTTTCGTCGAAAAAAGGATCGCCTTGAAAATGACGTTCTTGAGCTCCCGGACATTTCCCGGCCAGTCGTGGGCGTACAGCCGTTTGTAGGCCTTTTCTGAAATTGCCTCGATATTCTTCCGGTATTCCCGGTTGGCCATTTCCAGAAAATGACCGCAGAGGCCGGGCAGATCATCCATCCGTTCGCGCAGCGGCGGGATGGCCAGCTTGAACCGGTTGAGGCGGTAAAAGAGATCCTGCCGGAACAGATTTTCCGACATCAGCTCGTCGAGATCCCGGTTGCTGGCGGCCACAACGGAAAGGGAAAGCGGCCGGGGCTTTTCCCCGCCGATGCGGGTGATGCTGAAGTCCTCCAGCACCCCCAGCAGTTTCCCCTGGGTTTCAATCGAAAGATTTGAGATCTCATCGAGGAACAACGTTCCGCCCTGGGCTTGCTCGAATTTTCCGGCATGCCTCTGATGCGCGCCGGTAAAGGCCCCGGCCTCGTAGCCGAACAGTTCGCTTTCCAGAAGGGTCTGCGGGATGGTGGCGCAATCCAGTTTGATGAAAGGGCCCTTTGCTTTCGGGGAAAGCCGATGGAAGGTTTGAGCGAGAATTTCCTTGCCCGTTCCCGTTTCACCGACCAGAAGGAGCGTGGAAGCGGACTGGGAAAGAGTTTCGAGCGTGTCCCGTATCGATTTTACCCGTATATTGTCGCCGACAAAGCGGTTCAGCGTTTCCCTGTTTTCCAGTGCGCCCCGTATTCTTTCCCGGTCCTGTTCCACGGCGCTTTTTTCCTTTTCGAGCCTGTCGATCCGGTTGGTCAGGCCAGTGATATTCTCAAACCGGTAGGCAATCAGGTTCCGGCTGCCGAACTGGCATGGCTGTTGCCGGATTTTAAATTTGAACTGCGGCATGGCCTTGAAACCTGCGATGACGTTGATGTCCGGATTCGGCCGGGGCCCGCTGACAAGGAACTTCATGTTGGTAACAGTGCAATGCACCCCCGGACGCAGCAGAAAACCTATCGTGCTTTCGTTGATTGGCGGAAACGCAAAGAGTTCCGTATAAGATAAAACCGTGACACCGTCCATTCTGAAAATGTACTGGTTGCCGTTTTTTTCGATCTCAAAAGCGCGTTGCGGAAGGGATCCGATTTCGGGGCAGGGATGCTGCCGGATGACATAGGTGCCTTTTTTAAGGATGATGTTCTGGTTCAACACGTCCGGTCCGACGACATATCCGCGGAGATCCGGGTTCTCCCCTTTTTCCGCCCTGAGCAGGAGGCTGGGAAAGGTCTTTTGCGGGGAATGGATGGTGAAAGAAAAGCGGTAGTCACGGCTGTCAAAATTTTCAGGGCTCTCCATGAATACAACCCGGGACGAATCGGAGGGGATGTTTTCCCATTCCAATGCAGGGGTGTTTTTAAATTTGATTTCCTGCTTTTTCAAAACGGTGAACGAAGCGTTGTTCAGACTGACGGGTTTAAGAACAACGGCATGGCGTACGGCGGGCATGTCCTGGTTGATTACAAAATCCACCATCGTACTTACGGGAGCATTGAAGCAGTCGGATGGCTTTTTAATTTTCAGAAAATCCGCAAGGGACTGGTTGAGCGCCGCGATGTTATCGTTCAAATCCGCACCCAGTATCAGGTCGGAAGAACCTATCGGCAAGGCTGGATCAAATTCACTAAAACTGATGATTCCTAGAAAATATTCCCGGGTGATCCCGAAGACCACAAGGCCGCATTTGCTGCAATTAATATACAGACCCTTCGGAATGACCCGATCGTCGCAAATCCGGTTGGAGGCAAAGGAAGGTGCCGGATTCATCGGGGTGCGGGGTTCAAAGGAAAAACTTTCCAGGCTACGTACTGTTTCCGGATGATTGTCGCGGAGACGGCGTAGCGAATGTTCCCCGTTCAGGTTAAATAAATCCCCGATATTTTTTCCCGTCAATTGTGAAACAAAAAAGGATTTCTTATGGAATTCCTGGTTGTGGCAATAGAGGATTTCGCCATTTTCATCCATGATTACCATTACGTAACTGGAATTTGTGAAGTATCCGAGGAAGGGGTGGTTTTTTAATAAACTTTCCGGATCCATAAAAACATATACCAATCTGTCAATAATTTGTGCGGTAATCCTGATTCCAAAACATTGTGTCACCCTTTTCCATGATGGATGCCACCTCGGAGTCTCTTACGGGTTTTACGTAAAAGACGTAATAAAAATATTATTTAATTATTACGAATGCCAACAAAAACAATCCTATCTGCTTGATTGATAATTAATAACAAGAAAACTTGCTTGTAGGTAACGATATTGCATGTTTTCTAACATGACTAAAGCGCTTTAGGATAATGAGTATGCCTTGCTGAATTGATATCCAAAAAAGTGTTCGAGAATGATTAGGTGATTGATATTAATTTTTAAAGGTGGAAAATGAAGAAAATCCAAGTCATTCTTATAACCATACTGGCGGTATCGCCGATATTGGCGGATGTTAATATTCTTGTCAGGGAAACCGCTGGAATATCACGGACAAATGAATTCGTGAGCAATGGCATCCCGCTGTCACGGGTGTCCGGATATGTTGATCCAGCGAATCTGCAAATACAGACGCAATCCGGCACGCCCATGAATGCGCAGTTTGAAGTCCTGTCCCGTTGGGCGGGCGGATTGAAAGGGGGTACCCCCATTCAATGGCTGATGGTCACTTTTCCGGCGACCGTGCCGGCCAATGGGACCACGAATTACAAACTGATTACGGGCTCCCATTCCAATTCAGGCACGCTCCTGTCGGTAGCGAACAATTCCAGCGACGTTACCGTCAATACGGGCGTCGCGCGCTTTAAAATCAGTAAAACGAAATTCAATATTTTTGAAGAGGCCGTTCTCCTCGGCACGCCCGAACAAAACCTGATTTCGAACAGCGGCAACACCTCGATTCTGGTTGACGATAAACCGGCCATGACGGGCGGCATCCCCGGGGAGGTGCGCATAGAGCACCTGGGCGATCAGACGGCCACTGTAAAAGTCGCGGGCAAGTTTACCAACCCGCCCTACGCGGGGGTCCTCTGGACCTATGTGGCGCGATACAGGTTCTTCGCGGGTTCGCCGACCGTGGAACTGGATTTTTATTTCGCCCAACCCGGCAACAATCATGGCACGACACGGGCCAACATTTATGATTCAACGTTTCTTGTAAAGGTCCGGAGCGTAAAACTGACCCTGCCGCTTTCCGTCGGAAGCGGTACCCAGGGTTATGGTTCCGCGGAACAGGGGCAGACCCTTAGCGGGGCATTGTCGAGTGGCCAATCCGTTGCGATTAAACAGCAGTTACGGCCGGCCATGCTGCAATCGGCGGTGTACACCCTGTCCCTGGCCGGGACAAGCCATACAGGGACCTTTGCGGAAAAACCCTATGTAGCCGTGTCCGGCGCCAAGGGCGGTCTTGGCGTTTCCATCCAGAAAATGAAGTATTATGAGCCGCAGCAGATTGTGGGGACCCCCGTGCAGCTGGAGGTTCACGTGGTCACTGATTCCCAATGGATCTCCCCCTTCATGGGCGCCTATGCCAAACTCTCCTTCACCCTGGCAGCCAGCGCTAGCGGGGCGGACTGGAACGCGACGCGCGATCAAACGCTGGCCGCACAGGACCATAAAATCATGGCCTGGCCCGAAAGGGCCTATGCCGCGCACAGCGGCGCGCTCGACGAAATCTGGGACGGCACACCCAATGCAGACGCCCAGATGTATTACGATAAAGTCGATACCGTGAATGCGCACACGATTTGGGGCGTTCCGCATTACGGCATGCAGGGATTCATGACCTACGGGGTGGGGCCGCGCTACTGGTACAAGGATGGTTACGGCGAATACGGGGACATCACACGCTGGGACGGGTATTTCCTTGGGGGGGCTTTCACGGACTACCACAATACCTTTTCCAACGTGGTGCGCTTTTTCGCCCAGAACGGCGACGCGGAGCTGTTGAACCAACTTTCTTTTCCGGCCGCGCGGCGCACTCTCAACACGCAAATAATCCAAGGGGACAGCGGCACCTACCATGCCGGCTGGGCGCCCAGCGGTTACGCCGGTTACCGCAATGATGAAAATTCCAGCCATTCTTATTTTGAAAACCTTTATTTTTATTACTACCTGACCGGCGACCGCAGGGTGCTGGAAGTGCTTTCCGTGGCCGGAAACTGGATTCGCCATGTTTATAACCGCTACGCCGACGGAACGCTCGTGCCTTCGACGCTCGTACCCATCGGAACCTGGATGGGGACCACCGACCGCGTGGGGTCGCAGTTCGCCGCCATCAACTGGTTTTTGGGCCATGCCTCGGATGATTCGACCTATCTTTCGGACGTGCGAAACCAGTACGAGCGCATGTTCGACCGCCACTTGGCGCTACTCAATGCGAACGGGAAGGAATACGGCATCACTTGCGACGACAGCATCCGGCACAATCCCGGGGCCATGACGAGCAGCCAATCGTGGATGATCTCGCTGTACTGCCTCCAGAACCTCTGGCGCCTTTACCAGGAATTCGGCGACCTCAAACTCGGTGTCGACAGCTTGCGTATCAGCCAGGTATTCAAGGCCATTAACAACACCTATTGGGATTATATCGCTACAGTGTATTCTGGCGGCAATGGGTCCGCGGCCGGAACCTGGACAAACCAGATGAACGTGACCTGGAGCGGCGCCCGTCTCGGTGGCACGCTGACAACGGCCCTGCCCGTTACCGGCTCCTCGGACCCCGCCCTTTATCTTACCGGAAAGGCCTGCATCACCGCCTTCCTTTTCCATGCGGCCTATGCCAACGCCGATACGGCCATGTACAACAAGGCCGTCACCTTGGCGCAATATGTCATCCGGGGCAATCCCACGAACATCGCCTGGGACAAGGTCGGGGGCGAGTCCTGGCTCCGGACGACCAATGCGGCGGCCTACCTGGCGGAAGGAATAAATGCTGTCGAAACCGCCGTAGAACA
>JAZDKP010000177.1:0-2413 GCA_043802925.1 Fibrobacterota bacterium | reverse complement strand
GGATTGCAACAGAAACTTCCCATATGAGTAAAAATTCAATGGGAAATCTTCCCGTAGAAGAATTCCCCTTGGACCCTGTTAAAATTCGGCGTTTTTGATTAAACTATTTACAGGAAGTTAAAAATGAAATACAAACTCAGTATTGAGATCGTTAAGACGCTTATTGTCAAAGGCGCAAAGCTCAACGCCAAAACAAAAGAGGGCCACACTCCACTGGCTCTGGCGAGGATGCGGGGCAACATGGAAATTGTCGGGATACTTGACAGCGCGGGCGCCCGGTCAATTCATCTGGACGCGGATAAAGCATCTTCCGTGATACGGGACTTTTCGTTTGCCGGAACGAAAACACCGCCTATTATTCACAGCTATGGCTGGAGGCACGCAAACCTTAAGGCAACTGACGGGACCGCGATAAATGTGGATTATAATGTTTTCAGGTCCGGAGATGAAATAATAGCGGACCCTATCTGGGTGAATGTGTTAAATCCTGTTTTCAGCGGCGACGAAAAAGTAAGAGTCGTTTTGACGAATTACTTTGACAGCTCGCCCGCTGTCTCAAATCCGGTTCACTCAACGCAGATACTTGACCTCAAATACGCGGGACAGGGAAGGTTTAGCGCGCAGCCCAACCGGGTCATGATGATGCAGCCTGAAATGAACTTCCGCCAGGAAATAGCTGTTGTGATAGATCGCCAATGGCTGACTGATCCGACAACCGGCTCACACAACTTCAAGTTTAAAATGGATTGGTAATTAAAAAACTGGTTGTTCCGCATTTTGTATAATTAATCCCGTCACCCGTTCGACTAAGGCGGACAGGTGGCGGGATTAATCAATGGACATCAATGAATATCTGGCGCGGAAAGCGGCGGTCGTGGACGGCGCTTTTCCCGGTTTTATCAACGGTCTTAAAACAGCCCGCCCGAAATTAAAAGAAGCCATGTTGGGGTTTGGGGAGCAACCGGACAGAAAACTCGCTGAAGGAAACTCAAAGGCCCTCCTCAAAAGACTCCTCAGGACGTCTTAAAGGCCTCAGATGGCCACGTTTGACGGCTTCCGGCACCGAAAACGCATAACGCCCCAGCAGGTTGATGTGGTTGAATAGCAGGGGCGAGTGCGTTGGGCCCAAAGTTTTCGGAAAGGTGGAGCCAAAGCACTCCAGGCCAAGCCGACTTCCGGCCGTCCGCCGCTGTTGTCACCACCGCAGAAGCGCAAGTTACTGCAACTGCTGAAACAAGGACCTCTGGCTGCCGGATACGTAACGGATTTGTGGACACTGCCGCGCATTTCCAAGCTGATCGACAAGCATTTCGGAATCACTACCACCCAGGCCATATTTGGCGGGTGATGGCGAGCTTCGAATGGACATGGCAGAAGCCGGAGCGCCGTGCCACGCAGAGGGACGAGAAAGCCATCGCCCACTGGAAGAAACACGAGTGGCTGGATATAAAAAAAAGCCCGAAGACTTGGCGCCCATCTCGCCTTCCTCGACGAAAGCGGGGTTCTCCTCATCCCTAACGTCCGTAAGACTTGGGCGACAATCGGGAAGACCCCTATCTTCAGGTACAGCTACAAGCGGGATCGGATTTCCGCAATCTCCGCCCTTACGGTATCCCCCTCGCGGCAACGCCTGGGTCTCTACTTCCGTTTTCATAGCAAGAACATCACCGGAGTTGAGGTCATCAGATTCTTGCGGCATCTGCTTCACCATTTGCGGGGGCCGGTGGTGCTGCTCTGGGACGGCGGCACCATCCATAAGCGTGTCATCGTTAAGGAATTCCTGGCCCGTCATCAGCGGCTTCATGTCTTTCGCTTTCCGGCGTATGCGCCAGAGATCAATCCGCAGGAGTTCGTCTGGACTAAGGCTAAACACGCTCTCTCCAATGGGGCGTCCAAAGATATCACCGAACTCGGACGCCGCCGGAAAGGCCGTGTGCCTGAACCCCGTGGTCTATATGCAGGACGCCGGCATAACTTTCGGTGGAGACGCGCTTTACCACAACAAGAGGATGAACTTCGACTCCTGGTCGAAAGAGAAGGTGTGGCAGGATCCGGCCAAGTGCATCATGCACCTTAACGAGGTCGGGACCGGCTCCCTTGCGGGCGTTGACGCGACCGGCAGGGATCTGCACCAGATAGGTGAAAAGGCCCGCCAGATGCTGGTCCGCAGGCTGTCCATGGTTTCGCGCGCCCAGCTGGCCGACATCTTCACGGCCGCCCGCGTGCCCGACCGGGCGCCCAGGCACAGCGCCGAGGAATGGGCCGATCTCTTCATGAGAAAGGTGGAATTGCTCCGCAACCCGCTTGGTCCGGATGCCAAGGATTTTGCCTGCCCCTTCGAAGTGGTCCCGCCGAACTCGGCCCAGCCCGTGGCGCCGGTAACGCAGCGGTAAACGGATACAGGGAAATACAA
>JAZDKP010000176.1:0-36718 GCA_043802925.1 Fibrobacterota bacterium | reverse complement strand
CTCACGCGTGATGCATCCCTGCACCACAGAGCTGTCGAGTCCGAGATAAGGCGCAAACCCGCTGTCATAGGGTGCGCGCAGAGGAATAAGCGTGAGGAGTGCGCCTGCCGGAAGTAGAAGAAGCCAAAAAAGCGCGCGTTTTGGAAGCCCGGCTCTATAAACGGCGAATAGATAGGCCGCGGCAACCAGTACGATCGGCAGAATGGCGGTCAGGGACCTGCCGGAAAATGCCTCGCGCGCGCAGAGAATGCCGGCCAGGAAAGGCAGGAGCGCCAGCACCGCGTAATGAACGCGCATGGCCGTAAAGAATGCTTTGAAAGGTTCGATGAGGAAAGAAAAGGTAAATTGCTTGGATTCCATGGATTAGATAAATAAGTTGATTCGCACGGTCATGAACGGTGAACCGCTTGTCGCTTGTCCCGGTTCAGCAACCAGCGTTCAAATTCCCCAGGCTTTGTAAAGTACAAATCGTGCGCATTGGGAGAATCCACGCAGTCTTCCTTGCTGATGTCGCCGCCGTATTCCCGGCAGATCCTTGGACGCTCTTCATAAATGGAACACCGGTACGCCTTTGTCAGGTGCCGGCAGTTGTTCCAGACCTGGATGAACCAGTCTTTTTTGTCGGCAAAGATCGCAATCTTCCGGTGCGCAAGGAACCAGCGGATGTGGTCGATGTTTTTACGCCGGACAGGAGCGTCAATCTGTACGGCAAAATACCGGCAGCACTGACCGTCACATTGACGGCAGTCCGGTTTCAGGAGCTTCGGCCGGGTTTTTGGCATGGTCCGTTAAAGCGTCCCGCTGTTGTGGGTGAGATTCACGGCCCAGGCGCCGGATGCGCTGCCTTCCGTGGAACACCAAAACACCGGGTCCCCGCATCCGTTGACAATGGCAATCGTATTGGCTTGTCCGGAGCCTGTAACAGAGGCCGCATCCTCGACCGTCACTTCCACGCTGTCCGCCACGGAGAGGAGCCCCGCATCATTGCGGACCTTGACATAAATCGTCTTGACCCCTGCATTGGAAAAAGCCGTTTTGACCCATCCGCTGTCCGTGCTGTCCCGGTAAGTGATTCCATCCAGCGCCCACAGGTATTTTACTATCGTGCCGTTGGAATCCGTGCCCTTTGCGTGAACAAAGAAGCTGTCGCCTGCCATAACACTCGTGTCCTCCATCGCGGACAACGTGGGCGCATACCGGTTTATTTTTGTAGAATCAACGGGAAGCACGCAGCGGAAGCCGATATCTTGGGAAGCGCTATACTGCGGACTGTAGGTGCGATAAGCGGACCTGAAATGCACGGGGTCGGTACTGGTGCATGCCCCCCCGCGCCGGACGCGATAGGAGCCGCTGGTGGGGCTAGTGGGGCCGGTGGGGTCCGTCTGACTTCCGCTGGAATAACTGCTGTTCCACCAATCGTTGCACCATTCCCACATATTCCCGGTCATATCATAAAGCCCGAATTCATTAGGTTTTTTTGTGGCCACCACTCTCGGCAAGTAGATGGCATTTTCATACCACCAGAGTACACCCCCGATACCGGTCGTGTCGTTACCCCACCCGTATTCCGTTGTTGATCCGGCCCTGCATGCATATTCCCACTGCGCTTCAGTGGGCAGGCGGTATCCGTTCTTTGAATGAGTCATCACCAGACTTCCAAGATTTGTGCAGCCATTTCCAGGTTCACCGCTGACAGACGTGTAACCATAGACGGTATCCAGACCGTCATGTCTGCTCCGCTTATTACAATACAGTACCGCGTCAAACCAGGTTATTGTTTCAACCGGCAGCAATACGGTTCCTTCATAGCTGGATGGATTCACTCCCATCAGCCGTTGATAATCGTACTGTGTCACCTCCGTGCTGTCCATATAGAAATCGTGCTTGAATGTTACGGCATGAACCGGTGTCGCATTGGTCACAAGCGTGCTGCCCATCTGGAAACTCGAATCCTTCGCGGGTATCCGCTTCATGCCCGTGGTGGTAACCGGATACGGCGGCGTATTGAACTGCCATATTTCGCCCGGGGCCGTCAGCCCCGCACTCCGGCCAACGACCTGCCAGTAATAGGTCCTTCCGCTTTTGAGCGAACTGGCGGAAGGGGGGGTATAGGAACTGTCAGTGATATTCGGCCCGGTCACGGAGACCGGCGGAGATACGGTATCGAGATAAATTGTGAAACTGGAGGCATAGTACCCGGGAATCCACTTCAGTGTCGGCCGGGTACCCGTCAGCTGCGCGCCGTTTGCCGGCGAAACATTGATGGGCGCATTGCCCTTCACCAGCACCCGAACGCCATCCGGCGCGGACTCGACGCCGTCATTGTCGCGCACCTTGACCAAGATGTTCCTGACGCAGGCCTTGGAAAACGAGACCCGGATCCGGTGGGTGTCCGTGCTGTCATGATAGGACACGCCGTCAAGCGCCCACAGGTATTGCTGGACGGTCCCGTTGGGGTCGGTCCCGGTAGCATGGAGGTAAAAAGTGCTGCCCACCGCAACAGTCGTATCCCGCATGGCCACCACCCTTGGCGCGTAGATGCCGTCCGGATCGAGCGGGTTGTCGTGCAGAAACTCCGCATGGTCCTTTGTGCATTGCACGAAGGTCATCAGGGACAGAGGAAGCAGAACGTGGATTATTTTCGTCAGCATATTCCAAAAGGCTCCGTGTCGAATATCCGTATTCGTTTCTAAAACGGAATCGAAATTGCAAACCCCAGCCCGAACGCACCCGCAACGCCATAGAGAATGTTGCGCGTCGTGGCATTATCACTCGCCCGATTCCCGGCGCTGTTAAAGCGCGGTTCGTACGTGTCAAAGCCCCCTGTTGACGCGCGATATTCATCCTGTATCTTATCCTGGTCGTCCTTGGCAGCGGAAACCCGCGTGTCGAAAACATACCCGGTGCCGGCCAGCGCAGCGGCGATGCTGCCGAACACAATCCGGCGTACCATTCGCCCATGTTTATATTTCGCCACTTTGTACGCTTCCACCGAATCGAGCCAGGCTTTTGAGCGCGAAAAGGCGAACGGCCGGCTTATGGCGGTGTCCCTGGCAACAGCGACAGTCTCATTCAGGGTCGTATAACCCGGCAATTCGAGCCTCAGGTCGTAATTGCCGGATGTCAGCTTATCGTTTCGATAAGGCGTGGTGCCGGAAGACTGGTCGTTTAAAAAGAGAGCCGCACCGGAAGGAGTCGTTGTCACGGAAAGCGCGCCATACAGGCTTGTCATTTTTTTCTCAATCACGCGCAAATCCCCGGCTTTCAGCGTACCCGCCCCTTCAATCGGTTCATATCCCTGCAGTTCGAATCGCAGCTTGTAATTTCCGGGCGCGAGTTTTTCGTTATGGTAAGGTGTTACACCGGCGGGCTGTTCGTTAATGAATAGGGCCGCTCCCGGTGGCGTGGTCGTGACCGTGAGCGTACCGAATACCGAGGAAAGCGTTTTTTCGATTGCGCGGGTTTCTCCAGGTGTGAGCGACAGAGTTTCGGCATAACTTTCGCATCCGGGCGCTTCAATTGACAGGGTGATGTCGCCGGGCGGGACTTCCATGCGGCTGACCTCCCCTGTTCCGGCAACCGTGCCATTGACAAGAATGGACGCGGACAGGGGTTGCGCCTTGACGCTCAGAAAAGCCGCGGGCTTAAGAATGACGGACAGGTTCTGTGTTTCATTCTTTAGGATTTGCACACTGTCTTCCGAGGGCGCATATCCCTTGAGGCGCAGCGCCACCCGGCGTTCACCCGCGTCGATGTTGATGATTTTCAAGGGGGTCACGCCGATAACGTTACCGTCAATGATGATTTCCGCACCCGCGGGTTCGGAAAAGACCTTGAGCGTACCCATGGCAAGGCCGGGTTTCGCCTCCTGGCCGAAAAGGGTGGCGGCAAAAGATAAAAAGAGGACGAGGGTGAATCTATTCATTCTTAAATCGTATTTCTAAAAATAATACGCATAGTTAAAACCCAGATAAATGGGTGACAGGTCGAAAGTGTTCGTCTGTTCGGGCATCGTATAGGAATAAGATCCGTAACCTACCGTATAGGCGTCCGTGGTATATTCAGCGCTGCCTTTCTGGTATCCGAGTTCAAAGGAGATGCCGTGGTTGCGGTTGATGCCCTTGCGCCATTCCACACCGATTCCGACGATAAAGCTCCCGAAAGAAAGGTCCATGGTCATATCCGACATGCCGCTGCTGATACTCGACAGGTCAACCGTAATGGTCGACCATTGGTATCCGCCGCCGATGAAAAAGTACCAGCGGTTGCGGCTTGCCGTGTTTAATGCCTGCATGATTTCACCGTTGAGGAGAAATCCGGTCGCGCTTCCCCATAGAACCGCTCCCTTGACGCCGAATCCCAAACCCGGCGGGCTCCAGCCGCGTAACCCCAACCCTAAACCGCTAAGCGAAGGGTTGATATTGATGGCCAGCATGCCCGAACGCGGGACGAGTTTGACGCCTTCGGTGCCCGTGGGCGGATCGAGGCGTACCTTCGTCAAATCTTCAGGGATAGCTTCGTCGGAATCGTAAACCGGCGTTTCCGCCGGGGCAGCGGAAACCGCGGGGCCCGCGACTGCCGGCGCCGCCATGGGAACTTTCGCTGAAGGCACGGGCGCAGGCGCAGGTACAGGCAAAGGGCTTTGTGCTACCGCTCCTGAAGCCGCAAGCCCCCTTTCGGACGCTACGGCATTGGCGGCCGGCGTATACGAAGCCGTGGCCACGGGCGCGTTGCCGCGCGCAACCGCGTCAAGGCGTGCAATGACGATCTGGTAGTCCACCACGGGCATGTTGTCATCCGCTGCTGCGGGGGGCGGCGCGGCCGCAGCCGGGGTCGCCTTCACCCATTTGAACACCTGGCTGAGGTCGACCGAATGCTTGACAAAATCATTATCGCCGAGTTCAAAATAGGCCAGCGAGTCTCCCGCTTCCTTGACAAGGCTCGCCTTGATGACCGTCATGTCCTTGAGCACGATGCGGTCATAGGGTTCGGTTTCCGAAGTCCCGGAGGAGGCGGGCGGTGCGGCAAAAGCGCAGGCAACCCATGACAGGAGAAGCAGGAAAAGCGCCTGTCGCGTCATTTAGCCCTCTTCGCTGCAGGTGGCTTCTGCGCGCCGGAAGGATCCGGCTGTGAATTCCGGGGTTCCCATCCTGTGGTTTCAATCCGGTTGCCCGGAAGTTTCTGCTGCAGATCATAAATCATCTGTTCCGTTAACGCAAGCAGCGGATGGCCATTGAACTTGGAGAGGGCTTTGCCCGATGCCCGTTGCACAAACGCGTCGCCAATGGCCTTGCCGCTGAGCCTTGTCTCTTTGACCACGGCCTCTGCGGTATCGGACCAGAGGAGGCTGGAACCGCGGTACAGCCTCAGGCTGGCCCGGACCTCCTTCTTGTTGTATACGCCCGTGGTGAGCTGGTTCGCTTTTTCCAGGGTTCCCAGGAACACGGCATCCACCCCCAGCATCTCGCACAGTTGCTGCGGCTCCACGCGCGCCAGCTGGCCGCCGTCCGAGAACCCGTTGCGCTGCAGCAGGAAATCGACATCATCGTTTTTAGCCACCGGATATCCGAGGTCCTGAAGCGCGTTTTTAAACAGCTCCCGGAACATGTCGGCCGCCTTGAGGTCGTTGCTCATATTGTTGACAGGAAGCACGGCCACCGGAAGGGGCGAAAAGAAGGAATCAGCCTTGTATCCATGCCGGGAAGTTGCTGACGCGCAGCCGCCGAGGAGAAAGGCCGCGGAAAGAATGGCGGATATAAGCAGATAACGCATCAACAGCTCCTACGGCGTTCTGGACGGGCGGCGGACAACACCCTGCTTGTCCGGAAGCTTACCCGAAACCAGCACAACAGCGGCCCCATCAACACCCAGTAAACGATCCACCCGCACGACGCCCGTCTTCACTTCGTCATATCCCAGCACAGCGCCCGTCGTGGGGCTGAGTATCGCCTCACCCTTGGTGAAAATATTGTACTGCTGCCCCACCGCGATTCCCGAACGCGTGCCGGCGTCAAGAAAGGCCTGTTCTCCGCGTATGACAACATAACACATCCAGGGTGTTTTCCCGACTTCGACCGCAATTTTTCCGGCAAACCCTTCGAGGCTGACGCGGAGGGCATCCGATTCCAAAGTCTCGTCATATCCCCCGCTCGTTCCCATTCCCAGGACACTGGTGTATTTGCGCTGTGCGCGACCGGTCCCGGTCAGCGAAAGAACGATGACCCCGGTCTCAACGCTGACAAGCTTGATATCCACTGTTGCGGTCGCAATTTGCGTCTTCGAATCCCCGAAAAACCCTTCGGAGGCTTGCGTTCGCACTCCAAACTGGGTCACGCTACCAAGCATGACGAATTCAGCGCCCACAAGCTTTCCCACCTGCGGAGCAGCGGTCTCGTCCATTGCGCCGCTCTGCCCCAGAGCCTGTTCGCGCATCACCTTGTCAAGCTGCGCCCGTTCCACCAAAACAAAGCAGCCGGTATTTGCGATTTCCGTGGTCAGCATATCCTTGACAGCATCACCAATCCTCTGCTGGCCGTAGGTTGTTTTATTATCAACGGAAAGAATGGCCACCCGGTGCTTGAGGCCATTGCCGCAGGTTCCGGCTGCCTGCGAACCCGATGCACCCGTACCGGGACTCTGTTGGGCAGGGTTTTCAGCGGAACCTGTGAAAATGAAAAGGAATACCAGGAGACCGGACGTGAAGAAACTTTTGGAAATAAACGTGCTGAATTTCCGGAAGAAGGGGCTGGGGATTCTCATAATTCAACCCATTCTATATCTGATATCCGGCCGACAGGTCACCTCAACGTTGCTGTTATTATTTGAATAAAATAGACCCTTGGACGCACCATTAACAAGTGTTTTCCCACTCGGAAAAGCGCCCGCATCCCGGCGATTGGCAAGTCAGTGGGCGTGTCGGTGATGGATATCCGGCAGATGCCTGTGGACGTGCGTAGCCTCCGCGTGGGTATGGACATGATCATGGGTCGGCTGCGTACCGAGTAAATCCCGGTGATGGTCATGGTGCGGGTCGTCATGGGAATGACGGTGGGTATGTTCCATCCGGGCATGAAGATGCGAATGCAGATGTTTTTCGGTGAACAATAGAATCAGTGACGCGGCGATTAAAATGGCGCCGCCAATTTGATAAGAATGCAATGGCTCGTTCAAATATGTCTGTGAAATCAGGACGCCAATGAAAGGAGCCGTGGCAAAAACCATTTGAGAGCGGGACGCACCCAGCCGTCTTGCGGACGTAATATAAAGGACAATGCTGAGACCATACGCAAAAGCCCCTACCAGCAACGCAAGAAGCATCGATTTAGGCGCCCCTGGGGTATTGCCCAGAATGACCGCGATGGCAATATTGACAAGGCCGAATGTCGCACCTTTCAGGAATGTGCACCGGATGGGGTCGATGCCATGTATTGAAGCGGTATGATTATTATCCAGGCTCCATGCAACACAGGCAAGTACAATGAGAATGCCGCCCGCGCTGAGTGTGAGGGTCCCTTCAAATGCCAGCATTGCGCCGACCAGAATCATCCCTGCATTTGCCAGGACGGCCCGTTTGCCCATGTTTTCCCGGAAAAAAAAGAAAGCCACAATCGCGGTCGCAGGCGTTTCGGCGGTGAGAAGAAGGGAGGCGGTGGACGCTTCGGTCATCCGCAAACCGAAAAGAAGCAGCACGGGGCCGACCATCCCTCCCCAAAACAGACTGCCCATTAAATGAAAGAGGTCTTTTTTGGCAGGCCGCTCCAGGGGTTTCTTTTTCTGAAGCCATACGGTCGATGGAAAAAGGGCAAGCGATGCACCGACATAAAACAAACCCGCCAGCATGAACGGGTCCAGATTCGACAGCAAAAACTTACTGAACGGGGTGGCTGCGCCGAACAGCATTGCGGATAAAAACGCCAACAACCAGTACATAGGGACGTCTTCGTTACCTCTTTGTAATATGTGGGTTCTTTCTCGGCTTCGCAACCGCTTCCACAGGAACAAGATAAGTTTTTGCTGCGCGCCTTTTCGAACGATTCGCGCCATTCGCTAAAGGCAAAGCAAGGTCTTATCAAAATAAAGTATATTTTCCCCTCATCCAACAACCTTTTGAGGAGACCTTCCATGCCTTCAAAAAAGAAAGCGCCGCAGAAAAGCGCAGGCGTGCCCACCGTCTATTTCGCGGACATCGCGGTCGAGGCCCTGGAGTCAGGCAAAACCCTGCCTGCCAAGTTCCGACGAATGATTAAACAATTTCACCTGGAAAACAGGATCAAGGATAAGTGCGTGGGCATCAAAATGCACTTCGGCGGTAACCTCGGCTATTCCACCATCTCCCCGCTTTTTATCCGTATCCTCGTCGAGGAACTCAAGGAAGCCGGGGCCAAGCGCATCAAGGTCATGGACAACAACCCTAAAGACGGCGTGGCCCGCGGCTACACCGCGGAGGTGCTGGGCTGCGACATTGTCTCCACTTTTGGCGGAAGCCGCAAGTATCTTTACAAGGAGAAGATAGGTTTCAAGGCGCTCGATTTCGTGGAATTCGGCGGCGAAGCCGTGGACTGCGATTTCTTCATCGACTTTTCACATATCAAGGGTCATGGTGACTGCGGGTTCGGCGGCGCGCTCAAGAATATCGCCATGGGCGCGGTTCCGGGCTCCACGCGCGCGAAAATCCACAGCCTCGAAGGCGGCATCCGCTACAAAGACGGCAAATGCACCTTCTGCCTCACGTGCCTCAAGGCCTGCCCCAATGGCGCAATCAAGCCCAACAAGGAGACCCGGAAAATCAGCTTCTTCTTTCACAACTGCACCTACTGCCAGCACTGTGTCATGGCCTGCCCAAAGGGCGCCATCAAAATGGAAAACCGGAAATTCCATGACTTTGCGGAAGGCATGGCGCGGGTCACGGACAGATTTTTGAAGAAATACAAGCCCGTGGACCTGCTTTTTATCAATGTCCTGACAAACATCACCATCTACTGCGACTGCTGGGGAATGACCACGCCGTCGCTGGTGCCGGACATCGGCATCGTTGCCGGAAGCGACATCACGGCCGTGGAGACCGCGTCACTCGACCTTATCAAGACGGAGAACTTTATTAAGCAGGGGCTGCCCAAGGGTCGAAAACTGCTCAACAACAAAGGCCATCTCTTCGAGCGCATTCACGGGAAGGACCCTTATCTCATGCTGCGCTATCTCAAAAAGTTCTACGGTGGTTCAATGAAGTATAAGCTGGAAGAGGTGAAGTAGGGATTGGACATCGGCCCCTCGACTCCGCTCGGGGACCGATGTCGTAAACATTTTCAATACCGCTGATGAGATCCCTTCGCGAACGGCCTTTTACGAGCCCCGAGCAAATGAATCGCGAACCCCGAGCGGAGTCGAGGGGAGAGCGACAAACAATCAAGCCCTGTAAAGCCGTATCGCCTTGTCGATGACCTCCAAGCTGTCAACAAGCCCACCCTCGCGGTTCCGGGCCAGCCAGAGCGCGTCAAATTCCTTCCGTAACCCTTCCAGTTCGTCCGCAAGAACCCGGCGCGTGTCCATCGGAATGTTCTCAAACTTCCGTTCCTTTGCCTTTACCCGCTCCACTCCCATTTTGCACAGACAGGCGGCAATGCGCGCCGTGTAGTCCATTTCCTTCAAAAGTTCCGCGGCGTCGGAAGAAACAGGCCGGGCCTGCCGGAGGAGTGCGCGGGCTGATTCCAGTTTGGAAAGCGCGTTTTCAAACCCGCCCGGCAGGGGCGTCATCTCGTTTTCGATGAGCCGGATGACGCCTGCGAGCTGGAGCCCCTCGAACATGAACTTCGCGAAAATGGTGTTGTTGTGGATGACGACGCCGGTGTCCAGATAAGCGTCCGCCATTTGGAACTGCGCCTTGGCCAGCCTGCCCGTGGGGTCCTGGTAGACATGGGTTGAAAGCGCCTGCGCCACGTCCAGATCGCGGTTTGAATCCACACACCACGCGACCGCGGCGCCGTACAGGAACCCGGGCAGCGGGACCGGGTACTGCTGATGGTGGCCGTTGTCGCCCCACTCGGTGTTCAGGAAACCCGCGGCGCCGTGCTTAACGCCGTTCTCCGCGGCGGAAAGCAGGTTGTCGCGGGTGTTTTTCCAGCGGCCGCAATAGGTGTTCCAGCCCGACGCGCCCGGGCAGACGTAGAATTTGAGGCCCGCCTTTTTAAATTCACCACACTGTTTGTCAAAAGGATGGTCTGCGTCGTACCCCCACGAAAGACCGATGATATCCTTGGGCAATTCGGGGATAAGCTCCGGGTGTTCGAAGATGATGTCGCCCCAGAACATCATGGTGTGCTGCCGCGCCGTTACGAGTTTATGGATTTTTAACAGGAAGTCGAAATAGACACGCCCCTTCCCTTGTTTTTCGCATGCTTCCTTGCTGCGCCCCTGTCCCACGTCCCAGGTCTCATCGCAACCCACGTTAAAGAGCCGGCTCTGGAAATTAGGCAGCAGTTCGTCATAGAGGCCGGCCATGAAGTCCACGGACTTCGGATCCGTGGGACAGAGGCTGTAGGGATAATCCCGCTTTTCGCCCCAGGGACTCATGAAACCGTCGGGCGCCTCGGCGAGCGGCTTGTAGGTAGGGTGCTTGAGCCAGCGCTCGAGGTGGCCGAAAGAGTTTTGATTGGGCCCCAGTTCGATGTTGCGCGCCCGGCAGTAAACGTCAATCTCGCGGATTTCCTCCGCAGTCATGGGCGAGGACTTTTCCCAGACCGTGCCATGGTCCTTGAAGGCGAAAGTATGCTCCGTATAAAGCTGGAACTGGTTGCATTTTATTTCCGAAAGGAAGTCGAGGAGCCGCTTCAAGGTACCCATGGAGGGGACCTTGTCCCGGCTGATGTCAAGCATGACGCCGCGCGCCTCAATGTCCGGGCCGTCCTTGATGCGCAGACAGGGCGCCTTTCCGCCCCGGCCGGTCTGGCGGAAAATCTGGCGAAGGGTCATGACCGCGCAGTAAACGCCCGGCTGCTTGAGCGCGTCGATGGTGATTCCATCGGGCCCGATGTGGAGCTGGTATTCCTGCGGGGTCTTGATTTCGGAATTGACGTTGATCCGGATGACGGTGGCCTTCAGGGGCTTGACCGGCAGGGTATAGGCCATCACGGCGTCGTAGAGTTCATCGGGCACAACAAATTCGCCGGGAAGGATTTCGAGCGAACGGGGACAAGGGGCGAGCACCAGAGCGTTCATGTTTGTTCTCCTTTAAGCGATGTTCAGGACAGGGCGGGACTTTGCGCTAGTGGCAGCACCCCATCCCGCACTTGTGCGCCGACGGGCAGGCCGCGGGCGAGCCCGTGCAGTCCGAAGGCTTCATGCCTTTGCCAAGAAACCCGGAGCCGCCGGTGATGACGCGGAGCGCCTCTTTTCCGCAGGCCGGGCAGTTCGCGTTGCTGCTGTCATGAATGCTCTTCTGCACTTCAAAGCGTGTACTGCAGGCCTGGCATTGAAAGTCGTAATACATGGTCCTCCTTATGCGAACGGTTGAATCAATGGACATTCTTGCAACACCGGAACCCGATGTCATAAAGATGCTTTTCCGTGGTGCTGGCAATGCTGTTCAAGCCCGAGGTGGCGCGGCTCCACCAGGCCCCGCCGACATGGTAATAGAGCGTCTGTCCCTGACTGTCCAGGAGCGGGTAGTCTCCGACGCAGTAGTCGGGCGAGACCCATTCGCTCGCATTTCCCGACAAATCGTATAGGCCGTAGGAGGAAACACAGGTCTTGAGCGAATCCACGGGCCAGGTCACGTTGGGGGTGAACGGATCGACGGCGTTTGTCTTTTCGGTATTGCACCGGCCCGGATCATAATCCGGACCGTAGGGATACTTGGTGGAATCATAGCCCCGCACCGCCACCGCCCACTCATCGATGGAGCAGAGCCGCTTGCCCTGCCGTGCACAGGCAACGACCGCGGAATCCTTGGAGATATTGAGGGCCGGCGTGGTGGTCTGCTGTGAGAAAATGGTGCGGTCGGCCCAGGTCCAGCTCGGCATGACATCGAGGTAATCCACGTTCGTGAACTCATACTTGTCCATGCAAAAGGCCGGGAAGGCCTTCAGTTCGACCAGGGCCATGCTGTCGGGACAGGGCGGGAATGCCTGGCGTGTACGAAAAACGTCGTTGTAGACGGCATCGGAGTCCCCCAGCATGTCAACGACCACCAGGCGCCGGTAATAAACCCTGTTGGAGTCGAGCCGGTTGAAAAGGGACTCGGGCCGGTTGATGACAAAGGTATAGGGATTGCCGTAGATATCGTCGATGCGGAAGGCGTCGGATTCGAGGACGCCCGAATCAACCAGGGGCGGCGGATCGACCGTGCCCAGGTAAAAACGATAACGGAGGTACTCAATGGAATTGCGGTTTGCAAAGTCCGAATCCGAGACCGACCATTTGAACTTGAGGGTGAGCGGGACATTGAACGTGTTGGGTTCGGGATAAATGAAGCGGTTGATGTGCGGACGGGAATTGCGCCGCACCAGGAAGAGCGAGTCGAGTTCGTTGGGCCGGGCCGTCAGGTCCACCGCCCTCTCGAAGGATTGGTAACCCGGAGCCTGGATACGGATGCGCTTTTTGCCCGTGGTCGTGACGCTGAAGTTGAACAGGCCGTTGTCGCCGGTCACGACCGAGGTGTCCCGCAGGGCCGAGAGCGTGACCGTGACGCCCGGGAGTCCCTTGAGCGAAAGGCTGTCGACCACGCGGCCCGTGAGCGTGGCGGTCGTGCTCTCGACCGGGCTCAAGGCCGAATCGAAGTAGCCGCAGCCGAGGAAAAGCGGAAGGAGGAAAAGGAGGCCCCGGACCACGGTCATCCCCCCTCCTCGCGGATGCCGTACTTTTTCATGAGTTCACGAAGCGTGCCACGATCCACGTCGAGGGTCTTGGCCATGCGCGACAGGTTGCCGTCGTGCGCCAGCAGGGCCTGGCGGATGAGACGGCAGTCCGCCTCCTCGCGCGCCTCCTTGAGCGACTGCACCGGCGCGGAAGCGGCCGGGTCGAGTGAAAGGTCCTCGGGCTTTATATGATCGCCGCCACAGAGGATGGCCGCGTGGAGGACCGCGTTCTTGAGATGGCGCACGTTGCCGTCCCAGGAATAACCCAGGATCAGGCGCTTGGCCTCAGGCGTAAAGCCCTTGACCGTGAGTTTATTGGATTCCCGCGCCTCGTCGAGGAAGGCGTTGGCCAGCACAAAGGCGTCCTCGCCGCGTTCGCGCAGCGGGGGGACGTGAAGCGCCACGCCACAGAGCCGGTAGTAAAGGTCCTCACGGAAGCGTTTTTCCATGGCCTCGCGCTTGAGGTCCTTGTTGGTGGCCGCGACCACGCGCACGTTGAGCGAAAGGGTGCGGGTGCCGCCCACACGCTCAAAGCTCCGCTCCTGCAGAAAGCGCAGGAGTTTGGCCTGCAGCGGCATGGAAAGGTCGCCGATTTCATCGAGGAAGAGGGTGCCGCCCTCGGCCAGCTCGATGCGCCCCTTTTTCTGGGCCACCGCGCCGGTAAAGGCGCCGCGCTCGTATCCAAAGAGCTCGGACTCGAGGAGCTCGGAGGGAATGGAGGCGCAGTCAATGGTGACAAAGGGCGCCTTGGCGCGCTCGGAAAGGTCGTGCAGCGCGCGGGCCACGAGTCCCTTGCCCGTGCCGGTCTCGCCCGTGACAAGGACCGTGGCCTCGGTGGGCGCAATTTTCTCGATAAGGCCCGTGAGCCGCTGCATGGGCGCGGACACGCCCAGCATGGAGTGGATGTGGGCGCCCGAGGCCTCCCGGGCAAGGCGGAGGTTCTCCTCCTCCAGCGTGCGGAGCTGTTCCAGGTACTTGTCGCGCTCACGCGCGGCCGCGAGCTCCTCGCGCGTGGCCCGCTCACGTTCCGCGGCCTGGCGCGACTGGATGGCCGTGGCCGCGAACAGGCTGAAGAATTTGAGGAAATCGCGGTCGGGCTCGGGCAGATGGTCGGGACGGCGGCTGTCAAGATAGAGCGCACCGAGGACTTTTCCGGAACGGCTTTTGAGGGGCAGGCAGATGGAGGCCGCGATGCGGTGCAGGACCATGCTCTCGGAGGGGTCCATGGGCGCACCTTTCAGGCCCGAAAAAATGAGGATATCGTCGGTGTCCACGGCGCGGCGGACCACGCTCTGGCTGATGGAGGCCGCGGCCTCCTCCTTGCGAAAGCCCACGGCCGCGACCGCCTCGAGTTCCCCGCTGTCGGCCAGCAGGAGCGACGCCCCGCGCTCCATACCCGTGGCCGAGAGCGCGCTGTCGAGGATGGCGGTCAGCACGGCCTCGAAGGCCTTGGCGGAATTGATGAGTTCCGCCAGCTGCAGGAGCATGCGGTTCTGCATCTGGGCCTTTTGCGCGGACTGGAGCCGGCCCTCGAGCTCGGAAAGGGACTTTTTCAACGTCTCGACCGATGGGCCGGTGGCCAGGTTGAGCTGCGTCATCTGGATGTCGGACAAAATGGCCTGCCCCTCGGCCAGGTGGTCCCCGGACCGGCGGAGGATGGCGGTCCGTTCCTGCACTTCCCCGTCCGCCACGCGGAGCAGGTAGCGTCCGATAAGGAAGGGCTCGCCGGGCTGGAGCGCCCATTCACGGATGCGGGTCCCCTCGACAAAAGTGCCGTTGGTGCTGCCCGCGTCGATGAGGCGCCACCCCTCGGCCTTGTCGCCGAGCAGGTTGGCGTGGAGCGCGGACACATCGCGATCCGGCAGCACCACATCGCACTGGGGTGAGCGGCCGATGCGCACAAGCTTTTTCTCCAGCGCGTACCGGAGCACCTCGGTCCCTTCTTTTTCAACGAGTAACCATGCCATAGCGTCGGGTGTCCTTTGTTGTTTTTTGCCTTTTAACGTTGCGCGGCCGCATGTTCCAGCGTAATGGGCTTGTGCATGAATCCGTCAATGATACTGTAAACGTAGGCGGACAGGAACGTGAGCAATGATATTTTCTGCGTCAGGTTATACGCGTGCGCATCGGCCACGTTCTCTTCGCGGTACCCGTAATCGGGCGAATAATAGCGCTGCTGACGCTGATACGCGACAATGGAGACCGTAAGGGCCGCGGCCTGCAGGCCCAGGACCAGCCCCCCCTTGACATTTTCCTTGTTCATGAACTGGGGAACCGCAAGCGGAAGATAGTTGAGCGCGCGCGAATAGGCGGGCACCGTATCGAGGATGAGCACCCGGCGCGACAGGATGTGTTCAAACTTGGTGATCTGGTAGAGGGAAATGATGTCCGGAAGGTAGACATTGGGGTTCAGTTCGTACCCGGGCTTGAGGGCAAGGAGCTTTTTGAATGCGGTCCTGGCCAGGTCTTTTTTTTCAATCATGGACAACGAGACGCCGAGATACTCGTAACAAGGCACCAGCCGGGCCGTGTCCGCGATTTCACCGGTATAGAGCAGGCTGCTCAGGCAGTCCACCGTGCGCTCATATTCACCCTGACGGTAGGAATCAAAGCACCGCTCCTCGGGCAGAACCGCCTTGGGTGGAGGAGCCGGGATCGTATCCACAGGCACGGCCGCGGGAGCGGAAGGCCCCGTGGAAGGGGCCAACGGTTCCTGCCCAAAAAGCACCGGGGCCGCCAGCAGGGCCAACGAAGCTGCGAACAGGAACACAGGCCGTTCTCTCATTTGAATTCACTCTCGCGTATCTGGAGCTTCAGATCCTCGCCCGAAACGATGGTCACGGTCGCGGTATACTGCCGGCCACTCACAGTTTCGATGCGCAGGGGGTAAGTGCCGCAGGGAAAGTCCAGCTTGTTTTTAGTGGGCGCGTTGCCATACTTGACATTGTTGACATACAGGGTGCCCCAGAGGTTTTCCAGCACCACAAAGAGCGTGCCCGAACAGGGCGGCGCGGACGGAACCGCAGCAACGGCGGACGCCGAGTCCGGCGTTGCGGCAGGGAGGCTGTCCACCGGCACGGTCTGCGTTTCTTTTTTCAATGCGTTCCGGACCGAGGCTGGGAGCGCCTGCGTTCTTTTCTCCGGCCGCACGAGGGGGGGCACCGCGCGCGGCGCCGCAGTGTCCGGCCTTGCCGGAGAATCGAACATTCCCGCGTTGGCCTTGAAGAACGAATCCGCAATCGCGTCAACCGCCTTGGAGGGGGGCGCGGGCTGGCTCCGGAGCACCCCGATATAAATCAGCGCACAGGTCAGCAACAGAAGGGCCGCACCCGCGATAACGAAGGAGACGCGGCTCTTTTTCCGGGGGATGACCATCGTGGCCAGGTTGACGTCCGTCCGGTCGGGCGTCATGGCCGTGACGCGGAGCTCGCTCACCAGCCGGCGGACCTGCGAGTTGCCGGGCTCCTCATCGAGAATGGACTCGTATTCACGGAGCGCCTCAAAGGCGAGCCCCTTTTCCTTGAAGGTGTTGGCGCGCCCCATCTTGAGCTTGACGCTGCTTTCCTTGAGCGCTTCGGAATAGCCGGACGGGTTGCGGAGATAGCTTTCGACCTCGGACTTGTCGTTGGCCAGCTGGCGGCGGTAGAGAAAGGCGTTGAGGTCCTGCGCGAGGAGCGCGGCGTTCTCGTACCGCTTTTGGGGCTCGCGCGCCATGCATTTTTCCACAACCATGACAAGTTCGGAAGGCACGTAAACTCCGCAGTCCTTGAGGGGCAGGGACTTGCCGGTTGCGATGGCGCTTAAGACCACATGCACGGTGTCGGCCTTGTAGGGATACTGACCCGCAAGCGCGTAGTACATGGCCACGCCGAAAGCGAAGATGTCGGACTGCACCGAAGGCTTGCCTCCCTCCACCTGTTCGGGCGAAATGTAAAAAGGGGTGCCCACAATACTATGCGACTGGGTAAGGCTGACGCCGTCCTCCATTTTGACGATGCCAAAGTCCGACAGCTTGGCCAAGCCGTCCGTGCGGAGGATGATGTTGGAGAGCTTGATGTCACGGTGGATGATGCCGTGCCGGTGCGCCTCATACAGGCCGCCTGCGATTCCGCAAAAGATGACGGCCGTGACTTCGGGCGGCAGCGGCCCGTTTTCCTTCAGGACTTTTTCCGCGTCCTTGCCCTCCACAAGTTCCATGGCGATGTAGAAATTATCCTCCCAGTTGCCGTAATCATAGATTTGGAGGATGTTGACATGCTCCAATCGTGCGATGGCCTTGGCCTCGTTCTCGAACCGGGTGCGCGCGTCCTTGTCTGTTGCAAGATGGGGATGCATAATCTTGAGCGCCACACGCCGCCCAAGGTCCTGGTGCAGGGCGAGATACACCGTGGCCATTCCGCCCTTGCCGAGCTCTTTTTCAACGAAATATTTTCCGAAATGCCGGCCGATTATGGATGCCATGGTATAGTTTCTATAATATAATGTCCGAGGGGAAGAAGGAGCAACCGGAAAGGGACTTAAAGCGCGTTGAAATCCTGAACGGTAAGATCCATTTCACGAACAATGGCACGCAATGTGCCAATGGGAACATCTCCGGTGTGGGCGGGTACGGGAATAGTTATGTTCTTTTCTGCAAGGTAATAGACAGGGTGTCTGCTTGTGCGAATTTCATGATATCCAGCAGAGCGTAATTTGGATACAAGTTCCCGGTATGACACACGGGCGAGTTTAGGCACTGACTGGCCGCCGGTAGATATTCAAACGGTCATAACGACTTTTGCGGAGCTTCTTGACCACAACAGACGCCCGGGCCTCAAGACAGCTCTCAATTGCATCGATGGCGTTACGATAAGCTTCTTGAAGCGTACGCCCCGAAGCCACGCACCCGCGGATTGCGGACACAACTGCAGTAAAGATTCCGTCCTCGTCCTGATAATAATCGATATCGAATTCCTGGTATTGCTTCATCCGTACCTCCGTACATGAAATATACTCTATACATTCCGTTTTGGCAACGCCGACATTGTAAACGCAATCTTGCGCGTCAACATCTTCCCGCATGCGGAAAATCTTATAAATGGATGCAAAGAATACGCAGCCCGATGGCGATGAGGAGCCCCCCGCCAAGAAACTCCGCCCCTTTGCCCGCAAAACGGCCCAACCGTTCGCCGAGCAGGGCGCCTGCAAAGGAGATGGCAAAGGTCGTGACGCCGATGAGCAATACCGGCACGAGAATCTCGATAGCGAGCATGGCAAAGCTCAACCCCACGGCAAAAGCGTCGATGCTGGTGGCGAAAGAGAGCAAAAGCAGCGTCTTGAGCGTAAGGTGTTCCTTGATGCACTCCCCGCCCCGGTTTTTCCAGGCAGCCCATATCATTTTTCCGCCCACAAACGCGAGCAGTCCGAACGCGATCCAGTGGTCGAGTGTGGCAATGATGCTGAATTCGTGCAGCCGCGTTCCGCAAAGCCAGCCGAGTGCGGGCATCAGGGCCTGGAACCCGCCGAAAAAGAGGCCCAGCTTGAGCGCAGTGCGGTAACGGTCGCCGTGCCAGGTGAGACAGGCGGAAAGCGAGACCGCGAACGCGTCCATTGATAGCCCGATGCCAATTAAAAAGACAGATAAAAGGCCCATAACGATTAATCTCCGCTGAATCCGGACGAACCGCGCTGTTGCTTTTTCTCTGAGTGATGCCGTTTGTCATCCAGCATCTTTGCCTTTGCCCGTTTGGAACGTTTGCGCTTCTGGCGACGTATTTTTTCGATGTGTTGCTGTGCTTCGCTCCGGCGGCCAAGTATCTGCGCCTCGATTTTATCGACCAGCCGCCGGAGCCCCAGAAAGCGGTTGAGCAACTGGGAACGCGTGTCAGAGCATTTGACAATAAGTCCGGTGGGGCGGTGCAGAAACTGGACACAGGTGGAGGTCTTGTTCACATTCTGGCCGCCATTCCCCTGCGAGCGGGTGAACTGCTCATCGATGTCAGCCATGCGCACGCCAAACCGGAGCATGCGCGCCTCAAGTGCGGCCTCTTTTTCCTTATTCGGTCCCATACGCCTCCACAAAACTCCGCCGCAGCGCAAAGGGGTCTCCGGCACCCGCAACGCCGCGCGCACGCGCTGATAGCGCAAGATAGATGCGCTTGAATGATTCATATTTTTCCGCAACAGCAGGATTCGGGGCCGTACGGTTTGCCTCGTCATATTCAATGAACGGACGCACAAAGCCGTAAACGCCATCAGCGCCCACGTCCGTCTTGTTGTCAACATAGGCCGCGTGTACGGCCGCGCCCAACGCCGCCCCCTCCCCTTTGACCGGCACCACAGTGCGGCCGAAAATGTCCGCGATGCACTGGCGCCAGGCCGGTGATTGCGCGATACCGCCGGTGAGGAAGAGCGCGTCCGCCTTTGTCTGAAGACGACAGAATCCCTCGTAAAGGTTCATCACATGGCCCTCAAGTACGGCACGGCTGAGGCGTTCGGGAGTAAAATCATCGAGGCCGAAGCCAAAGTACACAGGAGCGCCGCTTGGCATATCCGGTGTGCGCTCGCCCGTATACCACGGGATGAGGACGCGTCCGCCGTTGCCCGGCGCGGTCTTTGTTATGAGGCGAGAGAACTCTTCATGCGTAATATTCAGCGACTGGACAATCTTGTTGTAGCCGTTCGCGAGGTTTGAAACGCAGAGGAGCGCCATATACTGGCCAAAAGAATCGCAAAACGAAGCAATTTCACCCTCAGAGTCACGATAGACCGAGTTGAACAGCGTGCAGGCTGTACCGCTCGTGCCCAGGCTGAGGGTGACGAGACCGGGACGGACGTTTCCCGTGCCAACAGCGCCATACATGTTGTCCCCGGAGCCCGCGTCAATACGGCAGTCCGCAGGAAAACCGTAGCGGGCTGAAAGCTCTTTGGAGATTGTTCCGATGAATTCATCCGCAGGCTTGACAGGCAAGAGCTTTGCGATAAGCTGGGGGTCAATGGCATTGCAGACACGGACCGCCCATTGCTTGTTTTCCGGGTTCATTAGGGCTACTCCCGATGCGTCGCCGGGCTCCATGGCACGCACGCCGCCCTTTTTACCACCCGTAAGGTACCAGTTGATGTAGTTGTGGACAAGAAAAAAAGTCGTGGTGCGGCGGAACCCGTCCGGGTCCTCTTTTTTGAAATGGAGGATTTTCCCTGCCGTGTAACCGGGCTTAAGGACGTTCCAAGTGCTGGCAATCAATGCGGCTTTTCCCCCGCACTTTTCCGTAATTTCAGCACATTCCGCAACCGTGCTGACATCGTTCCAGAGCTTGCTCGTCTTCCGCGTCAGGTTCCCTTCCGCATCAAGCGACACCAACCCGTGCTGTTGGCCCGATACAGAAATCGCGCGCACGCAGGCAGAATCGTGGCCGGAATTTTTAAGCCGTTCAAATACGATGTCCACGGCTTTAATCCACATCTTCGGGTCAGACTCAGAAACCCCTTCGGGCCGCCCCTTGATAACACCGTTCTCGGTGTTATACTCCTGTAAATCCTTGTCGTAGTTCACGACCGTGACAAAGAGCGGGCGCTTTGACGCATAGTCGAGTAGCACCAGTTTTGTCCCTTGAGTCGAGACGTCGAGGCCGACATAGTAACGCTTTATCATACAACAAGTTCCTTGTTCTCAGTTAATACTCGGGTCGAATGGCATTTTAGCCAGAAAAGCGTAGTAATCCCCCATCCCTTTCAGGATGTCCTGCCAGAGTTCCTTGTATCGTTCAGTAAACACGTGCTCCGGTTTAGCGGGTGCGATAACCCAGGATTTTTCTTCCATTTCCTTTGCCAATTGCCCCTCTCCCCAACCGGAATAGCCGAGGTAAAAACAGGATAAAAAAACACCGGGTTCCTCTTTTTTCATCCTGACAACGGACTCGAAATCGCCGCCAAGGGCAACGCCGTCGCTGACAACATAACTCCCGGGCACACGGTCTGCCCCGTTATGGAGCCACTGGACCCGCGTGGTGTCGCAGGGGCCGCCGTAGTGGAGCGCGGTACGGTCTTTTTTCAAAAGCAGGTTATCGGAAAAGGCCTCAGCGAGGGTGACTTTTAGCGGCCGGTTCAACACGAGTCCATAGGAGCCCTGCGCGTTGTGCTCGCATAAAAGGACCACGGTGCGCTTGAAGTTGGGGTCCTCCAGGTTGCCGTTGGCGAGAAGAAGCGAGCCCCTGCCGTAGGGCAAAACATTGGTTTTTTCTTCCATATTGTCCATATAATATACTATATTAATCGTCTTTTCCCATGATGGAAAAACAGGTCATCGCCATCGACGGCCCCGCGGGGTCGGGCAAATCCACCACCGCAGCCGGCGTTGCCAGGCGGCTCGGAATTGTGCATCTCGACACCGGGGCCATGTACCGGGCACTGACCCTGGCGGCTCTTGACCGCCACATCCGCGTGGACGAGCCCGAAAAGCTCGATGCTCTTTCAAAGCAGGTTCGCATCACCTTTGAGCGTAACAACGACGGAACCCAGCGCGTTTTCCTCGATGGCCGCGACGTATCGGACGAAATCAGGGGCGGGCACGTGAGTTCGCTTGTGTCGCTTTACTGCATGGTGCCGCAGGTACGCGCGGCCATGGTTATCAAGCAGCGCGAAGCCGCGCAGGATGCCTCCGTGGTCATGGAAGGCCGCGATATCGGGACCATTGTGTTCCCGGATGCGCGGTTCAAGTTCTTTCTCACCGCCTCTCTCGAAGAACGGGCCAAACGCCGCCTGCGCGACCTCGCGCGTCTCGGTGAAAAAGCGGACCTCGCACGGGTCATGCAGGGCATCGAACAGCGCGACCGGCAGGACCGTACCCGCGCCCAAAGCCCGCTGCGCCAGGCCGATGACGCGGTGGCCCTCGACACCACAGGCATGACCGTGGACCAGCAGATAGAATGGATCGTGGATTTTATAAAGAAAAAGTCTTGACGTATCTTCAACCTCAACCTTAACCTTCTTTAAGGGTCAAACCTTGCCTTGAAAGAAGAAAAGAACCCAAAGGAACCTATGACAGCAAAAACAACGGAACAATCAAAACTCCGCTTCGGGAGCGAAGAAGACCTTCGCGAAATCCTGGCCGCGGAAAAAGACGGCAAAAGCGCGGACCAGAAGGGCGAAGACCTCAGCATCTACGAAAGCACCATCAAGAGCATCGAAGAGGGCAAAGTCGTCAAGGGAAAAGTGGTCAAACTGACCAAGCACGACGCCTACATCGACATCAATTTCAAGTCCGAAGGCGTCGTGTCCATACACGAATTCAAGGACATCGAAGACCTCAAGGAAGGCGACGAAGTCGACATCTTCCTCGAACAGGTCGAAGACAATGAAGGCCAGATTGTGCTTTCCAAGCTCCGCGCGGACTTTGCCAAGGTCTGGGAAAAGATAAAGGACGTCCACGCCTCGGGCGAGGTCGTCAAGGGCACGGTCGTCAAAAAAATCAAGGGCGGCGTGGTGGTCGACCTCTACGGCATCGACGCCTTCCTCCCCGGCTCGCAGATTGACCTGCGCCAGATTCCGGACCTCGACGCACTTCTCGGTAAAAAACTCGACGTGCGCGTCATCAAGGTCAACAAGCTCCGCCGCAACGTGGTCATCTCCCGCCGCGTGGTGCTCGAAGAAGAGCGTGAAAAAATGCGCGGGGTCATCATCAACGACATCCAGAAGGGCCAGATTCGCAAGGGCACGGTCAAGAACATCACCGACTTTGGCGTGTTCGTAGACCTTGGCGGCGTGGACGGCCTCCTGCACATCACCGACATGTCCTGGTCGCGCGTCAGCCACCCGAGCGAGCTCGTGCAGCTGGGCCAGGACCTCAGCGTCAAAATCCTCGACTATGACCACAACAAGGAACGCATTTCGCTGGGCATGAAGCAGCTCCAGCCCCATCCATGGGAAGGCGTCAAGAACAAATACCCCGAAGGGTCCAAGGTCAAGGGGCGCATCGTCAACATCACCGATTACGGCGCGTTCATGGAAATCGAAAAGGGCATCGAAGGGCTCATCCACATTTCCGAAATGTCGTGGACCAAGCACGTCAAGCACCCCAATAAAATCGTGGAGCAGGGCGCCGAGGTCGAAGCGATCATCCTCAAAATCGACGAGGAGAACGAAAAGATTTCACTGGGCCTCAAGCAGCTCCTGGACAACCCGTGGGACACCATCGAAGAGGAGTTCCCGGTGGGGAAAAAGGTGCACGGCACGGTGCGCAATATTACCGCGTTCGGCGTCTTTGTAGGCCTTAAAGAGGGCATCGACGGCCTGGTGCATGTCTCGGACATGTCATGGACCAAAAAGGTCAAGCACCCCAACGAACTGGTCAAGAAGGGCGACGAACTCGACGCCATCGTCCTCTCCATCGACAAGGACAAAAAGCGCATTTCGCTGGGCCTCAAACAACTGCTGGAGGACCCGTGGAAGGCGCTGGCCGGAAAGTACGGCGTGGGCGTCGACACCGAGGGCAAGGTCGTGCGCATGCTCGACCGCGGCGTCATTGTGGAACTCGAGGACGAGGTTGAAGGCTTTGTTCCGGCCAACCGGCTGGGCAAGGGCGACCTCGAAAAACCCTCAGGCGTTTTCAAGGAAGGCGATACCCTGCCGCTCAAGGTCATCGAGTTTGACCAGGAAAACCGGAAGATCACCCTCTCGGTGGACGACTACTTCAAGGGACGTGAAAAGGCCGAATACGAAGACTACGCCAAGAAGTACGAGGACCAGGGTTCGACTATCGGCGATGCAGTGGACTTTTCAAAGCTCACCAAGAGCGAATAACGTAAGCATTCATAACAGGAGTATATAAACATGGCAGAAAAAGTTAAAGCAAAAAAATCAGAAAAAAAAGTTCCGGAAAAGAAAAAACGGTGGAACTCACTCCAGCGCGCGGAAAAGACAAAGGGTAAGACCAAAGCGGACAAAATCCGCTGGAAGCTGCAGCTCAAGAAGTTCAAGGAAATGAAGGACGCGCACAAGACCAAGCGCCAGAAGTCCACTGAAAACAAGAAAAAGCTGATAGAAAAAGGCGTTATCAAGCAGGCGTAAAGCAGGTTTGGTGATATCTCTGATAAAGGCCCGGTCCCGTGAAAACAGGGCCGGGCCTTGCCTTTTAGCTCACCAGAGCCCCCCTTCTCCAGAGGACTGGAGAAGGGGGGCTCTGGTGAACGAAATAAGATTACCGAACCAGACCGTTCCCATCGTCGCAACACTGGCAGTTGACGAGCCCGTCCTGACCCACGCCCCCATCCGGTACGCGATGGTGGATTCCGTGTCAAGCACGGAATGATAATGGAAAACAGTAAATCAATGGATGTAGTGTTTTTCGGTCACCGCCCCCCTCTCTTTGCAAGAGAGGGGGGAAAGGGGGGTGAGTTCCCTGCGTCAACTCAGTAATCCCGCCCCAGCCACACGTTCTCTTTCCCCGCCAGGTCACGGAGCCGCAGCAGGAACTCCGCGCTGTGCGCCACGCGCAGTTTGCCCGAACGCACAAGGAACTCGCTGCCCGCCTCGTTGATCATGTGCAGGATAAAGGAGCAGGGGCCCGTGAACTTTTCGCATACGGCCTTGATTTGGTTCAGGTCCTCCTCTTCAAGCGCCACGGTCTTGAGGCGCACATGGACGGACTTGGTCAGCCGTTCGCGCGCCTCCAGCACAGGCATGATGCGCTCGGAGATTATTTTTGGATTGGTTTCGTTTGTTTTATCAAGTGACCCGCTGATGAGCACGACTGAGTCCTCGCGGATGAGCTCGGCCACGGCCTCGTAGACCGAGGAGAAGACGATGACCTCCAGGGGGCCCTCAAAGGTCTCAAGCTGCAAAAAACCCATGAGCTTGCCTTTTTTATCGGTGGTGCGACGGACGCTGAGGATGATCCCCCCCACCACGACCTTTTCGCCCTGAGGCCGGCGCTTGACCTCCTCGGGGTTGTGCCGGAAAGTGACAAACCCGTTCAGCTCATCCTCGTAGTCCTTGAGCGGGTGGCCCGAGACATAAAAGCCGAGGGTCTCCTTTTCAAACTTGAGTACGTCCGCATACGGCAAAGGCTCCACATCGGGCAGTTCGGGTTCGTTTAACGCCAGGGCCGGCGCGGTGTCGTCCCCGCCCCCGCCAAACAGCGAGGTCTGGCCCGATTCACGGTCCTTCTGGAAAGTGGCGCCGTAGGCCATGGCCGTTTCGAGCGCTGCGGAAAGCTGCGCACGGTTGCCCTTGAGTGGGTCCATGGAACCGGAATGAATGAGCGCCTCGAGCACGCGCTTATTGACTACATGCATATCAATGCGCTTGCAGAGGTCGAACAACGTCTTGAAAGGGCCGGCCTTGTCACGTTCGCGGATAAGGTGCTCGACCGCGCCCACCCCCACGCCCTTGATGGCGCCGAGGCCGAACATGATGCTTTCGGCCGTGGCGCGGAAATCGACAAAGCTTTGATTAATGTCCGGGGGCAGCACGGAAATGCCAAGCCGTTTACACTCGGCCATGAGGATGACGACCCGGTCGGTGTCGTCAAGTTCGGAGGTCATGTTCGCGGCCATGAATTCGGCCGTGTAGTGCGCCTTGAGGTAGGCGGTCTGGAAAGCCACGTAGGAGTAAGCCGCGGCATGCGACTTGTTAAAGCCGTATTCCGCGAACTTGGCGAGGAGTTCAAAAATCTTATCGGACAGGGCCTCGGGGTATTTTTTCGCCTTGGCGCCGGCCATGAACTCGTTCTTGAGCTTGTCCATTTCCTCGCGCTTTTTCTTGCCCATGGCACGACGCATGATATCGGCCTTGCCCAGCGAAAAGCCGCCGATGATCTGCGCGATTTGCATCACCTGTTCCTGGTAAACGATGATACCGTTTGTGTCCTTAAGCACGGGCTCGAGGTCCTTGTGGTAGGTCTCGATGGGTTCCTTGCCATGCTTGCGGTGGATGTAGGACGGGATGTTCTCCATGGGACCCGGCCGGTAGAGGGCGTTCATGGCAATGATGTCTTCGATATTCGTAGGCTTAAGCTTGCGGAGGTACTCCTGCATCCCCTGGGACTCAAACTGGAACACGCCAACCGTGTCCCCGCGCGCAAAGAGCGCGTAGGTTTTGGCGTCGTCCATGGGCAGCGCGAGCATGTCGAGTGCCATACCGTGGTTCTTCTGCACTTGCTTGACAGCCTCCTGGATGACCGTCAGGTTACGCAGGCCCAGAAAGTCCATTTTAAGCAGCCCCACGGACTCCACGTTGTTCTTATCGTACTGCGTGACGAGCATGCTGTTTTCTTTGGCCGTGAAGAGGGGCGAGTAGTTGACCACGTCACGCGGGGCGATGATAACGCCGGCCGCGTGCACGCCGGGCTGGCGCTTGAGGCCCTCCAGCGTGAGCGCGATGCGAATCCACTTGCGGTAAAGCTCGCTCTCGTCGAGCGCGGCCTTGAGCTCCGCGTTCTTTATTTCATCGGCCAGCTTGACCCCCGGGCCGTCGGTGACCATCTTGGCGATCCGTCCCGCCTCGGAGAGCGGGATGTCGAGCACCCGGGCCACGTCGCGGAGCACGGCCTTGGCGTTCATGCTGCCCAATGTGGCAATCTGGCAGACCGACTGCTTGCCATACTTGTCGACCACGTATTGGATGACGCGATTGCGGTCACGGTCCGAAAAGTCAGTGTCGATATCGGGCATGGACACGCGTTCGGGGTTGAGGAAGCGTTCAAAGAGGAGGTTGTGCTTGAGCGGGTCCACGTCAGTGATTCCCACGCAATACGAGACCAGGCTGCCCACGCATGAGCCACGGCCCGGGCCCACGGGAATGTCCATGCCGCGCGCGGCCTGGATGAAGTCCGCCACGATGAGCATGTAGCCCGCGACCTTCATCTGTTTCATGACCGAGAGCTCGAAATCAACCTTTTCGCGGAGCATTTTCATGGTTTTCGCATCCGCGCCAGGAAAGCGCTTTTTCATCCCCTCGTACGACAGGTGCGCCAGGCAATCGTCGTCGTCCGCAAACCCTTCGGCGCGCGGCGCCTGGGGCCAGTGGTAGCCCGAGTCAAGACCCAGGTTGACGTTGCAGGCCTCGGCGATTTTGACCGTGTTCTCGAGCGCGTCGGGCGTGGCGGAGAATTTCTCCCGCATTTCCTCGTACGACTTGAAATACATCTGGTCCGAAGTAAAACGCATGCGCTCGACGTCCCGTATGAGCTTGCCGGTCTGAATACAAAGCAGTGCGTCGTGCGCCTCGCTGTCCTCACGCCGGAGGTAGTGACTGTCATTGGTGGCCGCGAGCGGCACATGGAGTTCGCGCGCAAGCTGGATCAGCTTTTCGTTGGCAATGAGCTCCTCGTCGATGCCGTGGTCCTGCAGCTCGAGGTAGAAATGCTCCTTCCCGAAAATGGCCTGGTATTCCGTAAGCGCGGCGCGCGCCTTGCCTTCGTTACCCTTGATGAGCGCATTGGGGATTTCACCCTGGATGCAGGCCGAGAGCCCGATAAGCCCGTGGCCGTATTTGCGCAGGAGTTCCTTGTCGATGCGCGGTTTGTAATACATTCCCTCGGTATAGGCGAGTGTGGCGAGCCGGATGAGGTTGCGGTACCCTTCTTCGTTGCGCGCGAGCAGGAGCAGGTGGTCGTACTTGCGGTCACTCTGCGAATACTGGCGGTTGAGGCGGCTGTCCACGGCCACGTAAGCCTCGTATCCGAGGATGGGCTTGATGCCCGCCTTGGTGGCCTCGCGGTAGAACTCGATGAGGCCGAAAAGGCTGCCGTGGTCCGTGATGGCCACGGCCGGCATACCGAACTCCTTGGCCCGCGCCACCAGCGCCTTTATCTTGATGGCGCCGTCAAGAAAACTGCAGTCGGTGTGGTTATGGAGATGAACAAAAGGTTTGAAGGACAACTCACCCCCCCGTCCCCCCTCTCTCGCAGAGAGAGGGGGGAGTATAACAATCATTTCTAAACAACAATTGCGTCATATAAACTCATTATTGATAAATGCATCTTTTTAATTCAGATAAGCAATAATAATTCAAAAAAAAACAATCCGTCTCATTCAGTCTTAGAAACAGCCCCCTCTCTCTGCGAGAGAGGGGGAAAGGGGGTGAGTTATTTTTCCTCGACCCGCACCTTCTCAATGTCATTCAGGTTCACTTCGACCTTCTCCCCTCCCGCGAAGTCGATGCCCGAAAGTTTGGGCTCCGAAAGGTAGAGCGTGAGTTCCTTGGGTACCAGACGCACGATGCCTTTTCCACCCTTGAGCTCCAGCTCCATACCCTGGTCCATGAGGATGGAATAGTTGATGACATGGATCAGCTCATGGTAAGGCAGTATTTTCCATTTGCCACCGTACTTGGAGCCGTTGCGATGCTTTTGGGACCGGGACGCCTCCACGGGTTCGTCGGGCAGCAGGAACTCCACGCCGTTCCCCGCGTCGCCCCCGCGCTCCGACATGTAGGTATCGAGGATGTTGCGCTCGGGCTTGCGGGCGCCATCCGTCCCCTCTTTGACCGTGGTGAAGGGCTTGGGCGCATGGCCCAGCCGTGTGAGGATGCCGAAAACCTCCTCGTAATCCGCGGCATTGATGGAAAAGCCCACAGGCGGCAGTTCCTCGCGGATAAACGCGGTACCGGAGAGCATGCACTTGATTTTATGATAAAGCTCCGGGGTCTTGGTGCGCAGGATGAAATGCATTTCGAAGGAGACCGCGCCGTACGCGTCAATCCATTCGCGCAGCGAGAAGAGGACGTTCTGGGGCACAACGTGCGCGGACGCCTCCTCGAGCTTTTTCAGGAGGGTGTCGGGCCGGATGCCGCGGTCAAAGCCCTCGTAGAGGCTGGCCTTGCCGACCTTGAAAGTCATGACCGCGTCGCTTCTTTCAATATGGCTGATGGCAAAGAGAAATTTAAGCAGTTGCGAAGAGGCCGTGCGGGGCGCCAGGACCTCAAAGGTTGGCAGAAGCGTGATGCGATCCGAAGTCTCGACCGAAAAGGTTTTCCCCTCGAGCCATTCCATCCCCCGTTCCGAAATGCGCAAACCACCGTGGTGCTTTCCATGGGTCGGCAGAGTTACAAGTCCCAGGTCATAGAGGATGCCGAAAAGTCCTGGCAGGGGCCGTTTGTCCCCATGCGCACGCGCGAGGACGAACTCGGCCAACCCATCGGTCTCGAGCGGCTTTCCGGACGAGGACAGGAGCCGAAGCACGAACCGGCTCTTGTCCTCGAGCCCTTTCTTGAGCCAGGGACCGTAGAACGAACGTGCCCGTTCCGCGTTGTCCTGGTCGAGCCACTTGCGCCCCTTGGCCGTGATGCGCAGTTCCTCCGCGTCCGCCTCCGTGAACTCACGGTTCAGGAGAAAATCCACTATCTCCTGGAAGGCCGCAGGCAGCACATCGGCCGGTGCCGTGCCAACGTCGAACTTGTTTTCGAAGAACCGGAACATGGTTTCGAGCTGTTTCTTGTTGTACGCGCCGTTCTTGGTCTTTTTCAGGCTATCGCGCGACAGAAAGAGCAGGAAGAGCGTGGTGTCACGAAAGGTGGCGTCGCCGGCCTTCCGCTCCTCTCCCGCATCGTCCGTGCGTTGGAGGGACCGTAAACCCTCGGCAAGGAGCAACGGCAGCAGCGCTTCACGGATTTCGCGAAATACGAAATAGCGGAAAGGCGTACTTTTAAGCCCATAGATAAAGAGCCGGTTCTGGAGCTGCTTTAAGGATTCGTCAAACTTGTCCCCGGACGCCTGGCGCACATGGCGCTGGATGAGATCGCGGTCCGCACCGTCGCCGCCCTGGAGCAGCAGGAAACGGAAAACCTCTTTTTCGAGGTCTTTCATTTCTGCAAAGGAGTCCGCAAGGTGAGGAGTCTCAAAGAATTTCTTAAAGACTTCCCCCACCACCGCGGTGGTCGAAACGATGCGCCGGGAGTCCGCGCCATAGAGCAGGGCCGTGAGGCTGGCCTTGGGCAGCGCGTTCAGGTAGTCGCGGAAGGAGCGTTCCTTGTGCATGTCATCCTCTAAGAAGAAGGGTCGCGTCGCCGTAGCTCAGGAACCGGTATTCCCCCTCCAGCGCCTCGCGGTAAAGCGAAAGAATGCGGTCGCGACCGGCAAAGGCCGATACCAGCAGCAGCAGCGTGGATTTGGGCATATGGAAATTGGTCAGAAGCGCATCCACGGCCCGGAACTCGAAGGGCGTATGAATATAGAGGTCCGAGCGTCCGCGGAAGGGTTTGAGGGGCAGACCCGCCCGGGCCGCGGTCTCGAGCGCCTTGGCGGATGTTGTTCCTGCTGCAAAGACGCGTTTGCCGGCGGCACGGGTGGCATTGACCGCATCGCAGGCTTCCTGTGAAACCTCACACCATTCGGGCTCCATCCGATGTTGGGTCATATCGTCGCACGATACCGGCCGGAAAGTCCCGAGTCCCACATGAAGCGTCACGCGGATGACCCGGACGCCCTTTTTCATGATGCGTTGCAGGATTGCATTGGTAAAATGGAGGCCCGCGGTGGGCGCGGCCACGGCCCCATCTTTTTCCGCATAAACGGTCTGATAGCGTTCCGTGTCGCGGTTTTCCGCTTCACGATTAATATATGGCGGCAGCGGAATGCGGCCGATGTTGAAAAGGTCGGCCCCGGTCACGGAAAAACGCATGCGCCGTTTTCCTTCCTCTCCCATCCATTCGAGGATTTCACCGGTGATGCCGCGGTCAAAGGAAAAGATTTCCCCGGCGCGCAGATATCGCCCCGGCCGGCCCATGATGATCCATTCGTTTTCGTTCTGACGCTCCAGCAGGAATATTTCGGCCTTGCCGCCTGTGGCCTTTTTCCCGAACAGGCGCGCGGGAATGACCCGGGTGTCGTTGAGGACCAGGCAATCGCCTTCGGAGATATAATCGACAAAATCCGGAAAGCTGCGGTGTTCGACCGGGCCTTGGGGCCAAAGCACCGCCAGCCTGGAATCCTCGCGCCGCTCCGCGGGGTGTTGCGCAATACGCGCTTCGGGCAGGAAATAGTCGTAATCGGATAGAGGGAGGGACATTCGTGTGAAAATAATTATTTCACACCGCGGATTCTAGAGTGGGATGAAAACTTCTATTGTCACGCCGTCATTCGGCCGGACCAGAATATCAAAAGAAACTGCCGGAGACCGGGGTCGAACCGGTATGTGATTTGAGTCACGCTGGATTTTGAGTCCAGTGCGTCTGCCAATTCCGCCACTCCGGCGAGTAGATAAAAATACGTTATCTACGTAATTTTAGCCATTTTTTTCTGATTTTCGTCGGAATTGACGGTTGACGAAAGTCGAGGTTTGCTCTTTGTTTTCTGCAAGATTCCGCAAGGTTCTGCGGTCGTCATGACACAACCACGGCACAAGGCATGTGAACTCTAACAGGCGCGCTCAGAAATCGGGATGCACATATGCCTTCTCAAAATACAAATACCTCTGAAACCCCCTGAACGCCTTGCCTATTTCATCAGGTTTGCCCAGGTCGGTCATGGCGTCCTCAATGGAGTCATGGTACTTGAGCCGCAGCAACGGTGTGAGCTTTTCCTGGTCCAATTCCTCCACCCCGACGCTGACGTAGTGTGACAGGACAAAATCAAGGAACGCTTGCAGCTTCACGCTGAACTTGGTGTTGATAAATATCCTGGCCTTATCCGCCCTTACCTCACGGGTGATGGGCGGCAGGGCATAAGCCACGTGAGCCAGTACGTCAAAGATATCGCTCTTCTCGGCATCGATGATTTTCTGCATCTCGGCCAGTTGCTCATGGCCGAAGCCCTTTTCCGAAAGTCCCTGGAGGAGCTTTTTACGGGTCTCGGGCACGCTCCAGATTTCGCGCAGTTCAACCTCGTTTTTGAAAAACTCGGGCAGTTTGCCGAAAAGCATTTCCATAAACTGCTGGGCTGACATGGGTGTTCCGTCAGGATGCCAGAATGTAGTGGCCATCATGTGCTGGATGTTGCGTTCCTTGCCATCGGCCAGTTTCACCTTCGCTCTGACCTTCTTTTTACATTCACAGGGCTGTTTGCCGCACTTTTCACAAGGGCCCTTCGGGCATTCGCAGGGCCGCTTGCCGCACACGGAGCAGGGTTGCGGGGGTTTGGTTTCGCAGACACAGGGCCGGGTGCCGCACTTCGCGCACACCTCCTCTTCAACGGGTTCTCCATCCCATTCAGGGTCACCGAAATGGTGATGCGCCTGCACGAAATCATAAATAGTGAAATAGTCTTTGCCGTCGTATAGCCGTGTGCCGCGCCCGATAATCTGCTTAAACTCGATGATGGTGTTTATCGGGCGCATCAGGACGATATTGCGGATATTTCGGGCATCCACACCCGTGGCCAGCTTTTGCGAGGTGGTCAGGATAGTCGGGATGGTCTTTTCGTTGTCCTGAAAATCGCGCAGGTGCTGCTCACCCAGGGCACCGTCATCGGCGGTTACGCGCTGGCAATAGCTCGGGTCTGTACTGGTCTTCATCTGATTGACGAGGTCGCGTACGGCTCGCGCATGGGCCTGAGTGGCGCAGAACACCAGGGTCTTTTCATTCTGATTAATCTGCTCCATGAATATTTTTACACGGTGCGCTTCCCGCTCCATGATTTCGATGTTTCGGTTGAAATCCGTTTCGGTGTAGCGCTTCCCTATTTCGACCTCACCCTCAACCACCTGGTCGTCGGACGTATAGATATATTCATCGAGGGTCGTGGAAATTTCCTTCACCTTGAACGGCGTCAGGAAGCCGTCATTGATGCCTTCCTTCAGAGAGTAAACATAGACAGGCTCGCCGAAGTATTTATATGTGTCGATGTTGTCCCTGCGCTTTGGCGTGGCCGTAAGGCCCAGCTGGACCGCTGGGGCGAAATAGTCCATGATGCTGCGCCAGTTGCTTTCATCGTTCGCGCCGCCACGGTGGCACTCGTCAATAATGATGAAGTCGAAGAAGTCCCTGGGGTATTCACCGAAATAGGGCAACGGCTTGCCATCTCTGGGCGGACCGCTCATGAAGGTCTGGAATATGGTGAAGAACAGGCTGCCGTTCTTCGGCACCTTGCCCTTTTTACGGATTTCATCGGGCGCAATCCGCACCATGGCGTCTTCTGGGAAGGCGGAGAAGGCGTTGTAGGCCTGGTTAGCGAGTATGTTACGGTCAGCCAGGAAAAGGATGCGAGGCCTGCGGGAAGGCTCGTAGCTTAAGTTCCAACGGCTATGAAACAATTTCCAGGCAATCTGGAACGCAATGAAGGTCTTGCCGGTTCCCGTGGCCAGGGTGAGCAATATACGCTGCTGCTTATCCGCAATGGCCTGTATGGTCCGTTCAACGGCGATATCCTGGTAATACCGACTCGGATGCGAACCGCCCTTGTCCTCAAACGGCACATCGGTAAAACGGTCGCGCCATGCGTTCTGCTCCGCAAATGTCATGTTCCAGAGGTCTTGAGGCGAGGGATAGCGCGAGACCTTCCCCTCCTTGCCTGTCTCCATGTCGATGGCGTAGATGCCCTGTCCGTTGGATGAATAGGTAAAGCGGATGGCCAGCTTTTCAGCGTAGTTTTTAGCCTGCGCCACACCCTCAGTCAGGCCTTCGTCCCATGCCTTGGCCTCGACCACGGCCAACTTGCGGTTGCGGTGGACCAGCACATAGTCTGCAGAGAGCGGTTTACCCCGCCTACCGAGACCTTCGATACGGCCAGGGGAGATTGGGTATTCACGCAGGACTTTGCTGCCTTCGACGACGCCCCAACCGGACGCCGCAAGGGCGGGGTCGATATGTTCGGCGCGGGTTTCGGCTTCGTTCATAACGTGGCACTCGTTAATGCGTCTGAATTTATTGAAGAAAATAAATCATCGTTATTCCAACTATGGGGATTATTAACGATGTATGCTTTAACACGGAACAAATCGGCATCGGTTTTTAGAATCGAATCATAAAACCGCGACTGCCATCGAAAATCATGCGCCAGGATGTTTTTGTTGATCTCAAAGGCAACACGGCCTTTATACCAACGGATGATTTTTGACAATGAAAACGGGTTCAACATCGGGTTGTGCGATTTTGTAATACCGCCGGCGATGGGGGCGTCGGCGGGGGCAAACGCAGGGACCGCATCTGTAGGGACGCGATTATTCGCGTCCCTACAGATGCGGTCGGATTCGGCCACGTCGATTTCAACAATACCATGAACATGATTCGGCATGATGACATGTCCCTCCGAATGCGCGAATGAGAAATGGTCCGGAATTTCACGCCAATATTTATCCGCGATATCGCCCATTTCAGACAACGCCACCATCCCGTCGTTGATTGTCCCAAAATGGTGCTTTCTGTCATGGGTGCAAATGGTTACGAAATAATACCCGTTGGATGAATAATCCCAATTCCTCAGACGCGCGGATTCACTGCGGTATTTGTTTTTATATAGCATTACGATTGCTCAGTAAATATTTCCTCTTGCCATCTACCGCACCCATTTTCAGTTGGTTACAGTTTGTAACCGACTCGGCTCCTTTATTTTCAGTTGGTGACAATTTATCACCAACTCGAATTGACAAATCCTTTTTCATTTTTTCCCTACAATTCCCCGCTGAACGCCTGGTGCAGCAGCGATTTCTTCAACGCCTCCAGAGCAGCGAGTTTTTGCTGGTAGATGGAGGCGAGGCGCTGGGTTTCTTCGTGAAGGCTTCTTAGAGTCGAGACTATACTCTTTTGCTTAGAAAGCGATTCGGGATAGGCTACAACAACTTCACTGATTTTTGTCGGCGAGGTGTGGCGTACTTTTACTCCAGAAGCGCTATCGTGAATGGCTTTTCGAACAGCGACTGTATTGAAAACATGAAAAAAGAATTCATTTGTCCATGCCGCACCAGGTTTTTTCGTAACAAGACCAAGTCGCTGATTGTGAAGAAATTTATCCGCTTCAGGAACGATTATAGGACTCCCAAGCAGACCAGCAGCCTGCTCCGTCATAGCGACAAGCATATCACCCTCGGAAAGAATGAACCCCGTGGGAACCTCTCCAGTATAATATTTTTGTTTTTCACGGCGGTCACGGTACCCGCCAGATTCATAAAAGTTTCCTGGCGTCAACAGTACATAGTCACCCCTATCTGAAAAAAATCTGCTTTTAAAGGCAAAACCGTGTTTTATTTCACAAATCTCTGAAAGCGGCGTCTCCACCCACCCCTCCCCCCGCTGCGTGAACACGGCCTGGAGATGGCTCTCGAATATGGCGCGTGCGTTCTGGAGGTTCTTTTCGGTGTTGGCCTTGGCGGTGGCGACACCTTTAAACGCCTCGTCGAGGATACGGACGATGCGCTGCTGTTCGGGGAGAGGCGCAAAAGCTATCGGCAAGGCTTCAATCTCGGATTTGTTGATTGAGGCAAAAACAGCTCCTTCTTTGCCAGCTATTTCGGGCTGTAAGTGCATTAGTTGATAAAACATGAAATCCCTATTAAGTTCAGCTCTGCTGCGAATAGCGGCCAGTCCTCGTCCAATGCAAACTTCGTCGGTAGCGAAGTTTACTGGTCCGACAGGAGCACGAACAGATATAAGAATATCACCCTCACGGGCGATTTTGGTGATTTGAGTGGTCCAAGTCGTTGGAGGCTCAATAAACTTATCACCGAAGTCTTTCTTTCCTTGGTAAAAGGGCATCCCTTTTCCATTGGCATTGTAGAATTTCCCCTCAGGCGACTGACCTGCAATAACTTCGCATAAATCGCCTATTTCTTTCTGTTGCCACCCCTTTTTCATCTCAGCGCCCTACCCGTCCATTCCACCAATTTCTGCCGCAACTCTTCCTTGCCCGGCAAATAAAGCTGATATTCCCTGGCGTGGATATTGGCCTTCTTGGGCAGGGTAATTTTGACCAACGCCTCGTTCTTCTCCTTGCACAGGACAATGCCAATCGTGGCGTTTTCAGCTCTTTCCCGGACATGACGGTCAAAATAATTGGTATACATCTGCATCTGGCCGAGGTCCTGGTGGGTGAGTTTCCCCAGTTTGAGGTCAATCAGGACATAGCAGCGCAGCAGGCGATTATAAAAAACAAGGTCAACGAAAAAATGGTCGCTGTCAAACGTAAACCGTTTTTGCCGGGCCTCGAACAGGAAGCCCTTGCCCAGTTCCAGCAGGAACTTTTCAATCTGGTTAATGATGGCGGATTCCAAGTCGGACTCCGAATAGCGGGTTTGCTCATTGAGCCCGAGAAATTCCAGAACCAACGGTTCCTTGAGCAGATCTTTGGGGCAGCTGATAACCTGGCCGACTTCAGCCAATTTACGGATGCCCTTTTTGTCGCGGCTGAGGGCCAGGCGTTCGTAGAGCCCGGAGTTGTACTGGCGTTTGAGTTCACGTATCGCCCAGTTCTGGCTATTGGCTTCGATTTCATAAAAACGGCGTTCGTCAGGATTCTTGATGCCAAGGAGCAAGACATAGTGCGACCAGCTCAGGGAAAAAGCGCGCGTTTCCGATAACAACGGCAAATCGATGGGCTGCGGCAATTGCCCAGACAGCGTCTGGGGTTTTCGCGCAGTAAGCGATTGCCCAGACGCTGTCTGGGCAATTTGAAATCCGCACTGCTTGTAAGTCAGATAAAAACGGCGCATGTATTCAAGATTGCTCTTTGAAAACCCATTTCCAAATTCCGCAGTAAGATGAATCGATAGGGTCCTAATCACCTCTTTTCCGTAGTCAGCACGCTGTTTGCCTTTCTGTTCCTCTTGCAGAATGCGCCGACCGATTTCGAAATTGGTGTAAACCTGCACCATATCAACACCCCGTGCAACACTGGTGCGGGCGGAAAGAATCAGCTCCCGAATCTCTTTGAAGAATGATGGCGCGAGTTTCATAGCAGTCTCCTGATTTTGCCCAACATCTCCTCGCTTTCCGTGTCCAGCGCGGCTATTTCATCCATAATAGCTTTT
>JAZDKP010000175.1:0-16647 GCA_043802925.1 Fibrobacterota bacterium | reverse complement strand
AACCGCGTGGATAATTTCAGGTGCGGCCTTGCCGCCGGCTACGATTCACTGGCGCAGTTCACGCACAACGTCATCACGAACACGGCGTGGGGCGTTCGCGTGGGGTACGGCATGGGCGCCGCGGCCTTCAACTACAACACGTTTTCGAACGCCTCGGGCTACCTTTTCGCCATGGGCAATTACGTGAACGGACCGAACATCGACGCGCGGTTCAATTTCTGGGGCGAAGCGACCGCACAGATGACCGCGGGCGGCAACCCCAAGAATATCACGCAAATCTACGATTATTATGACTACAGCGGCGTCGCCACCATCAACTACGCCAACTGGCTCACGGTACCGACCGGCAACCTGCCCCCCTATGTCTCCTCCTCGCCCGTGCTTGCCATCAAGGCCGGATATCCCTACTCCTACCCCGTGACGGCCGGTGACCCAAACAGCGACGCCCTGACCTACACGCTGCTCCAGAATCCCTCGGGCATGACAGTGAACGGCAGCGGTCTGGTGCAATGGACGGCCGGCATCGCCGGCAGTTACCCGGTCGTGTTGGAAGTAGCGGACGCTTCTGAATCCATAAAGCAGAGTTGGACGGTCGTGGTCACGGCCGACGTCATCCCGCCCGTCAACAATTATACGCTCACGGCCACCGGCATCACCGACTCCATCATCACTCTCTTCTGGTCCCCGGGCGGCAACAGCCCGGACGCGGACTCCATCGGCATCTGGTACAAGCAGGGCGACTATCCCACCTCGCCCTCGGATGTGGGCGCAACACTGACATTCAAATGGGGGCTCACCGGGGGGGGCATCAATCCGGCCCACCTCCTGCCCTTGACCCGTTATTACTTCGCCCTGTTCGTCCGCGATTCGTCCGGGAACTGGTCCGCCTCCGGCGCGCTTGCGCAGGCGCGCACCCTGGATCTCACCAAGCCCGTCAACCTGATGACGCTGACCACATCCCGTTACGGTTCCAGTGACAGCGTGCAGGTCTCGTGGAACGCGGCCGCCATGGCGGGTTCGGACGCGGACTCGGTGCGGATACGGTTTGACGTCGACCGGTTTGCCACATACGCCAATGATAATAATGGCACCTATGGATTTCAAGAATACCCGTTGGCAACCGGCTCCTACAACCGCGCACCCCTCTTTGAAAACACCCCCTATTATATCACGCTCTTTGTCCGCGACACATCGGGCAATTGGTCTGACACCACGCCGACGTCGCGGCAGTTGTTGATCATGCCCGACCTGACCAAACCCGCGGCGCCCGTGAACTTCCAGGTCAGCTGGCTGGGCGGCAGCGCCTACCGCATGACCTCCGAGCCCTATTACCAGGACGCGGAATCGGTCTTTGTCAGGGTGCGCACCGACGGGACCTACCCGGTCTCACACACGGACGGCGCATTCTTCAAGGGCTACCGGGCCAATGCGCTCAACGACACGCTGACCACACTCAGCGAAAGGACCACCTATTATTTCGCGGCCTTTGTGAGGGACAGCGCGGGTAACTGGAGCGACACCGCCAGCACCGCCCGCTGCCAGGCCTATATTTCGGATGTCACCGCGCCGGTTAATAAAGCGCTTTTCAGCGCCGACTCCTCTGATTCGGGCATCGTGTTGACCTGGACCGGCGACAGCATCTCCGAACCCGACGTCATGAACGCCCGCATTCTGGTGAGCCAGGTTCGTGCACCGTCCAATCCGAACGGCGATTCCGTGACCACCCTTCTCAGCTTCTCCCTGCCGACCCTGCAGAATACGGCCTTCTACCCGAACGCCTCATGGCCCCTGGATACGACGCTCTATTTCGGGCTTCTTTTCAAGGACTCCACGGGCAATTTCTCGTCCATCAAGGTCGACAGCACCCGCCGCATTCAGCCGCGGCCGATGAACGTCGCCAACCTGAACGCCACAGGTGTGGATTCCAGTACCGTATTGGTGAATTGGGACCGTCCACTGTCACCCTTGGATTCCGTACTGCTACGGTTTGATACGGACCGGTTCCACTTTAGCCCAATCGACCTCGTGTCCGCGGTCAAAAAGAAGTGGGTCTCCGGTACCGATACCTTTGCGACATTCACCGGGCTTACCGGCGGCACGGTTTATTACATCACCGCTTTTACCATGGCCCAAGGCCGTATGAACGATACGGTGAACCAGATTTCGCAATTCAGTGTTTTTACGCAGACCTATGCGCCCACGGCACCGGTCATCACGACCACTTCACCGCTCCTTACCGTTAAAGTCGATTCGCTTTATACCTATGACGTCGACGCGCTGGACGCCAACGGCGATGTCGTGACCTTCAGCCTCAGTGACCCGCCGTCCGGCATGACCATCAACGCCTCCACCGGTATTGTGACATGGACCCCGGGCGCGCTGCAGACCGCACCGGTCAGCGTCATCGCCTCGGACGGCGCATTCACGGATACACTGAGCTGGACCATAACAGTGCAGGCCAACAACACGGCGCCTGTCATTCTGACCAAATCCTCGGATTTCCCGGATTCCATCCCTGAGCAGCAGCTCTTCAATTTCCAGGTCGTGGCCGAAGATCCGGACACGGTTTCCGGTGACTCCATCATCTACTCTTTAAACGGACCCGGCGGCCTGACCATCAATTCCCGGACCGGTTTGATGCAGTGGACTCCGGCAGCAAGCGACATCGGCGCGTCTCAGCCCTGCACACTGGTTATCATCGACTCCAAAGGGCTTTTGGACACTCTCGCATTCTCACTGCGGGTTTACAATGTGAACGCCCCGCCCATCATCACCACGGCGTTCACGCTTGACTCCGTGCTTGAAGATGCCGCCTACAGCCGGACGCTGACTTCAACGGATGCGGATGTCGCGGATAACCGCGCCTGGTCGTTCCTTGCGGGTCCGACGGGTCTTGCCGTCCATTCCGCAACCGGAACGGTCACCTGGACACCCACGAACGCCAATGTGGGTGACACCACCGTCTCGGTCATGGTCATGGACCTCGGCGGACTTTCCGACACGCTGACCTACACGCTGCGCGTGAAAAATGTGAACGACGCGCCGGTAGTCTCGGGCCTGCCGCCCTCCGACACCGCCGTCGAGGATTCGCCCTGGACGCTCACAGCCGGCGTAACGGACCCGGATGCGGGCGATACGCACACATGGTCTATCGTCTCCGGGCCTGCGGGCCTTGCCATCTCCGCCGCGGGGGTTATGACCTGGACGCCGTCCAACACCGACGTGGGCGGCCGTTCCCTTACAATCCGCGTCACAGATGCGGGCGGATTGTCGGCCACGTCGGCCTTGACGCTGGTGGTGACCAACGTGAACGACGCGCCGTCCTTTACGACCGTTCTCACACTTGATTCCGTGTACGAAGACGCGCTTTACAGCCGTACACTTGCGGCGACCGACCCCGATGTAGGCGATGTCCTGGCTTATGGCCTCGTGACCGCGCCCACAGGAATGACGCTCAATAGCACGACAGGTGCTGTTTCCTGGACTCCGTCCAACGCGGACGTCAAGGTCCCGGCCGTCATCTTTGTAAAAGTTCAGGACGTTACAGGACTCTCGGACACGATTTCCTATACGCTCAGGGTCCTGAACGTGAACGATGCCCCCGTACTGGCCGCCCTGGCGCCCGATTCTGTGTACGAGGATTCGGCCTATGCGCGTACCCTCCGCGCAACGGATCCGGATTCCGCTTATGGCGAAGGCCTCACCTTCTCGCTGCTTGGAAAACCGGCCGGTATGCGCATTGACTCCGCCACAGGGTTCCTCTCCTGGACGCCCTCCAACGTGAATGTGGGCGTGTCCCCACTGGCGGTGGTGGTGACCGACAAGGCCGGTGCAGCCGATACCGCGAGCTTTACGCTCAAGGTCCTCAACACCAACGATGCCCCCACGGTACGGCTTGCCGAAACCCCGAGCGTGCTGTTCGGCGCGGTCAAGGTCCGGCTTGTCTTTGACGACCCGGACCGCCTGAACGGCCTTGATTCGCTGCTGAGCTACCGTACCGGTCTTTGGGATGCGGCAACAGCCGAAACGCTCTTTGTGCGGCAGCGGGCCGCTGCTGACGTTTCAGTCGCAATCGAAGAATTCTACCCGGTCTATGCAGACTCGGTAATCTTCTTCGCCAAAGCCACCGATCTTTCTGCGTCCGGGTCCGCCTCAGCGCACATCGCCGCAGGCAGCGCGGGCCAGTCGCTCGTTCAGAAGAATCTACCCCCGGCTGAGTGGCTCATGGTCTCACTGCCGTCAAAGAACGCGCCCATCGCCTCAGAGTTGCTGGACCCGTCCAAACGAATCTACCGGTGGAGTTTGAACGGCTACATCGACCCCGAGGCCGGCCTCTCGCAATTTGAGCAGGGCAAGGGATACTGGCTGAACGCGGACAGCGCGGTTCGTCTTATCGTGGCCGATACCGGCCATCGTCTGACCGGAGTGAACACGGCCTGCTCGCTCGCCGTTGACACGGGCTGGAACATGATGGCCTCGCCCTACGCTTATGCGGTCCGGATGCCCGGCGCAAACGACACGCTGTTCTACTGGAACGGCACGGATTACCTACGCACGAATGTTCTGGAACCGTGGAAAGGCTACTTCTATTACTCTTCCGCGGGACAGGCACTGCATTTTGACGGAACGCCATTTAACCCGGACAGCGTTCAGCGCCTCGCCCGGCGCATGGCTAAAAACGCGCTTTACAAATCCGCGAAGGAGTGGATGGTGCGGCTGGTGGCCTCCGGCGCGCGCTCGCAGGACCGCGACAATCTGTTCGGTCTGAACCCGCTCTCCAAGCCATCGCTGGACGGCCTCGACCAATACGAACCTCCGCGCGCGCCGGTTTCGGCCGGAGTCAGGGTCTGGTTTGAGACAGATGACCATGCGCTTTCGCGCAGCCTGACCAACGCCTCCACGGGCACCGGGCAGTGGATCCTGGCCATGGACCCGGGTTCGGACAAAGGTTCCATTGCCATCACCCTCGAAGGGTTGGCGGACCTGCCCGGAAACCTCTATGTGTTCTTCGGTGACCGGAACGATTACACCGACCTGCGCAAGGCCGGCAAGGTCAGCGTACAGGCGGACTCGCTCCGTTATTACACTGTGGTCGTGACGGATGACAAGGACTTCCTGTCCAAGGTCGTGCGGAACTACGAACTGGCCCAGAACGCGCCCAACCCGTTCAACCCGGCCACACGCATCCAATACGCCATCCCGTCGCTCTATGACGCAAAAGGCAAGCCTCTGGCCACGCAGCCGCAGGTCAGCCTCAAGCTCTACGACCTGCGCGGGCGACTGGTCCGGACGCTGGCGGACGGGCCGCAGGCAGCCGGAAAGCGTTACGACATCCAATGGAACGGACGCGAGGCAAACAGCCACGCCGCGGCCTCGGGCATGTACGTGTACCGCATTGATATCGGCGGAAAATTCGTGCAATCGAAGAAGATGGTGCTGGTGAAATAAAGGGGCAAAGGCACAAAGGGTCAGAGGGTCAAAGGGACCTTCCAGGGGCATTCAGGAATAACCTGTGTGCCCTTTGTTTTGGTTGGTACCTTTGACCCTTTGTACCTTTGACCCTTTGTGTCTTTTTTCTTGCCACCCTTGATTTCCCCACCTGCGCCACATAATTTTATCTCCCATGGCCAAAGGCGATTATAACTGGCTTATCGGCGCGGGCCTCGGGTTCGCACTCGGCGGGCCCCTCGGCGCGCTCGTGGGCGGCGTGCTCGGTTCACAGCTGCACCATGTGACAAACCGGTTTTCTCCGGACCGGGACGGTGTGCGCGGAATCGGCCGCGAGGACTCACGCGAGTACTACACGGGCCAGGGACAGGAAGGCGACCTCATCGTCAGCTTCCTCGTGCTCTCGGCCGCCATCACCAAGGCGGACAACGAGGTCCGCGCGTCCGAGGTCAGGGTGCTCAAGGAATACCTCGTACGTTCCTTTGGCATGTCGCGCGCCGTACTCCTGATGAAGTTCTACAAGGAAATTCTCGAAAAACCCGTGGACCTTGACGCGGTGCTCGCACAGATTCGCGAAAACGCGGACGAGCCCTTCAAACACACGGTGCTGCAGATACTTTACGAAATCGCCTGGGCCGACGAGGAACTGGCGGACGCAGAAAAGGCCATACTCTCGCGTATCGCGCAGGGGCTCGGTATCCCGGGGCCCGAAGCACGCTCCACGGAATCCTATTACCGCCATGAAACACCGGACCGCGACTATGTCCTGCTCGAGACCACGGCGAATGCGTCCGACGATGATGTAAAATCCAAATACCGCGAACTGGTAAAGAAATACCATCCCGACAAGGTCGGCCACCTGGGCGACGAATTCAAGGCGCTCGCGGAAAAAAAATTCAAGGAAATCAGCGCGGCATATGAGCGCATCCGTAAATCGAGGGGTTTCTGATGCGGGACGCCGTTGCCCGGCCCTTCCTCAAGTGGGCGGGCGGCAAAACGCAACTCCTCCGTCAGTTCGAGCCACTTTTTCCAAAAGAACTCCAGCAAGGCCGCATCACCCGTTATTACGAGCCCTTTCTCGGCGGCGGCGCGGTCTTCTTCCACCTGGCCGGGCGCTGCGATTTTCAAACGGCCCATCTTTCGGATGTCAACCCCACCCTCATCGCGCTCTACACCCTCGTCCGCGATAAAACCGAACCGCTCATCGCGGCCCTTGCCTCGCTTCGCGATGCCTACCTGCGTAAAAATGAAGGCGGCCAGCGGAAATTCTATTACGAGTGCCGCAAAGAGTACAACGCGCTTCCCTCCGGTTCCACGCGCCTCAGAGACCGCCTCCGCAAAGGCGCACTCACCATTTTCCTTAACAAGACCTGTTATAACGGCCTGTTCCGGCTCAACAGCCAGGGCGGGTTCAATTCCCCCTATGGCCACCACCGAAACAAGCGGGTCTACAACGAGGCCAACCTCCGAGCCGCAGGCGCAACGCTTCGGAACACAAAACTTGTGGCCCTGGACTTCCGCAAAACCGTTGCCCTCGTTGCGGACGGCAATCCGCGCGCTTCATTTGTCTATCTCGACCCGCCTTACCGCCCTTTAAGCGCCACGGCCGGTTTTACGGCCTACAGCAGCGGCGCTTTCAGTGAAAAGGACCAGCGCGACCTGGCCGCCGTGTTCCGCACGCTCGACGCGTCGGGCGCAAAAGTCATGCTCTCCAATTCGGACCCCAAAAACGAAAACCCGTCCGACCATTTTTTCGAGGACCTCTATTCCGGCTTCACGTTCCGCCGCGTGGCCGCCCGGCGGATGATCAACTCCAATGCCGGAAAACGGGGCGCCATCAAGGAGCTGGTCATCACCAATTATGAGGTTCCAAAATGATCCGCCCAAAGCGGCCGGGGGTAAAAACCCGGGCTCGCAGTCTCGCGACGACATTAACAGCGGATCTTGATTGAGCTCGGGCTGGACTGGCTGGCCAAGCAGGAAGGGAAACGGGTATTATGACATTCGATGAGATTATCCGGAAACGCCAGTCCGTGCGCAGCTATGACCCGGACCGCCCCGTGACCCATGCGCAGATTATCGCACTGCTCGAGGCCGCGCGCCTGGCGCCTTCGGCCTGCAACAGCCAAACCTGGCGCTTTGTGGTGGTCACGGACCGCGCCCTGCTCGATAAAATCCACGACGAAGGAATGCGGCTCGGTGTGGGTAACCACTTCCTCAAGGAAGCACCCTGCCTTATTGCGGGTTGTTCCAAACTCGACCTACTCGCCAACACCATCGGCCGGTCGATTTCCGGCATAGACTATTACCAGGTCGACCTCGGCATCGCCATGGAACATATGGCGCTCAAGGCCGTGGACCTTGGACTCGGCACCTGCTGGATAGGCTGGTTCCACGAAAAATCAATCCGAAAAATCCTCGACATACCCAAGGGCGTAAAAATCACCTGCCTGCTGTCCGTGGGTTATGCAAAGGAAGAAACACTGCGGGAGAAAAAAAGGAAGGCACTGGAAGAAATCAGCTTTGAAAACGGGTGGGATGCGCCCTTGTCAGGCGCCGTGACAGTTCAAAAATAAAAACGTGCGCCGAGGCCCGCGTCAGGCATGGCACCGGGTTCTTCAAAGACATCGACGGTCACGCCAAACTCCAGGAAAAAGTCCAGCGGCATGGAAGCCGGAATAATGCTGACGCCACCGCATACGCGTACGCCCATTTGGAAAGGATCGCCCACAATGACCCGTCCGCCCACGCCCGCGTACAGCGGCATGGCCGCGCCGCCGTCGAGCGGAATGGCGTTGAAATTGTGCCACAGGTAGCTGGCCTGCAGGTAAAGGTCCGGGTCGCTCCAGTAATAGTTGGAATGCGCGCTGGCCCCGGAACCGAACGCAATGGCGCCCGAAACCGCGTTCTGCGAATTCGTCCATTTCTTGAAAGCAAAGCCCGTGGGCGCGCCAAGGATGATGCCGAGGCCGAAATTGCCGCCCCGGCGTGCCTGCACCGGCAGGACAAACGTAAGAAGCAGCAGGAGAAGAATGAGTTTTTTCATGGATTATTTCTACCATGTAAATATAGCTTCTTTGTTTTTTCAAAGCAACTAATGCCACGCCGTCAATGCGAACCAACAAAACTATTGACATTTAAAAAACATAAACTATTTTATATAGGTATGAAAAACAGCTCCTCTGCTTTTAATTCCGGCGAATCGGTATCGCTTATTATTGTAAGCCTTATTATTGCGCCCCAAGGAGCGGAAGGGTAACAAACTTACCAACGGTCAAATCAGACCCCCTTTCGCTCCCAAAAGAAGCGGAAGGGGGTTTTTGTTTTGAAGTTGAAAGCGGGAATAGGCTATTTTTAGGGTCTTATATTTTGAAGGGAAAAGCCATGAAAAGCGACACCATCAAAAAAGGTCTTGAACGCGCCCCCCACCGATCGCTGCTCCGCGCCTGCGGGGTCCGGGAAAAGGACTTTGGCAAGCCCTTCATCGCCATCGCCAACTCCTATACCGACGTTGTACCCGGCCATGCGCACCTCAACACCATAGGCGAACGGGTCAAGCAGGCGGTCATCCGGGCCGGGGGCGTGCCCTTTGTTTTTAACACCATCGCGGTTTGCGACGGCATCGCCATGGGCCACATGGGCATGCGCTACAGCCTGTTGTCGCGCGAAATCATCGCGGACGCGGTCGAGACCATGCTCCGCGCCCATTGCTTCGACGGCATGGTCTGCATCCCCAACTGCGACAAAGTCGTGCCCGGTATGCTCATGGCGTCCATGCGCGTCAATGTCCCGACTATTTTCGTTTCGGGCGGCCCCATGCGCGCGGGTAAATCCGCCGATGGAAAAGCCACGGACCTCATCACCGTGTTTGAAGGCGTGGCCGCGTTAAAGGAAAAGAAAATGACGGCCGCCGGGCTCCTCAACCTCGAGCGCACCGCCTGCCCCGGCTGCGGCAGCTGCTCGGGCATGTTCACGGCCAACTCCATGAACTGTCTCTGCGAGGCCCTTGGCATGGCGCTTCCCGGCAACGGCACGGTGCTGGCCCAGGACCCCCGCCGCAACCGGCTTTACGAGACCGCAGGCCGCCGCATCGTGCAAATGGTGAAAGAAAACCTGAAGCCGCGCGACATCGTGACTCAGGCGTCGCTCGACAACGCCATGGTGCTCGATATGGCCATGGGCGGCTCCACCAACACGGTGCTTCATTCACTGGCCGTGGCGCATGAGGCGGGGGTGAACTACGACATGTCACGCATGAACGCGCTCTCGCACCGGACGCCCAATATCTGCAAGGTCTCGCCGTCCAGCGCCTATCACATCGAGGATGTGGATCGCGCCGGGGGGGTCCGCGCCATCCTAAAGGAAGTGGCAAAAATAAAAGGGCTGATCGACCTGAAGTCTAAAACAGTGACCGGGAAAACACTCGGTGAAAACATCAAGTCCGCGGCTATTCGAGACAAGGCGGTCATCCGCTCTCTCGACAACGCCTACAGTAAAACCGGCGGGCTCGCCATCCTGTACGGCAACCTGGCGCCAAAAGGCAGCGTGGTCAAATTCGCGGGCGTGGCAGAAAAAATGCGCGTGTTCGAAGGCCCGGCAATCATTTTCAACAGCCAGGAAGAGGCGGGCGACGGCATCCTTGCGGGCAAAGTGAAGGCGGGCCATGTGGTGGTCATCCGGTACGAAGGGCCCAAAGGGGGGCCGGGCATGCAGGAGATGTTGTCCCCCACGTCGTATATCATGGGCCGGGGCCTGGGCGAAAGCGTGGCATTGATAACGGACGGCCGCTTTTCGGGCGGCACGCGCGGCGCTTGTATCGGCCATATTTCACCGGAAGCCGCGGAAGGCGGGCCCATCGCGCTGCTTAAAGATGGCGATATCGTGTCACTCGATATCCCTCGGGGAAAGCTGACCGTGAAAATATCGAAGCTTGAAATGGACAAACGAAGCCGTCAGTGGAAGCCACGCAAGCCCCGCGTCAACACTGGCGCACTGGGACGTTATGCCGGCCTCGCCCTGTCCGCGGACAAGGGCGCGGTGCTGAAAGGACAAGGAGAAGACTATGCCAACCATGACCGGCGGTGAAATACTCATCGACGCCCTGAAAAAGGAAGGGGTGGACGTTCTGTTCGGATACCCGGGCGGGGTGGTCATCCCCATTTTTGACGTGCTGTACCGCACCAAGGGCATCGACCTCATATTGACGCGCCACGAACAGGGCGCCACGCACGCAGCCGACGGCTACGCCCGCGCCACGGGCCGGGTGGGCGTCTGCCTGGTCACCAGCGGCCCCGGGGCCACCAATACCATCACCGGCATCGCCACGGCCAAACTCGACTCCGTGCCCATCGTGGTCATCAGCGGCCAGGTCAAGACCGCGGTCATCGGCACCGACGCCTTCCAGGAAGCGGACATGCTGGGCCTCACGCGATCCATCTGCAAGCACAACTACCTGGTGTCGCGTATCGAGGACATTGCACGCATAGTCAAGGAGGCGTTCCACATCGCGCGCACCGGGCGGCCCGGGCCGGTCTCCATCGACCTGCCCGTGGACATCACCAATGCCACGCTCAAGGACTACGTCTACCCCGAGGAGGTGGACCTGCCGGGCTACAAGCCCACGGTGCAGGGCAATCCGCGGCAAATCGACAAGCTGGCCCATGCCATCGCGCACGCCAAAAAGCCGCTGTTGTACACAGGCGGCGGCATCATCCTTTCCGAAGCGAGCCGGGAGTTGCTGGCGTTCATGCACAAGACCCACATCCCGGTTGTGGTCACGCTCATGGGACTCGGTTCCGTGCCCACGCGCGAAAAGCTGTTCCTGGGCATGCCGGGCATGCATGGCACCGTGGCCGCCAACTATGCAATCCAGACATGCGATCTGCTCATCGCAATAGGGACGCGCTTTGATGACCGCGTGACCGGAGACCTCAAAACGTTCGCCCCCAAGGCCCAGATTGCACATGTGGACGTGGACCCGGCGGAGATCGGCAAAAATAAAAAAGCCGACCTCCCCATTGTGGGCGACGCCCGGCAGGTCCTGGCCGAGCTCATTGAAAAGGTGGCCGAACGCCTTCCGGATGACTGGAACCGGCAGGTGGAGGAGTGGAAGCAAAAACACCCCCTGGCCTATCAGCAGGACATGACCGGCGAAATCCACCCGCAGTTTGTCGTTGAAAAGGTGAGTGAACTCGCGGACGACGACGCCATCATCACCACCGAAGTGGGGCAAAACCAGATGTGGTCCGCGCTCTTTTACAACCACCGGCGACCACGCGGCTTTATCAGTTCCGGAGGGCTGGGCACCATGGGTTTCGGCTTTCCCGCGGCCATGGGCGCGGCCGTGGCCTATCCCGAACGGCTGGTCGTGGCCGTGGCCGGCGACGGCAGCCTGCAAATGAACATGCAGGAACTGACCACCTGCGCCTTGAACCGCATCCCGGTAAAGATTGTGCTGCTCAACAACATGTATCTGGGCATGGTGCGGCAATGGCAGGAGTTCTTCTGGGAAAAGCACTACTCCAAGACCTGTCTCCGGCAGACCCCGGACTGCCCCCGGCACTGCAAAGGGCCGCACGGCCACTGCCCTGCGCCCTACCTTCCTGATTTTGTCAAGCTGGCTGAGGCCTGCGGGGTACACGGCTTGCGGACCGATAGGCCCGCGGAGGTGGAAAAGGTGCTCAAGGAGGGCTTCCGTCATAAAGGGCCCGTGCTCATGGAATTCCTGGTCAAACAGACGGAAAACGTTTACCCGATGGTACCCGCGGGAAAATCCATCGATGACATCATCATGGGGGACAACAATGAAAGAGCATGATGAACAGCATACCATCATCCTGACGGTCCTGAACCGGGTGGGCGTCATCGCGCGCATCACCGGGCTTTTTTCGGCGCGCAGCTATAATATTGAAAGCATCATCGCCGCGCCCACGGAAAACGCCGACATTTACAAGGTGTACATTGTTGTCAAGGGAACCGAGGAGCGCGTGGAGCAGGTGACCAAACAGCTCAACAAGCTGATTGACATCATCAAGGTGTCCGACATCTCGCACAAGAACAACTACATCATCCGCGAGTTCATCCTGGTCAAGGTCTCGTGCCAGAAGGGGCGGTCCGACCTGTTCCAGCTCGCGGCCACCTTCCGCGCAAAAATAGTGGACGTGGCCACGGAGACCATGACCATCGACCTGTCGGGTCCCAGCCGGAAAATCGACCGGTTTGTGGAGCTCCTCAAACCGTACGGCATCAAGGAGCTGGTACGCACGGGCAAAGTGGCGGTCAGCGATCCGGAAGTGTAAGTGATATCGATATTAATTTTTTACTAAAGGAGTTTCACAATGGCAATCATCAACTTCGGCGGCACCCGCGAACGCGTTGTCACGCGCAAGGAATTTTCACTGGATAAGGCGCGCCGGGTCCTGAAAAACGAGGTCGTGGCCGTCATCGGTTACGGCGTCCAGGGACCGGCCCAGGCGCTCAACATGAAGGATAACGGCATCAACGTGATCATCGGCCAGGCCAAGGCCTTCAAGCGGGACTGGGATCGCGCCGTGGCCGACGGCTGGAAGCCCGGCAAAACGCTCTTTGACCTCGAAGAAGCCTGCCAGCGAGGCACCATCCTCCAGATGCTCGTGTCCGATGCAGCTCAGATGAAAGTCTGGCCCGTAATGAAAAAGCACCTCACGGCCGGCAAGGCGCTCTATTTCTCGCACGGGTTCTCCATCACGTACCGCAAAACCACGCATGTGGTGCCGCCCAAAAACGTGGACGTGCTCCTCGTGGCGCCCAAAGGCAGCGGGCTTAATGTGCGCCGCAACTTCCTTTCGGGCGCGGGCATCAACTCCAGCTTTGGCGTGTATCAGGACGCGACCGGCCGGGCGGAAGAGCGCTGCATTGCGCTGGGCGTGGCCATCGGCTCGGGCTATCTCTTCCCCACCACGTTTGAGCACGAGACCAACAGCGACCTTACCGGCGAACGCGGCGTGCTCATGGGCTGCCTGGCCGGCGTCATGGAAGCGCAGTACGACGTGCTCCGTGCGGGCGGCCATTCCCCGAGCGAAGCCTTCAACGAAACCGTTGAGGAACTGACCCAAAGCCTCATCCGCCTGGTCGATGAAAACGGCATGGACTGGATGTACTCCAACTGCTCGGCCACAGCGCAGCGCGGTGCGCTGGACTGGCGCCCCCGGTTTAAAAAAGCCACGCTCCCGGTCTTCAAGGCGCTGTACAAGGCCGTGACAAGCGGCGCCGAGGCCCGGCGTGTCATCACGGTCTGCGGTGCCAAGGACTATCAGAAACGCCTGGACCGCGAACTGGCCGCCATGCGCAATTCCGAAATGTGGCAGGCCGGCGCTGCGGCGCGTTCCCTGCGCCCCAAAAACCAGGGGAAGGCCCTGGCCAAGGGCGTCAAGGGCGTGGGCGGCAGAGGTGGTAACTAGGAAGACAACACAGTAAAGACGCCTCACCGGGGCGTCTCAAGGAAAAAAGATGCCAAAAACGCTGACTGAAAAAATCTTCGACGCCCATACAGTCGATGAGCCCTACAAGGGCACCTATGTCCTGAAACTGGACGCGGTCTTCTGCCACGAGATCACCACGCCGGTCGCCATCAACGACCTGGTGCGGCGCGGCAAGGATCGCGTGTTCAACCCGTCCCGAATCAAGGCGGTCATTGACCATGTGACCCCGGCCAAGGACAGCAAGACCGCGGAACAGGGAAAAATCCTCCGCGACTGGGCGCACCGCCATAAAATCAAGGACTTCTTTGACATCGGCGAAAACGGCGTCTGCCACGCCCTGTTCCCGGAAAAGGGGTTCGTACGGCCGGGCGACACGGTCATCATGGGTGACTCGCACACCTGCACGCACGGCGCGTTCGGCGCCTTTGCCGCGGGCGTAGGATCCACGGACCTGGAGGTCGGCATCCTCAAAGGGGTGTGCGCCTTCCGCAAGCCCAAAAGCATCCGCGTCAACCTGACCGGAAAACCGGGCAAAGGGGTGTACGCCAAGGACGTCATCCTGCGCGTCATCAAAGAGCTGACCGTTAACGGCGCCACGGACAGCGTCATCGAGTTCCACGGTCCGGTCGTGAGCGCCATGAGCATGGAAAGCCGGATGACCCTGTGCAACATGGCCATCGAGGCGGGCGGCACCTCGGGCGTCTGCATGCCCGACAAGGTGACGGCAAAGTACCTGTGGCCCTTCATCAAAGGGACGTTCAAGAGCGTCGAAGAGGCCGCGGAAAACTTTGCGAAGTGGCGCTCGGACGAGGGCGCGGAATACACGCGCACGCTGAACCTCGACGTGACCAAGCTTGTGCCGCAGGTGACCGTGGAGTTCAAGCCCGACCAGGTGCGTGACATCACCGAGGTCGCGGGCACGCCGCTGGACCAGGTCTACATCGGCTCCTGCACCAATGGTCGGCTCGAAGACCTGCGCATCGCCGCGAAAATCCTAAAGGGCAGGCAGGTCTCAAAAAAAGTGCGCGCCATCGTTTCGCCGGCCACGCCCCAAGTGTACCAGGACGCCCTGAAAGCGGGACTCCTTGCGATTTTTATGAAGGCGGGCGTGTGCGTCACCAACCCCACGTGCGGCGCCTGCCTCGGCATGAGCAACGGCGTACTGGCCAGCGGCGAAGTCTGCGGCAGCACGACCAACCGGAACTTTTACGGCCGCATGGGCCGCGGCGGCACCGTGCACCTGATGAGCCCGGCCATGGCCGCGGCCAGCGCAATCACGGGCGTGCTGACCGACCCGCGCAAATATTTATAAGGAAGGAATCCGATATGCAGGACTTTTCCGGTAAAATCCTATACCTGGACCGTTCGGACATCAACACGGACGAAATCATCCCGGCCAAGTACCTGACCGAAATCACCAAGGAGGCGCTGAAACCGCACTGCCTCGAGGATTTGAAGGTGAACGGTTTCAATGCCGGCCGCGACATCGCGGGCAAACGCGTCATCGTTTCCCGCGCCAATTTCGGCTGCGGATCCAGCCGCGAACACGCGGTCTGGGCGCTGGAGGTCAATGGCATCACCGCGGTGGTGGCCGAAAGCTTTGCGCGCATCTTCCGGCAGAACATGTTCAACTGCGGCCTGCTCGCTATCGAACTGCCGCGGACGGACATCGAAGCGATTTTTAAAACGCCTTCCAACGACACGGTCATGGAAATCGATCTTTCCGGCCGCAAGTTGACCGTTAAAAACGGAAGCGAGACGAAACCGTTTTCATTCACGCTACTCGACTTTGACGCCTCGCTGGTCGACGCCGGCGGCTGGGTGGAATTCGCGGACAAACGATACTGAACTTTTTTTAACAACCCGTTAGGAATAGCATCATGGCAAAAATAGCGGTTCTTCCCGGCGACGGTATCGGACCCGAGGTCATGGCCGAGGCGCTCAAGGTTCTGACCGCGGTAAAAACCCGATTCGGAATCGAACTCACCTGGCAGGAGGCCGATGTGGGCGGTGCGGCCATCGACCATCACGGCGAAGCGTTACCCGCTTCCACGCTCAAACTTTGCGAAGCCTCGGACGCCATTCTCTTCGGCTCCGTAGGAGGCCCTCCGTGGGAACACCTGCCTCCTGAAAAACAACCCGAGCGCGCAGCCCTCCTCCCGTTGCGCAAACACTTCAAGCTGTTCTGCAACCTGCGGCCCACACGCCTGTATCCGGCGCTCGCGGATGCCTGCCCCTTGCGGGCCGAAACCGCGGCCCGGGGGTTCGACATCCTTTGCGTTCGCGAACTCACGGGCGACGTATACTTCGGCCAGCCCAAAGGCCGCGAAGGCAAAGGCCCTTCGGAGCGCGCGTTCGACACCATGGCCTACACCCGTTATGAAATCGAGCGGATTGCCCGCCGGGCTTTTGAATACGCCCGGCTCCGCCGCAAAAAGGTCCATTCCGTGGACAAGGCCAATGTGCTGACGACCATGGTGTTGTGGCGCGAAGTCGTGGCCGGCGTGGCCAAAGACTTTCCGGACGTCTCGCTGACCCATATCTACGTGGACAACGCGGCAATGCAACTTGTCAAGAACCCCGCCCAGTTCGACGTGCTGCTGTGCGGGAACATGTTCGGCGACATTTTGAGCGACGAGCTGGCCGCGCTGTGCGGCTCGCTGGGCATGTTGCCTTCGGCCAGCCTGGGTGGGACCGGCTTTGGGCTTTACGAGCCGGCCGGCGGCTCCGCCCCGGATTT